>JACQGN010000331.1 GCA_016199545.1 Betaproteobacteria bacterium | reverse complement strand
CCATTCACCATTCACCATTCGCCAGTCACGCGTTTCGACAGGAGAGCGGCATGATCACCGGGCTGAGTCACGTATCCATTGTCGTCCCGAGCCTCGACACCGCGGCGAGCCGGCTCAAGGCGATTTACGGATTGAGTGTCGGCGAGGCGAGCATCAACGAGCAGCAGGGCGTGCGGCTCGCCTGCGTCGAACTCGGCAACGCGAAGATCGAGTTGATGGAGCCGTCGCGCCCCGATTCACCGGTTTCGAAGTTTCTCGAACGCAATCCGAACGGCGGCATCCATCATGTCTGCTTCGCCGTGGACAGCGTGGAAGCAATGTGCTCGGACATTTCCGGCAAGGGCGCGCGCGTGCTGGGCGAAGGAAAACCGCAGTTCAACGTTCACGGCGAGCGCATCGCCTTTGTGCATCCGAAGGATTTTCTGGGCGCGCTGGTGGAACTCGAAGAACATGGAGTGAGGCGGGAGGCGTGAGGAGAAGGAGGAGCCATGGCTGAATCGATGCGGGTTTCCGTACCGCAACTCGAAGCATTCATTGCGCGCGCGCTGGAAGCGGTGGATATCCCGGCCGCGGACGCCAGGATCATCGGTGAACTCATGACGCGCGCCGACGTGCAGGGCTCGGAGGGCCACGGGGTATTCCGGCTGCCACAGTACGTACGCCGCATCAAGGGCGGTGCGGTGAACACCAGGCCCTACATCCGTGTCGTGCGTGAAACGCCGGGCATGGCGCTCGTCGACGGCGACAATGGCATGGGTCATCTCGTGATGCGCTATGCGACAGAGAGGGCGATCGCTAAGGCGGGCGACGCGGGTGTGGCGTGGGTCGGGGTGAGGTCGAGCAACCATGCCGGCCCGGCGTCGCTCTACGCGGGCATGGCGCTCGAACACGACATGATCGGACTCTACCTAGCCGTGGGCAACGCGAATCATCTTCCCCCTTGGGGCGGCATCGACATGCTGCTTTCGACCAACCCGATTGCTGTTGCCATACCCGCGGGCGAGGAACTCAACGTGGTGCTCGACATGGCGACCACGGTGGCGGCCTACGGCAAGGTCAAGACCAAGGCGCAGCGAGGCGAGAGCATGCCTGAAGGCTGGATGATGGACCGCGAGGGCCGCCCGCTCACCGATCCGAAGCGTGCCAACGAGGGCTTTCTCCTGCCGATCGGCGGCTACAAGGGTTACGGCCTCGCCCTGGTCTTCGGTCTGCTCGCCGGCACGCTCAACGGCGCGGCAATGGGCAAGGACGTGGTCGATTTCAACGCTGACGACACCACGCCGACCAACACCGGACACGTGATCGTCGCGATCAACATCGAGAACTTCCTGCCGGTGGCGCGATTCAAGGCCAGCGTGGATGCGCTGGTGCAGGACATTCGCAATTCCCGCCCTCTGCCGGGCGTGGACCACATCCGGATTCCAGGCGACGGCACCGTCGCTGCCCGCCTCGACCGTCTGGAAAACGGCATACCGCTGCCGCCCGCGCTGCTCGCGAGCCTCAATCAGCTCGCCGCGGAACTGGAGATCGCATCTGTCATCTGAACGTGGCGAGGCGTGACGGGCGCGGCTAACTCCGGTCACCGGTCACCAGTCACGCTCTTGCACTGGAAGACTCGCATGGCGTTCTGGATACTGCTCGCTGCTGGCATCGCCTGTCTCCTGTGGTACATGATCTCGGTGCCTGGGAAATCGCACTCCGGCGCGCTCAAGCCGCTCACGCCCGCACAAGCCGAACTGCGCGACAACCTGCGGCGTCACGTCGCGGCGATCGCCACGCGTGAGCACAATGTCTTTCACTTCGCGGAACTCGAGGCCGCGGCGCGCTACATCGAGCGCACGCTCGCGAGTTTCGGCCACAGCGTTGAGACGCAGCGCTTCGCGGCGGCTGCTGGCGAAGTGCGCAACGTCGAGGTCGAAGTGAAGGGCGCGGCGCGCGCGGCAGAGATCATCGTCGTCGGCGCGCACTACGATTCGGTGTTCGGCGCGCCGGGCGGCAACGACAATGGTTCGGGCGTCGCGGCGGTAGTGGAACTTGCGCGGCTTTTCCGGGACCATCGGCCGGGGCGCACGCTGCGCTTTGTGCTGTTCGTCAACGAAGAGCCGCCGTTCTACAAGACTGCGGAGATGGGCAGCCGCGCTTACGCGGCGCGCGCGAAGGAACGGAGGGAGAATATCGTCGCGATGTTCTCGCTCGAAACACTCGGCTACTACTCGGATCGACGGGGCAGCCAGCGCTACCCGTTTCCCCTGGGCTTCTTCTATCCGGACACCGGCAACTTCATCGCTTTCGTGTCGAACCTCCGGTCGCGGCCGCTGCTGCACGAGGTGATCGCGTCTTTCCGCCGTCACGCCGAATTTCCGTCCGAAGGTGCTGCGGCGCCCGCTATCCTTCCGGGCGTGGACTGGTCCGATCACTGGTCTTTCTGGCAGGAAGGCTATCCGGCGGTAATGGTGACCGACACCGCGCCGTTCCGATATCCGGATTACCACACCGCGCAGGACACGCCGGACAAGGTCGATTACGACAAGCTCGCCCGCGTGACTTCGGGACTTTCGCGAATGCTTGCGGAGTTGGCGGGACAGCGCTAGCGGGAGGTCGGGAGGTCGGGAGGTCGGGAAGGGAACGGTTTTCTCCATCTACCGCTCTTACGCCCTCCCGCTCTCCCGGATCTACACGGCTGGCGCATCGACCACCGCGTTCCTGAGCACGCCAATGCCCTCGATTTCCGATTCGATGACATCGCCGGTCCTGAGATACCACTCCGGATTGGCGAGTCCCCCGCCGCCCGGCGAGCCGGTGGTGATGATGTCGCCCGGCATCAGCGTGATCTGCGACAGGTAGGCGATCAATCTGGGTATCGACCAGATCATGTCGCTCGTGTTGCCGTCCTGGCGATTTTCGCCGTTGACGCGGGTTTGGATGCGCAGGTGCATCGGCTCCGGAATCGCGTCGCGCGTCACCATCCATGGCCCCATCGGTGAAAAGGTATCGTAGCTCTTGGCAAGAAACAGGTTCCCGCCTTCACGTTCGGTCCTGCCCACGTCGCGCGCGGTGACGTCGTTGACGATGGTGTAGCCCGCCACCACATCGTAGGCGTCCTCTTCGCGCACGTGCTTGCAGCGTTTGCCGATCACGATCGCAAGCTCGGTTTCACAATCGAGTTCGTGGACCCGCGGAGGTTTCAGAATGTCACGCCCGGGGCCCGTAATCGCGGACAGCGTCTTGACGAATGCCGCCGGTACCCTGCCGGCCTGTCTGCCCGGATGCTTGGTGTATTCATGGTAATTGCGCCCGATCGCGATCAGCTTTCCCGGGTGCACGGGGGCATAGAGCCGGCATTCCGGGAGCGAGGTGAAAATCTTCCTGCCGTCCATGCCGGTCGCATCGGGCGCGCTTGCGGCGAGGCGATCGAGGTAGGCATAGGCGTCGCCCAGCGCAAGCCAGGCCGGTTCTCCCATGTGCAGAAATTGGGCGATATACGGCGGCATGTAGATCGCTGCCAGTTCGCGCCCCCTCGGATTCCTTGCTTCCTCGAGCAGATACAGCGAGTAACCCTCGTGCAGGTCGGCGACCCGGTCCACCCCGATCATGACCCCGAGCCGGGAAAGCGCGGCCGGTTCGTGTTTGCGGCTGTAGCGCATCAACTTCATGGCATGCCCTTCTTGCATGCAGCAGCCTGTCGGAGCCTGAAGTCGGACAGGCTGCTGCATGTAAAACTGCCCGCAGACTTGCAACGAGGCGGGGTGTAAAAACTTTCTTGGGCCGCCAATAAGGACACCGGCGGGGACGAATTCACGTATTTCCACAGCAATTGTACCGTTTGTTTGCGGGCGGTTTTGCGTAAGGAGTGTGTCGGGACAACGTCCGACACACTCCTGGCCCATCATAGCAAAGCCCGTGGGATCCGGTTCTCGCGGAGGCAATCATGACCGGAATTGAGGAATCGATGTAAAGTGTCGATTCCGTGGCGACCGGCGTGGCGGTCGTAACCTCTGACAAAGGAACACGCTCATGACAACCATGGCACGTATTGCAGGATGTCTCCTGCTTTTACTGCCGTTTGCAGCGCAGGCCCAGACCGCGCCAGACGCGCTGGTGAGAACGACGGTCAATGAAGTGCTTGACGTCATCAAGCAGAACAAGGACCGGCAGACGCTTCACGATCTCGCCGAGAAGAAGGTGCTGCCGCATTTCGACTTCGTGGCGATGACCCGCCTCGCGGTCGGCAGGCACTGGCGCGAGGCGAGCGAGTCGCAGAAGAAAGCGCTCGAAAACGGCTTTCGCTCGCTGCTCGTGAGCACTTACGTCACCGCGCTCAGCCAGAGCGCCAACGCGAACCAGACCGTTGAGGTAAGACCGGTCGGGGTGAAGGCAGGCCAGGATGACGTCACGGTGCGGACGTTGGTGAAGGAGCCCGGGCGGCAATCCATCGCGATCGACTACCGTATGGCACTCGGCACGGGCGACTGGAAGGTTTACGACGTGGTGGTGGAAAACCTGAGCCTGGTGACCAACTACCGCGGCTCGTTCGCATCCGAGATTACGCGCTCCGGAATCGACGGGCTGATCAAAACCATAGACGACAAGAACCGGAAGCTCGCGCAGGGCTGATCGGGCGCGCAAGCCGGGTCATCCGCAGCGCCGCGCCGGCCGCGCACAGTCTTGCGCGGAATCGACGGGTCCGCCCGACAGACGCCGTACTTTGCCTGCGCCCGCCGCAGCGGCCGCGACCCGATAACCCGGCGCATCCTCCGTGTCGGGGTCCTGAGACAAACGAAGCGCTTGAAACGATGGGCATTCGGCGGGCCGATATCGCCGCATGTCGTCCTGTGGCAACAGTTTCGCTTCGGCAAGAGGCATCGGCGAACAGGACAACTCCATGATTTTCAGAGGGAAAGCCGGACTGGCATGGTCGTTGCGCCAATGCGGGCACCGGGATTACCGGAAAGAGGAACGACACGATGATATCCCGCAGCAAGGCATTAACCGTTGCAATCACCTTGGGCATTCTGGCGGGTTGTGCCAGCTACCCGAGTCAGCATGTGGGCTGTGCTCAGCCCAACTATGGCGGGGCCGTGATCGGCGGGCTTGCGGGCGGACTGCTCGGCTCGCAGGTTGGAAGGGGCTCGGGGCGCACGGCGGCGACCGCGGTAGGCGCCGGAACAGGTGCCGTGATCGGCAGCCAGATGGGATGCGAATGACGACCGCGACTTCGAACACAGGAGACCAATCATGTTGACCGTTGCACAAGCAGTGGGCGTATTTGTTCTGGCGGCGGCGTTTGCCGTGCAGGCGGCAGAGGTAGCGCCGGACGCGTTGGTAAAGACCAATGTTGAGGAAGTGCTGTCCGTCATCAAGCAGAACAAGGACAAACGCACGCTGCAGGATCTGGCCGAAAAGAAAGTACTGCCGCATTTCGATTTCCGCACGATGACGCAGCTTGCGGTGGGCAAGGCATGGCGCGAGGCGAGTCAGGATCAGCAGAAGAGACTGGAGAACGCATTCCGCGGACTGCTCGTCAGTACCTACACCGCGGCGCTGAATCAGTCCGCCGTGGCCAACGCGACGGTCGAGGTGAAGCCGGCGCAGGTCAAGCCGGCGCAGGATGATGTCACCGTCAAGACGACGGCGAAGCGATCCGGCAAGCAGCCGGTCGCCATCGATTACCGCATGAAGCGCACGGCCAGCGGCTGGAAAGTGTATGACGTCGTGGTGGAGAATCTCAGCCTCGTGACCAACTACCGCGCTTCGTTCGCGGCGGAGATCGGCCGCTCGGGCATCGACGGCCTGATCAGGACCATCGAGGCCAAGAACCAGAAGCTCGCCGAAACGTGATGATGTCGGCGCAATTCCGCCTGATGCGCGCGGCCTGCGTTCGCCTGGACACTGCTGGTTTACGGGAGAACTGACATGTTCCGATCGCCTGAATACCTGATCGATGCGAGCAAGGCCAATCTGCAGGCCTCGATGAGCCTGGCGGCGCGATCCATCGAGGACGCCGCAGAGCTGGTCAGGCGCCAGTTGAAGGTCGCAATGGCGATGGCTGGAAATGGGAGCGGAACGCTGAAATCCGTTTCTGGCGATGCGGCCGCCCCCGTGCGCAGCCGGGCCGAACACAATGAATGCAACGACCGGCAGTTGCAGAACATCCTCGACCTGTCGTGCCAATGCCTGGAAGTGACCGCCGCGGCGCAGACCGAACTGGTCCGCCTCATCCAGGACACCTTTCAAAACCTGAACGAGGCCATGAAGATCAATCCGGATGCGCCCGCCAGCGAGCACGGAACACCGAGAGCTCTCAAGCGCGCCTGATTCTTCCGGGCCCCGCAGCGGCGAACGGTCTTTCGTTTGCCGCGGAGTGAGATCACATGCTGGACGGGCTCAGAGCGCGGTCGATTTCGATCGCCATCACCGAGAAGGACAGGCGGCACATGGACGCCATTCCCGTCGCCAGGCGATTGCGGATCATGCGGCGCATCATGTGTCGGCCACCCACCGAAGAACAGCACCTCAAGGGGAACACCAGCTACGTAAAGGCGATCCTGAAACTGCGCGCGAGCGGGTTGAGATTGATTGATCTGCAGCGGCAGGAAACGGCGTTCACCGCGATCTGGTACCGGAAGAGCACATCAGTACTCGGCCTGCTCATGTCGGAGGCCATAGCCTTGGTGGTCTGGGAGTTGAACGAGCGCGACGAAGAAATCACTACTCTCAGAATCTGGCGCACCTAGCCGCGAGTGCAGAGGTTCCGCCGGTTCCAGCTTTCCGCATCTTGGACCGGTATCGGCGCGCGCGACATGCGATCAACCGGATGCCGGATTCCGTTCTGTTAGCAGCCTGTCGCATGCCAAGTCCGACAGGCTGCTAGAATCCTAAAACATGTTCACGATACGAGGCAGGCGAGGCGTCGGCGTCGATTCGATCGCCAAGTCGGGCGCGAATCGGGCCGCGCATGTCACGAGGAGGGGGATGTGCAGGAACCAGTGGCCTGGCTCAGGCGAGTGCCGGATGTTGGGCATCAGGCCACAAGCGCGGATGCCCTCCTGCATGAGGCAGACAGGCTATTGTACGAAGCCAAGTACAACGGACGCGACCGCGTTCTCACGCGTCCGGCGCAAAGCAGCCGACGGGAGTCGTCGCCGGACGTGGCATACTGGCGGAACCGGCGCCGCAGCTGCGGTTTTGCATAGGTTCGCGCCAACGATGGCACACGAAGACTGGCGGGAACTGCTGACGCAGATCGCCGCAGCGGCTGATGGAATCGCGTTGCATCATTTCCGCAACCCCGCGCTGCGGGTCGAGAACAAACACGATGTCAGTCCGGTGACGCAGGCCGATCGCGAGATCGAGCAGGCCGCGCGCCGCATCATCGGCGATCGCCATCCGGAACTCGGCGTGCTCGGCGAGGAATATGGAGAAACGAACGGCGCATCCCGCGCCCGCCTGATCATCGATCCGATCGACGCCACGCAGAATTTTGTGCGCGGCATTCCGATCTTCGCTACCCTGCTTGCAATCGAGGACCGCGGCGAGATCGTGGCAGGCATGGTGAGCGCACCGGCGCTCGGAACGCGCTGGAGCGCGGTGCGCGGAGGCGGCGCGCTTCGCAACGGGCAGCGCATACAGGTGTCGCAGGTCGCACGACTGGAAGAGGCCCAACTGTTTCATGCCGGACTGGCCGCGATGACGACGCGGCGCAATGCAGTGGTCGCTCTCGCCATGCGAGCCGGGCGCAGCCGCGGGTTTGGCGATTTCTACCAGGACGTGCTTGTCGCGGAGGGTGCCGGTGATGTTGCGGTGGACTTTGGCATTGCACCCTGGGACATCGCGCCGCTGCTGGTCATCGTCGAGGAGGCGGGCGGCCGCGCAACCAGTCTTGCGGGGGAGCGCACTATCTATGCAGGCAATTTCGTGAGCTCGAACGGTTTGCTGCACGAGGCTGTGCTTTGTGCGCTCGCGCTGCCCGCCTGACGCCCTCGCGTTCCCGCCGCGCGGCGATGCGCTCGCGCGGCCCGTGTGCCGCGAACCTTTGACCCGTTCGGGGGTCAGATGTCGTGGCGTGAAGAATCGCACAGTGTTGTGACAAGGGAATTTTCGTGATGAACTGCACAGCCTTATGGCGCAAATCCGAATATGATGTCGGCGCAAGAAAAGTTCATTCGTTCTTGCGGGGAGCATCGAGCCAAAGATAATTGTCCGCAGTTCGCCGTGTGCGCTCCTATGGAAGTGCCAACGATGGGAAAAAGAACCGAGGAATCGCTGCTCCAGCAATCCCGCATTGACGAATTCGAAATCGAGCGCCGCAAGGCGCTGTTCGGCTTCACGCCGTCCGACGCCGAGGCGTTGACGAACGCCAGGCCGCACGTCCTGGGTGAACTCGATGCCGTGGTCGACGAGTTTTACCGGCGGCAGGTCGAGATCGAAGACATCGCCCTCATCATCGGCGACAGCGAGACCATGCGGCGCCTGCGCATCGCACAGAGGCGGTATATCGACGACCTGTTCTCGGGCGTGTACGACGAGGACTACGTCAACCATCGCCTGCGCATCGGGCTGGTTCACAAGCGTATCGGCGTCGAGCCGAAGTACTACCTTTCCGCGCTCAGTGTGCTGCGCGCAATCCTGCATGTTGCGATCGAGGCAAGTCTGCCCGACGCGGCACGCGCGGCGCGGGCGTGTGCTGCGCTGGATAAACTTCTGTACTTCGACACTGCCTTTGTGTTCGACACCTACATTCAGAGCATGTTGTCCGAGATCGATACCGTCAAGGAGGGTGCGCTCCGTTACGCACGGACCCTCGAAGACAAGGTCGCCGAAAGAACGAGGGAGCTTGAAATGCTATCGCGGCACGATGCGCTCACCGGGCTGCTGAACCGCCGCGCCTTCGCCGAGGCGCTGCGGCGCGAATTCGCGCGCGCCAAACGGACTTCGACCCCGATCGCGGTGCTCTACATCGACATCGACGATTTCAAGGCCGTGAACGACTCACGCGGCCATCAGAAGGGCGATGAAGCGCTGGGCGTGCTGGCCGACGTTCTGAGAGAGGCAAGCCGCGAGAACGACATTCTGGCGCGCCTCGGCGGCGACGAGTTCTGCGCCGTACTTCCGGGAGTAGACGCAGGCGGCGCGAACGCGTTTTGCGCCCGCTTCGTGGAGGCGCTCCAGGGCCGTGACCGCTCCCTTGCCGTGAGCATTGGCGTGTGCTGCACGGGCCCGTTCGAGTTCGATGAACCGGAGACGCTGCTGCACCTGGCCGACATGACGATGTACGAGGAAAAGGCGCGGCATCATGCCGCGCCGGCAGACGAAATCGCTGTCCTCGCCGCGAGTTGATCCCCGGCGGATTCGGGTGCGTGACCTCCAGTGCGTTCCTACTATCCGAACTCGTTCCTCAAGCTGCTGGCGGTCGGCTGCACGCTGATTGCGTTGCCGCTGGTGATCGCGCTCATCACCAACGCGATCGCGATCGATCAACTCGCCAATCGCAGCCAGGAAGCGGTGTACCGGGCGGTCCAGGCGACGCAGAGCAGCCGGCGTCTGCTGGAAAGCCTGACCGCGACGGAACGCAGTGCCCGGCAAATGGTGATACTCGCTGACCGCGGACTGCTCGACAACTATGTCCTCAACCGCGGCCAGTTCCTGGCGAACGCGGACCGGCTCGCGCGCTTGCCGATCGGCGGGGAACAGCAGGCGGTTCTCGCCCCTATCATGCAGGGCGAGGCGGAAATTTTCTCGGTTCTGGCGAACCCGCAGGCGGACCAGACGCAGCTCGTGAAAGCGGTCGAGGGATTCGTGGCGATTGCGGAGCGCGCGCGCGGCATCGTCGGGCGCAGCAACGAGATGATCGACCGCGAGGTCGAAACCATGCGAACCACGGCGGCGCAGACCCAGCAGATCGTACTGTGGCAGTTGCTGGCATTGATCCCGGTGGTGGTGTTTCTGGTAGTCGGATTCATCGTGCTGATTGCACGGCCAATCCGCCAGATCGATGATGCCATCCGTCGCCTGGGCGCGGGTGAGTTCAGCGCCGAAGTGGTGGTCGGCGGTCCGCAGGACCTTCAGGACCTGGGCGCGCGCCTGGAATGGATGCGCGGCCGCCTGCTCTGGCTCGAGGAGCAGAAGAACCGTTTCCTGCGCCAGGTGTCGCACGAACTTAAGACGCCGTTGACGGCCGTGAGAGAGGGCACGGAACTGCTGAACGATGAGGTGGGTGGAAAACTGTCGCCCGAGCAGCGGGAGATCGCGGAAATCATCCGCCACAACAGTATAGAATTGCAGAAACTGATCGACGACTTGCTGTCGTACGGCGCCAGCCAGTTTCACAAGACTGCGCTTACGGTGGGCCCCGTCTCCGTCAAGGAAGTGTTCAGGCGGGTCGCCGAAGACCAGAAGCTCGCCCTGCGCGCCAAGGGCGTTCGACTCGAAATGGATACTCCGGACGTGACCATTGCGGCTGACTCCGAGAAAGTGCGCATCATCCTCGATAACCTGTTGTCCAACGCAATCCGGTTCTCGCCGCAAGGCAGCAGGGTCCTGGCAGCGGCGCGGGCGGACGGTGCCGGTCTCGATCTCGAGGTCACCGATGAGGGGCCGGGTATCGCGCGCGAGGACCGCGACCGCATGTTCGACCCGTTCTACCAGGGCCGGCACACCGCTGAAGGTCTGGTGCACGGCACGGGAATCGGACTCTCGGTGGTAAGGGATTACGTCCATGCACACGGGGGCACCGTGGAGGTCGTCGACGATGCCGCGATACGGGGCGCCAGGTTGCGGGTGCGATTGCCGCTCGCGCAGCCGGCGGGTTCGCAGTGAACGCAATTCGAGCGGTGGTCTCCGGCGCGCTGATGCTCGCCATGGCCGGTTGTGCCGTGTTCAAGGCCCCGGAAGAAGAACCTCCCGCCGGGCCGGCCGAACCGGAGATCCCTGTCACGCCGGCTGAACCGGAGGCGCCCGCTCCGCCCCCGACCGCCGAGCCCGTACGTCCCGTCGCCCCGGTTCCTGAGTCCGAACGGCTGCTTGAGTTTTTCCGGCAGGTGCGCAAACTGGGAGGCGTAGAGCTCGGCCGGGAACACGAGGCTGTTCGCGTCGCCTACATGCGCACGCGGTCGGATTTCGACCGCGTGCGCCTGGCGATGGTGCTGTCGCTGCCGGAAACGGTATGGAACGATGTGGCCCGCGCGCTGGACCTGCTGGAGCCGATGATCCGAAATCAGAACTCGCCTCTGCACGGGCTGGCAGTTCTGCTGCAAACGTTCGTGCAGGAACAGCGCCGCCTCGAGAAAAGCGTGCACGGCATGCAGCAGAAGCTCGATGCACTGAAGGCGATGGAGCGCAACCTGATAGAGCGCAAGAGGTGAACTGATGGCGACCATGAACTCGACGCGTGGAAACATACTTGTCGCGGACGACGATCCGGATCTGCTGCGGCTGATGCAGATCCGGCTCTCGGCCGCAGGCTACACCGTGACCACGGCGGAAAGCGCCGAGCAGGCGCTCGCGCACTTTGCCGTCGCACGGCCGCAAGTGGTGGTGACGGACCTCAGGATGGGTCACATGGACGGCATCGCGCTGTTCGACGCCATACACGGCGAGAATCCGATGCTGCCCGTGATCGTGTTGACCGCCCATGGCACGATTCCGGACGCCGTGTCGGCGGTCAAGCGCGGGTTGTTCGGCTATCTCACCAAGCCGTTCGATGCCAAGGCGCTGCTTGGTGAAATTGAGCGGGCTTTCGCCGTGGCGGGAGGGGCCGGCACCGGCGCGGCGGACCTGGCATCGGACGGCCAGGCCTGGCGCAGGAGCATCATCACCCGCAATCCGGCCATGGAAGACGTGCTCGCGAAGGCGCGTCTCGTCGCCGACAGTGACGCGAGCGTGCTGATTTACGGTGAGTCGGGCACTGGCAAGGAGCTGCTTGCGCGCGCCATCCACGATGCCAGCGCGCGGCGTGAACGCCCGTTTGTCGCCATCAACTGCGGCGCCATCCCGGAGCAGCTGCTGGAGTCCGAGCTGTTCGGCCACATCAAGGGTTCGTTCACCGGCGCCACCCGCGATCACAGGGGCCTGTTCCAGACCGCCGACAAAGGGACGCTGCTGCTCGACGAGATCGGTGATATGCCGGCGGTGCTGCAGGTGAAGCTGCTGCGCGCGCTGCAGGAGCGGCAGGTGCGGCCGGTGGGTTCGAACCAGACCTTCGACGTCGACGTGCGCGTGATCTCGGCCACCCATCGCGACATCGAAGCGGAAATGGCGGCCGGCAATTTTCGCGAGGATCTTTTCTATCGGCTCAATGTCGTGACCCTGCGGCTACCGTCGCTTGCGGAGCGGCGCGAGGACATCCCGCTGCTCGCCAACCATTTCCTGGCCGAGCTCAGGGAAAAATACAAGAAACCGGTCAAGGGTTTCGCGCCCGAGGCGCAGGAACTTCTGGTCGGCGCGTCGTGGCCCGGCAATGTGCGCCAGCTCTACAATGTGGTCGAGCAGTCGGTTGCGCTCGCCACCACCGCGCTCATTCCTCCGTCGTTCGTGCAGCAGGCGATCCACCACCAGCAGACCCGGTTCGCCTCGTTCGAGGATGCGCGCCGGAAGTTCGAGCGCGATTATCTTGCGCAGTTGCTGAAAATCACCGACGGCAACGTCACGCAGGCCGCGAAGCTTGCCAAACGCAATCGCACGGAATTCTACAAGCTCCTGCAACGCCATCAGCTCGATCCCAAACTCTTCAAGGCCGCGTCCAGGTCGGCGCAATAACGCCGCTTGACGCGGCCCGGCGCGCCGGGCCGCACATCTGTCGTTGTCCCGCGACAGCAGGATTGCCGCCAAAACAAGGCGATAGGGCCGCTGCATCCTATGTCGTTACCCGGCGGCGACAGTGCGAGCGCGGTGGACGACGTCAATGGATTGTTTTTAAAAGAAAAGTCCAACTTGGCACGGGCATTGCTCCGATGATCGGTGGGAGCCCCGGCTACAGGCATCTGCTCGGGGGCCCGGTCGAAAGGAGGCTGCGATGGACGCCAAGCGACGGTCGGCAACTTGGGTCGCCACGCTGCTGGTGGCGGCATTCGCGACAACCGCGGGCGATGCTGCGGACGGCAGGAGCCCGCCGGAGAGTCCGGAGTTCGCCCGCCTCGATACGAATCGCGACGGTCACCTGAACCGTGACGAGACACGGAAACTCCCGAATTTCGAACAGGCGTTTCGCGAGGCGGACGACAACCGCGACGGCAAGCTCGACGCCGACGAATTCGCCAAGGCACAGGCGATCCATGAGCGCGTGCGCGTGGAGCAGTATCTCGACGACAGCGTAATTACCGCCAAGGTCAAGGCGGCGCTGCTGAAGGATCTGCGGCTCAAAGGGCTCGACGTAAAAGTCGAAACCTACAGGGGCACGGTGTTGCTCTCCGGATTCGTTAACGACGGAGAACAGGCGCGCCAGGCCGCCGAGATCGCGGCGGGAGTTGCTGGCGTAGCCGCCGTGCGAAACAGCCTGCTGGTCAAAAGTTGAACGATTCATTCCCCGGAGGTCGGCGTGAACGGAAAGATCAAGAGCTTGTTTAACGTCGAATACGAACGCTTAACGGACGGGCCTCTGCTGGCGTACGTGACATCCGGCCGGATCGCGCTGCGGCGCAAGCGCGCCATGTGGGTCGCGCGCGCGATCGCGGTCGCGCGCCGGAAGGAATTGAGGCGCCGCAGCAAGGAGCAACAGCATGGAAACCACTGAGAATGAAGGAACCAGAAACGTGTCAGGCGGGGAATTTGAGTGCCTGGCTGACGCGCCCGTGGTGGCGTACATCGCCCCCGGCCGGCTGGCCTTGCGGCGCAAGGCCGCCATGTGGGTCGCGCGCGCGATCGCGGTCGCGCGCCGGAAGGAGTTGAGGCGCCGCAGCAAGGAGCAACGGCATGGAAACCACTGACGACGTTCAACAAAGTACCACCACGCCGCGCAAGGGCGGCGGCATCCTGTATCCGGTCATGCTGATCGCCGCGATCGCGGTGATCCTGTTCAGCGTGATCGGCATCGCCACCATGACAGGTTATCTGCCCAAAGCGCTCTCAAAGAACGAACCGGAAGTCGCCGACAACGTGGCTGGGAGTTCGGAGGCGACGCGCGCTGAAGCGCCCGCGCCGTCCGCCCCCGACAGACGGGCGAGCCGGCCGCAAGCGCGCACACCCGGTCCGCTCGCGGCGCAAAGCTGCGGCAACTGCGGCGTCATCGAAACGATCCGTGCGGTCGAGTCGAAAGGCCAGGGCAGCGGCCTGGGTGCGATTGGAGGCGCCGTCGTGGGCGGCATCCTCGGCAACCAGGTCGGCCGCGGCGGCGGGCGAACGGCGGCGACCGTCGTTGGGGCCGGCGCCGGAGCTTACGCGGGACACGAAATCGAGAAGAATGTGAACCGGCGCGTGAATTACCAGGTACGCGTGCGCATGGAAAACGGAACCCTCCGTACCTTCTACGAAGCGGCGCATCCCGCCTACAGCATCGGGCAGAAGGTGCGTGTCGACGAGCGCGGCATCGTCGCGCCGGCCGGATGATCGCTCGCGGGGAGGACATATGAGAACAACGGTCGCGATGTCCGTGGCAACGCTCGGGGCGGTGCTGCTCGCTGCCTGCGACCCGCTCTCGCTTACGGTTTTTGGCGTGGGCACGGCTACCGGCGTGCAGCACACGCTCAGTGGCATCACCTACAAGACGTTCACGGCGCCACTGCCACGGGTGCGTACGGCAACCATCAGCAGCTTGAATCACATGGGCATCAAGGTCGCCGCGCGGGAGAAAACCAAGGATGGCGAACTCATCAAGGCCACGGCGAGCGAGCGCGAGATCGAAATCGAGCTCGACGCGATTACCCCGGGTACGACCCGCATGCGTGCGTCGGTGCGTAACGGCCTGTTCATGGACGGCGCAACGGCAACGGAAATCATTCTGCAAACTGAGCGCATCTTGAGCCATCGTAAGGCAGCATCCGCGGGTCGAGAGTGATGCGACTTTCATATCTGTGTTGATTGAGGAGATGGTCCATGAAACGGAAAATGATCAGCACTCTGACAGCCGTTCTGATAGTGGGAGCTTCGGCTATCACGGCCGCAGCCGACAGCCCGGTCCTGCTGCAGACCGAGGCGCAGCGCACCGATACCTTGAGCGCGCGCCACGGGCCGGCGGTGGTGCAGACGCGAATCGCGTCGGAGTTCAGCGCGTTTGCCGGCTCGGATGCGAACGCGCAAAGCCTGGTTACGGGGCTGCGCAATGGCGCGCCGATCACGTTGAGTTCGACGTCCACGACTAGCGGCGGCACCGCGAGCACCACTCTGCTGACTTTTGATCCTCCGACGCGGCCGATGGGGCATGGGAACGTGTTCATCAGTCTCGCGCTGGCGAAGCAGCAGCTGGCGGGTTACGGCATCAGCGACCCCACGCCCCAGGAAATCCAGGCGGCGCTCACGGGGGGCACGATAACCACCGCTAGCGGCCAGACCGTCAGCCTGCAAGGGGTGCTTACGCAACGTGCGAGCGGCCAGGGTTGGGGAGTTATCGCCAAATCGCAAGGCGTGAAACTTGGCCACGTGGTGAGTGCTCTCAAGAGCGCGAACCAGCAAGTCATTGCGAACGCGACGGGGACCACCAGCAGGGGCAGTGGAGCCGTGGCGGGATCACGGGCATCGGCCGCTTCCGCTACCACTCAAACCACCGCCACGGGGAGCAAGTCCTCACACGCACATGGCAAAGGCGCGTTGAGCGGCAGCGCCAGCGGCATCGTGAACGCGGGCGGCACAGCCGGTGGTGTCGGGGTGGGCGTCAGCGCAGGTGCGCGCGGGCACGGCGCCGGGGGAATCGTCACCGGCGCGGGTGTGTCGGCACGCGGCGGCGCCAGTGCCCCGGGCCTCGCAAGAGGCCATTCCAAGCCCTGACCGCGGCACGCAGCTCGCGATGGACCGCCTCGAGCCTGGTGGGTCAGGTGGCTTGCGCTATCGGGCCACCGATATCACCCGGAGCAGGAATGACAGGAAGAAAGATGCGAGTCACCGTCGGGCCGATCACGGTGGCAGTTTTGCTCGTTGCCGGTTGCGCGACTCCGCCGCGATCACCTGCGCCGCAGCCGCAGGTGAATTTGTCCGGGTTTTCGGCCGCGTTCAAGCAGGGCTATGCGGACGGTTGTGAGCAAGCACACACGCCCGCGCCGCGCAAGGACGGGCGGCGTTTTCAGCGAGACAGCGACTACGCCGCGGGTTGGAACGACGGCTACAGCATCTGCCGGCGCCGCAGCAGGTGAAGTATCCGATCGCACGATGGGAAGTGTCGCCAACCGCCGACTGTTTGTGATGACTTGATCGCGCAACTCTCAACATTCACCGTGGTCTTTACGGGAGGGGCCACAACCTTAAGGAGATCGATGATGAATCGAACCGGAGCTTTGTGTGCGACTCTCGTATTCCTCGCTTCGTTTGGACCAGGCGCTGCGCCCGCAGCGGACCGGAGCGGAATGCAGCATCATGCGTCATTCGTATCAGGCGGTGTCGGCGCCTCCTCCCAGGAGGATCTCAAGGCGCGCGAGAGGGAATTCAATCTGAAGCTTGTGTTCACGCTGGTGGAGGGCAACTATGTGGCCGACGTGAACGTCGCGATCCGCGATGCCGGCGGACGGACTGTCCTGGAGCACGAGGCTCCGGGCCCGCTTTTCATGGCGAAGTTGCCGAGCGGCACGTATACCGTCAGCGCGACCTACGAGGGCAGGATGCAATCGCGGAAGGTCAGTATCGGCGAGCGCCTGCGTACCGAGCAGTTCCGCTGGCCGAGCAACCCGCAGACCGACTTCCCTCTCCAAAACGACAGAGGCTAGGAGCTTGTCGGACTTGAGATGCGACAAGCTCCTT
>JACQGN010000324.1 GCA_016199545.1 Betaproteobacteria bacterium | reverse complement strand
GGCTACGACGTGGCGCTTTCCTCGCGCCGCCCCGAGGCGCTGGCCGACACCGTCGCGCAGGTCACCGCCGCCGGGGCACGCGCGTTGCCGGTGGAACTCGACGTGCTGTCCGAGACCGGTGTCGAACGCGCCATGAACGCGGTGCTGAATGGCTTCGGCCGGCTCGACCTGCTGGTCAACAACGCCGGCATCACCAACACGACATCCGCACTGGAGATCACGCCCGCGGAGTGGGACGCGGTGATCGCGACCAACCTCACCGGCACCTTCTTCGTGAGCCAGCAGATGGGCCGTCATCTCGTCGCGACGAAGCGGCCCGGCGCGATCATCAACATCGCCTCGACGCACGGCGTCGTCGGCATGCCGAATCGCATCGCCTACGGCTCGTCGAAGGGTGGAATCATCCAGATGACCCGCATGCTCGCGATCGAGTGGGCCGAGCACGGCATCCGCGTCAACGCCATCGCACCCGGGAGGGTGGAAACTCCGTCGCGCGCAACTTTCTACAAGACGCCCGGCTATCGCGAAATGATGCTGAAGCGGGTGCCGCTGCACCGCTTCGCGACCAGCGAGGATGTTGCCGGCGCGGTGTGCTACCTCGCGAGCCCCGCCGGCGCTTACATTACCGGGCAGACGCTCCTCCTCGACGGCGGCCTCACCGCGCAATAGATTCTCCTCACGATCTCCCCTCTCCCCCCGGGAGAGGGGTCGGGGGTGAGGGAATGCGGACCCGGATGATGATCGCAGCGGCGTCAGCCGCGCCCGCTTATCCTCAACTCGCAAAGCTCGGCCGTCAACTCCCCACCCGAGATCAACAGTCGACCGACGGATACCGGCAGGCGGAAGCGGCGCGGCCCGGCGCTGCCGGGATTGCAGAAGAGCACGCCATCGCGCACTTCGGATGGCGGGCGATGGGAGTGGCCTGCAACGACGGCGTGAAATCCGCCGCCTGTAGGATCGATTTCGAGTTCGGCCAAATCGTGAATGATGTAGATCGCGACCGAGTCCACTTCCAGCACGTCGGTGACGGGAATCCCCGACGCCCAGACTGACCTATCGTTGTTTCCCCGCACCGCCGTGACCGGAGCGATTTCGGCAAGTTCCGCCAGCACACTCGGATGCCCGATGTCTCCGGCGTGGATGATGAAATCGCTGGCACGGAGATACTCGACCGCCTCGGGCCGCAGCAGGCCGTGCGTATCGGAGATCAGGCCGATTCGGTAGGTGCGAGCCCGGCGCGGCATGCGTCAGGCCCCGTGCATCATTCTGCCTTGAGGCCGGACGCCTTGATGATCGGCCACCATTTGTCGATCTCGGACTTGTGGTGGACGAAAAGCGCCTCCGGTGTCTGCTGCTCGCGCGGAGGGATTTCCTGTCCGAGATCGCCAAAGCGCTTGCGCACGCCCGGATCCGCCAGCGTTTCGACGATTGCCGCGTTGAGCTTCATGACGACATCCTTGGGGGTGTTTTTGGGCAGCCAGATGCCGTGCCAGATGGCGGTGTGCAGTCCCGGCAAGCCCGCCTCGTCGACGGTCGGGATCTCCGGCGCAGCGGCCTGGCGCGTCTTGGCGGTAACTGCATAGGCTCTGACTCTCCCGGATTTGACATGGGTGGTGATGTTCGAGACCTGGGTGACGTACAGATCGAATTCGCCGCCGAGGAGGGCCTGCAACGCCGGTGCGCCGCCGCGATACGGCACGTAGTGGAACTTCACGCCGATCCTGTCCCCGAAGTAGATCGCGGCCATGTGCGATGCGCCACCGATACCGCCGGTGCCCATCAACACCTTGTCCTGATTTGCGCTGATCCAGGCGATCAGTTCCTTGAGATTCCCGGCTGGCACAGCGTTCTTGGAAATGATGACCTGGGGATTGGTGGCGATCATCGCCACCGGCTCGAAATCGGTCAGCACATTGAACGGCAGAGAATAATAGACGCCATTTACGACATGCGTGCCCCAGTGCCCGATGCTGACGAGGTAGCCGTCTGGCGGTGCGCGGACGACCTTGCCGGTGCCAACGCTGCCGCCTGCGCCGGTCGTGTTGTCGACCAGCACGGGCTGCCCCAATGGTTTTCTCATGCGTTCGCCTACGATGCGCGCGAGCGTATCGGTGGGGCCTCCCGCGGAAAACGGCACGACGATGGTGACAGGTTTGGACGGGTAGCTTTGTGCCGTACCACTTGAGCTGGCGCCAACGGTGGCGGCGAGCACACAGATGACCAATAGCGCTTTCATATCTCCTCCCTTTCAGTTCGTGGATACGTTACCCGGTACGGGGTCCGGAGGCAATTTCATCCCTGACGACAGGGCACCTCGACATCCGGCTACCGTGCCAGCGAAAATCCAGGCGGGCATGCTTTCTCCGCACCCGCGCGCGTGTCGCACACCGCGACCCCGCGCAGGTACTTGGTCCAGGCCACGATTTCCTCCTTCCTGGGCTCGCGCCTCCACGCCTTCTGCACGAGATAGAAGCTGTCCCTTCCCGGGATCGCCTTGAACCATGTGTGCTCCGGCTTCGACGTGAAGGGAAGCGACTCGCAGGTGAGCACCCAGAAAGCGAACGGGTATGCGCAGTAACGAGGCAGAGGAGGACTCACTCCCGCGGCGCTGAGTGCACCGCGTCTTTGCGAACCAGAGAACGATTCTTCGCGTCACGCGAGTTGCCATCATGCTGGCGCGATCTCGCGCCCTCACGAACGACGCAAAAAAGGGTTTTTCTACAACCTCAACGTTCCGCATTACCGGCGCGCGCTGCTTGCGCGCGTCCCAGTGCATGCGGTGGTTAGAAGGCTTAATGCCAATTGCGCCATGCACTCATTCGATCACCCGATCCACCCGCAACATCAGCGAAGGGGGAATGTTAAGACCCAAGGATCTTGCGGCCTTGCGATTCACCACAAGCAGAAACTTGCTGGACTGCTCGACCGGCATATCAGCCGGCTTTGCCCCCTTGAGAATCTTATCGACATACGAGGCAGCACCCCGAAAATTGTCTATAAAGCTGGCCGAATACGAAATTAGGCCACCGGCTTCGACGAACTCCGGGGCGCCGTAAAGGGCGGGCACCCTACTCGCCGCCGCTAACTCAGCAATCTTCCGCGCATGGGAGTCCGTCACCGCGCCAGCAGACACGAGAAGCATCTCAATCTTCTCAGCTCGCACGGAACTGAAGGCACCCCTCAGTTCTTCCTCATTTCTTACGCCTATGGGCCTCAGGTCAATACCAAGCTGCCGCGCCGCGTCCTGGGCCTGGTGTAACCCCAAAACGTTAGACGCATCCCCGGGGGCATACAGCATCGCAGCACGCGAAGCCCTGCCGCCGGTGATCTCCCGCAGCAGCTGGAGTCTCTTAGGAATGATGTCCAGGTTGTTCGTTGTCATTCCGGTAACGTAGCCGCCCGGGTGCGCCAAGGTGGATATGAGTCTCGCGGCGACCGGATCGGCAGCAACCGCGATAACGATGGGAATCTGACGGGTCTTCGCGTGGACCGCCATCGCTGCAACTGTAGTGGGCGCAAAGATTACGTCCACATTAAGCCCTACCAACTCCGACGCAAGCTTCGGAACTTCACTTGTCTTTCCTTCCGCCGACCGGAATTCAAACAGTATGTTCTGCGCCTCCACATAGCCCAGCGCGCGTAGTCCGCTCTTGAACGCAGCAAGCCTCTCGACAAACTCTGCCGTAGGCCAGGTTTGCAGGATTCCGACTCTGGGGATCTTTCCCTGAGTCTGGGCTGTCGCGGCAACGGGAACGGCAACTAACGCGAAAACAGAAACCAGCAATGCGCAAAGATCGAGCCTCATGGGGCCATGTCCATCCCTAAATGAACCGCTTCCTATAGTGTCACGCAGCCTGCCTTCTAACGTGCGTCAATCAAGATGATGGCTTCGGCTTCACAGTTCCCATATGCGCTCTCCAACTCATAAGTTACGCCGAACTCCATTCAGGCGCAATTGACCGGCGGTCGCGGGGGCACGCGACGCCCGACCGCGTATCAGCCTGGGCCCGTTCGCCGCCTTTCATGGCGTCACACGCGCATGAGCATGAAGGCTCCCGCCCCCGGTGGTATGCTCTACCGCACTTTTCCGCATGGAGGAATGCCCGCATGAAACTCGCGCGCCATCTGGCAGAACACGTCGCGGCAATGCGCTACGAAGACCTGCCGCCGGAAGCGGTTTACTGGAGCCGGATCGCGGTGCTCGACACCATCGGCGTAGCACTTGCGGGCTCGGTCGAGGCGCCGCCCCGGCTCGTGGAAGATGTGCTGGAACTGCGGCCTGGCAGCGGCCCAAGCCTGATACTCGGGAGCGACCGGCGCGTCGGCTGTCTCGATGCGGCGCTGGTGAACGGCGCTGCCGCCCACGTGCTCGATTACGACAACACGGCGCGCCACATGGGCGGACATGTGTCGGCGGTGATGGTGCCGGCGCTGATCGCGGCGGGCGATGCCTTCGGCTCGAGCGGGCGCGACGTGCTGCTCGCGCACGTGGCGGGATTCGAGGCCTCTGCGCGCATCGGCCGCGGCGTCAACGATTACCACTCGGACAAAGGGTGGCACCCCACCACCACGCTGGGCGTGTTCGCGGTGGCCGCCGCCTGCGCGCGGCTGCTGAACCTCACGGCAGATGAGACCGAGACCGCGCTCGCGTTGAGCACCTCGCTCTCGGCCGGCATCAAGGCTAATTTTGGAACGATGACCAAGTCGCTTCACGTCGGCCAGTGCGCGCGCGGCGGATTGATGGCGGTGCTGCTCGCGCGCAAGGGCTTCACCGCCAATCCGGATGCGTTCGAGCACAAGCAGGGCTTTTTCAAGGTATTCAACGGCGACGGCAATTACGATGTCGCGCCGATCGTCGAAAGTTGGGGCGCGCCGCTTGATATCGTGGTGCCGGGCGCGAGCTACAAGCAGTACCCGTGCTGCTACAGCACGCACGCCGCGATCGAAGCGGCGCTCAACCTCGTGCGCGAGCACGGCGGCCCGTTCGATCCCGCCGCGATTGCGCGCGTCGATTCGTGGACGCATGCGACGCGGCTCATGCACACCGACCGGCCCGAGCCGGACAGCTCGCTCGCGGCGAAATTCAGCGTGCAATATTGCGTCGCGCGCGCGCTGGTGAATGGCAAGGTGGTGCTGGAGCACTTCGACGAGGACGCGTGGCGTGACCCAATGATGCGCGCGCTGCTCCCGCGCGTGCATGCGGCGCCCTACACCAAGGAACTGTTCGATCCCGAGGACCCGTTCGACGCCGAGGTGAAGGTCACGCTCATCGATGGCAGGTCGTTCACGGCCCACGTCGACCGGCCGCTCGGCAGAACGTCCGAGATTCCCATCCCGCCCGAGAACATCCGGGCCAAGTTCGAGGATTGCGCCTCACGCGTTCTACCGCCCAAAGCGGTTGCCGCTGTCACGCGCGCGATCGAGGCGTTCGAGGAAGTGCAATCGGTGCGCGAGTTCACGAAGCTGCTCGAGCCCGCCACGGCGGGGGGCACGGGAGCGCGTCGCGAGGAGGCACGAAGCCTCGCCGGCTGACCGTCTCGATCTGCTCACGAGAAAAGACTCCCGACCCCCCTTTTTTGCCTAAAGCGGGGTGATGCGCTCGTGGCGGATGAGCGCCCGGTAGCGCAGGTACTCTTTCTGCATCAGCCGCATGAAGCCGTCGGGCGTGGTTTCCGGCATCGACTCGGCCCCCTGGCGCATGAACAAGTCCCGCATCCGCGCCTTGCGCAGCGTGCGCACGATGTCCCCGTGCAGTTGGTCGACGATGCGCCGCGGCGTGCCCCTGGGCACGACGATGCCCGACCAACTGTCGAACTGCGCCTCGGGCAGGCCGAATTCGGCGATCGCGGGCACGCCCGGCAGCGCCGAGCTGCGGTGCGGCGTCATCACCGCGAGCGCGCGCAGCTTCCCATCCCGAACCGGCCCCAGCACCGCCGGCAGCGTCTGGATGGCGTAATGCACACGCCCGAGCACCATCTCGATGAAAGTGTCGGAAAGATTCCTGAACGGCACGTGCACCGCTTCGATGCCGACCGCGCGCGTGAAGACTTCGCCGGCGAGATGCGACGCCGAGCCGAAGCCGAGCGAGGCATAGTTGAGCTCGCCGAAGCGGGGGCGCGCATAGGCGACGAACTGGGATGCCGTGCGCACCGGGACCGAAGTCGCCACCGCCAGCACGTTGGTGATGGAGGCGACGTGCGCGACGCCGACGACGTCGGCGAGCGCGCGATACGGCGGCTGCTCGTGCATGAGTTCCCGGATGATGCGGCTCACGCTGACCATGCCGAGCGTGTAGCCGTCGGCGTTCGCCCTCGACACCAGCTCGTTGCCGATCAGCCCCCCTGCCCCCGAGCGGTTCACTATGACGACGCCCTGCCCGTAGAACGCGCTCAACTCCGCGCCGATCGTGCGCGCGAAGAAGTCCTCCGCCGCGCCCGGCGAGGACGCGGTGATGATGCGGATGGGCTTGACGGGATAGGCGGCGAACGCCGCCGATTGCTGCGCGACGCACGGGGCCGCGCCCAGCAACGCAGCCGCCGCGCCCAACGCAACGCGCCAGGCGCCGCTCCACACGAATCGAACAATCGAAACGGCCGCCATCATTCCCCCGAGCGGGTCACGATAGCGCGCATGGCGCCCGGGGACAAGCGCCCGTCGCACATAGTCCCCGGGGAGTGCAAATCAAGATGAACCGCGTCCCCCATCGTTCCCCTCTCCCTCCGGGAGAGGGGCCAGGGGTGAGGGAAGCAACGGCACCATGCTGCTCCGGCGGAGGGGGTGAGGTCCGGGAACTTACGCGCCTTTCGCCTGCAACTCCGGCAGTGGGGGCTTTGCTCCGCCCGGCAGCGCCGTCCGGTTGACGTTGAGCGTCATCGACACCAGCACGTAGTAGCCGTTGACGGCGATGAGATCGACGACGCCTTGCTCGCCGAAGCGGTCCAGCGCGCGCTGGTAGATGGCGTCGCTCACCCCGTGCGTCTCGTGCAACTCGCGCGAGAAGTCGAGCACGATCGCCTCGTCGTCCGACATCTTCGCCGGCCGGCGGCCCTGCGCGATGTCTTCGGCAATGGCCGGGTCGAGGCCGGCCTCGAGCGCCAAGCGCTTATGGGCCATCCACTCGTACTGCGCGGTCCATTGGCGGGCCGTGATGATGATCGCGAGCTCGTTCAGCTTCGCTGGGAGCGAGCTGCGGAAGCGAATCGCCGCGCCGAGGCTCTGGATGATGTTGCCGATGTCGGGGGTGCGCAGCCACACGTTGAACGGCCCGCCGAGCGGGCCAGGCGTGGCCGCGGAGGAGTTCTTCACCGCGCCGCGCGGGCCGGAGCGGATCGAATCGGCGAGCGTGCGTTGCTCCGGGGTCAGGTTTTCGGGCGGGATGGGCTGGAAGCGCTGGCTTCCCGTGGTGGATGTCGGGGAATCGGGGTTACTCATGGATCTTCCTTGTTCGTTGGGGTTTGTGCTGCCTTCGTCATCATTATCGCCCATTCGGTTCCAGGCGATGGAATGCAAAAGCGGAAGGTTGGGCTGAACACGGTGATGCCCAACACGAAACGAATGTCGATCGTTGGGGTTCACGTCGTTCACCCCAACCTGCGATCTGGAATCAGCCGGCGAGTCGATATACCCGCGCGGCGGTGTCGTGATACAGCGCCGCCTTCTCCGCCGCGGTGCAATTCTTCGTGATCCGCTTCAACGCGTTCCACAACACGCCGTAGCCGCACGATTGCTTGTCCACCGGGAAGTTGCTTTCCATCAGGCAGTGGTTGGCCCCGAATGCCTCGATGCACGTCTCGACGTAAGGGCGCCACGCCGCGGCCAGCTCCTCCGACGAGGGCGGGAGGTCGCGCAGGTGGAAATCAAAGCCGCAGTACAGCATCCCCAGCCCGCCGACCTTGATGTTCAGGCTCGGAAACTGCGCGAGCTCGCGGATGGAAGCGCGCCAGATCTTGAACACCTCGTCGCGATCGCCGTCGTGCGGCGGAATGCCAAGCAACCCGCCGACGTGGTTCAAGACGACATTCGCCTCGGGGAAGGCGCGCATCAGATCCGCCACATCGGATAGCTGCGGATGGAAGAGCCAGGCCTCGAACGAGAGCTTGAGCGGCTGGAGACGGGCGAAGCCTTTGCGGAACACGGGGTCCAGCATCTGGTGGCGCGGCACCTGGCGCCGGCCGAACTTCGCCGCGTTGCCGGTATCCCAGACGAGGCCGTGGCGTATGCCGCGGAAGCGCCCGTTGCCCGCTGCGATCAACGCTTCCAGCACCGGCTCAACACGATCCCCGAGCATGAGGTCGGCGTGGCCCACGATGCCGGCGCAGTGGCGCGTCTTGCCGTAACGGCCGCTCGCGCTCATCGCAGCGATGCCATTGACAAACTCGACCTCGCCCACCGGCTGTTGGGCGGCCGGGCCGCCGGCGCGGTACATCGACCGGGTCTCCACAAACACCGTGGCAATAATGTTGTGGCCTGTACCGGTG
>JACQGN010000323.1 GCA_016199545.1 Betaproteobacteria bacterium | reverse complement strand
TTGACGGTGGTAGGGTGACGGTCTATGTCAGGGGCCCCCCGGCAATGGTGGCTGTAGCTCAGCTGGTTTAGAGCACCTGGTTGTGGTCCAGGGGGTCGTGGGTTCGAATCCCATCAGCCACCCCATCCTTCCTCGCGGCATTCATGATGGTACGTATCGCGCACGGCGCGCGTCTTTGCTTTGCCGTGGTGATTATGCTCTAATCATTGGATGATGTTCCGTCGCCATTCGTAGCGGGTGACGGCGCGAAAAAGGGCCTTATGGAATACCTGTGGTGGCATTGGGTCGTGCTAGGTATTGCCTTGATGCTGCTCGAACTGGCGGTGCCGGCGTTCTTCCTGCTTTGGTTCGGCCTCGGTGCCGTGATCGTGGGGGTGCTGCTGGCCGCGTTTCGTGAAATGTCCCTGGCGTTCCAGTTCGCGACATGGACGCTGAGCTCCTTATTTTTCATCTGGCTCTGGTTCAAGGTATTCAAGCCCAATGTTCATAGGACGAGAGCGGGCATGTCGAAAGGATCACTCGTCGGGGAAATCGGCCTCGTGACGAAGGAGATCCGTCCCTACGAGAAAGGGCAGATACGTTTCCAGAAACCCATCCTGGGCGACGAGGTGTGGGAATCGATCGCCGATCAGGAGATCAAGGTGGGTGAGCGTGTCAGGGTGCTGGATGTCGAAGGCAACACTCTAAAAGTGGACAGGACCTGAAAGGGGGAGCGAACCATGGGGTTTGAGATCGTTGTCATCGCATTGGCCATATTCGCCATCATCACCGTGTGGAAAGGTGTCCGCATCGTGGCGCAGGGCGAGGAGTGGGTCATCGAACGCCTGGGCAAGTACCACAGAACCCTGCCGCCGGGGCTGAGCATCATCATCCCCTACCTCGACAAGGTTGCCTACAAGGTGGTCACCAAGGACATAATCCTGGACGTTCCGGAACAAGAGGTGATCACGAAGGACAATGCGGTGATCATCACCAATGCCATTGCCTTCATCAAGGTCACCGATCCCATCAAGGCGGTCTATGGCATCGTGGACTTCGCCGAGGCGATCCGGAATCTGGTGCAAACCACGCTGCGCTCGATCACCGGCGAGATGGAGCTGGACCAGGCGTTGTCTTCGCGGGAAAAGATCAAACTGCGCCTGAAAGAGAGCATTTCCGATGAGGCGATCGATTGGGGCCTGACGATCAAGTCCGTCGAGATCCAAGACATCAAGCCATCCGACTCGATGGTGAAATCGATGGAGCTGCAGGCCGCGGCGGAACGGGAACGAAAGGCGGTCGTCACCAAGGCGGAAGGCGCGAAACAGGCCATGATACTCGAGGCCGAGGGACGCCTCGAGAGCGCGAAGCGCGACGCCGTTGCCCAGGTCACGCTGGCCGATGCTTCATCTCAAGCGATCCAGAAGGTGGCGCAGGCAGTCGGCGACCGTGATACGCCCATGCTGTACCTTCTGGGGGAGAAGTACATTCTTGCACTCGACAAGCTCGCAGAATCGGGCAACAGCAAGCTCGTCATACTGCCGGCCGATTTCCAGGACGCGATGCGCGGGTTGCTGGGCCGCGGCAGAACGTCCTGATCCCGGGGCGGCTGTCCCGGATTGGCCCTGTGGATGCGCGGCGGCCGAGCAGCGTCGCCGTGACATCTATGCCTTGACGCGCATCAGGCGCTGCTGCTCTCGGCGCCATTCCCGATCCTTTTCAGCAGTGCGCTTGTCATGTTGCTTCTTGCCTTTGGCGAGCCCGATTTCGAGCTTTATGCGCCCGCGGCTGAAATGCATGTCGAGCGGCACCAGTGCATAGCCGGAGCGTTCGACGCTGCCAACGAGCCGGTTGATCTCGTTTGCGTGAAGCAGGAGTTTGCGGGTGCGCGTCGGATCGGCTGTGACGTGGGTCGATGCAGCGGGCAGGGGACTGATGTGGCAGCCCACCAGGTGAATCTCGCCGCCATGGACGATCACGTAGGCTTCCTTCAACTGCACGCGGCCCGCGCGGATGGCCTTGACTTCCCAGCCTTCCAGCACGATCCCGGCTTCGAAGCGTTCCTCTATGAAATAGTCGTGGAACGCCTTCCTGTTCTGGACAATGCTCATGCTTGCGGGCCGGGGCGCAGGAGCGTGTATTCTAACAGGCCGATATCGTGCGCCGGGATGTGCTCAAGGCGTGGCAGAGGTCGCTAAATCCGTTCTCGTCGCATTCACGCCGGAGCAGATGTTCTCTCTGGTCGACGCGGTCGAGCGCTACCCGGAGTTTCTGCCATGGTGCAGCGGCGCCTCGGTTGCACGGCGTGACGAAGTGAGCATGCTCGCTACCATCAGCATCAATTATCGTGGCATCAGGCAGAGCTTCACTACCGAAACGCACAAGCAACCGGGACGCTCCATGCGCATCAGCCTCGTGCACGGACCTTTCAAGATCCTAGACGGGACATGGGGGTTTGTCCCCCTGGCACAGGCGGGTTGCAGGATCGATTTTCGCCTGCATTACGAGTTTTCGGGCAAGCTGCTGGAGCGGGTGATCGGTCCGGTCTTCCACAACATCGCAGATTCGCTGGTCGATGCATTTGTGAAACGCGCACGGGCCGTCTATGGAGCGCGCTGACCCGCTCCTGCTCGTGGAGGTGGTTTACGCACTGGCGGACGGACAAGCGCTGTACAACGTCACGCTCCCGCGCGGCAGCACGATTCAGGACGCACTTGAACGCTCGGGAATCATGCGGCATTTCCCCGGTGTTGACTTCAGCACCTGCAAAGTCGGCGTGTTCGGCAAGGTGCGATCGCGAGACACGGTCCTCAGCGACGGCGACCGGGCGGAGATTTACCGCTCCCTACTCGTCGACTCCAAGGATGCCCGATATGCGCGGGTGCCGTCGGGGAAGCGCAGGGATGGAGGCTGAACGCGTTACTTGCAGTTCGCGTCAACCATTCGCTGCGCATTGGCGGTTTCGCCGGCGTATTGGGCATCCTCCAGGAAAATGCGCTCGCCGGTCTTAGAATCGACCTTGAGCACGCGATTTCCGGACTGAAGGTTCTTGAGGTTCGCGCGTGCATCCTCGCAGGCGCGCCGGCGCTGCGCCTCCTCCGCGCTCTTCTTGGCATCCTTGGCTTCAGCTGCCGCCTTCTCCGCCTGGCGCTTGCGGAATTCGGCGTCGCGTTCGGCCAATGACTGCGATTTGGTGGCCGCGGCACCGCCGGCAGGTGCGGCCGGGGTGGGGCTGGAGCGGATACCCGTCGCGAGCTCCTTGGTGCCCGCCGGGCACTGGGCGGCGTATTCGACGCGTCCATCCTTACCCACGCACTTGAGCAACTGTCCATGGGCGGTCGTCGCAAACAGGGTGACAACTATCGCCGCAATGATCGATCTCACAGTCGTTGCATTCATTTTCACACTCGCTCTCTCGGCCGACGCCCGGGTAGCGCGGTTGCATTACGGAATCTGCAATTCAGCCAACCAATTAACGCGGCAGTTCCTTGGCCGTTTACCGCGCTTCCCATATAATACCCTCTTTGCCGAAGGATCAGAAACATGCGCGTGGTGCAGAAGGCTCTCACCTTCGACGACGTCCTGCTCGTTCCCGCACACTCGACGATCCTCCCCCGCGAAGTCAGCCTCAAGACCCGCATCACCCGCAGCATCGCGCTCGACATTCCGATCGCGTCTGCCGCTATGGACACCGTCACCGAGGCGCGTCTGGCGATCGCCATCGCGCAGGAGGGGGGTATCGGCTTCCTGCACAAGAACATGTCACCCAAGGCGCAGGCGGGTGAGGTGGCGAAGGTGAAGCGCTATGAGAGCGGAGTGGTGAAAGACCCGATCACGATCAATCCGTCGATGACGGTGCGCGAAGTGCTGAATCTCACCAGCCGCCACAAGATCTCCGGCTTACCGGTGGTAAACGCGGCGGGCAGAGTGGTCGGAATCGTCACCAACCGGGACCTGCGATTCGAGACCAATCTCGATCAACCGGTGAAGAACATCATGACGCCGCGCGAGCGGCTGGTGACGGTGCGTGAAGGCGCGAAGCGGGAAGAGGCACTGGCCCTCATGCACAAGCACCGGCTGGAGCGCGTGCTCGTGGTGAACAAATCCTACGAATTACGCGGGCTGATCACCGTCAAGGACATCCTCAAGTCATCCGAGCATCCGAACGCCTGCAAGGACCGCTTGGGACAATTGCGGGTAGGCGCCGCGATCGGGGTGGGAGAAGGTACCGAGGAACGTGCCGCGGCGCTGGTCGAAGCCGGGGTGGACGTAATCGTCGTAGACACGGCGCACGGCCATTCCCAGGGCGTGATCAATCGAGTGAAATGGATGAAGCGCAGTTTTCCGAAGATGCAGGTCATAGCTGGAAATATCGCCACGGCTACGGCAGCCAAGGCCCTGGTCGATGCGGGTGTGGATGGCGTGAAAGTGGGCATCGGACCCGGCTCGATCTGCACCACCCGCGTCGTGGCGGGAATCGGGGTGCCGCAGATCACCGCCGTCGCCAATGTCTCGCGAGCGCTTGCCAGGACCGATGTTCCCATCATCGCGGACGGCGGGATCCGCTATTCGGGCGACATCGCCAAGGCGATTGCGGCCGGCGCGCACACGGTCATGATCGGGAGCCTGTTCGGCGGAACCGAGGAATCGCCCGGCGAGATCGAGCTCTACCAGGGGCGCTCGTACAAGGCCTATCGCGGCATGGGTTCGCTCGGGGCGATGCAGCAGGGCTCGGCCGATCGCTACTTTCAGGAAACCGACGAGCTCGATACCGAGAAACTGGTGCCGGAGGGCGTGGAGGGGCGGGTGCCGTACAAGGGCGGGCTGGTGCCGCTGCTGCTGCAGCTCATAGGGGGGTTGCGCGCCAGCATGGGGTACCTCGGGTGCGCCACGATCGACGAGGTGCGCCGCAAGGCGGAGTTCGTCGAGATCACGCTCGCGGGCATCCGCGAGTCGCACGTGCACGACGTGCAGATCACCAAGGAAGCACCCAATTATAGAATCGAGTGAACGGTGAACAGTGAACGGTAGAAGCGGCCAATCACGCGGCGCGGCCGGTCACTGTTTGCTGTTGACGGTTCCGGTTCACTAGGTTCTGGACATGCAGCACCAGAAAATCCTTATTCTCGATTTCGGCGGCCAGTACACGCAGCTGATCGCGCGCCGGGTGCGCGAGAACCAGGTCTATTGCGAACTGCAGCCGTACGACGTCAGCGACGAGTTTGTCCGCAATTTCGTTCCGCAAGGGATCATTCTTTCAGGCGGGCCCGCGTCAGTGTGGGAAGGTGGCACGCCGCGCGCGCCCGATGCCGTGTTTACTCTCGGTGTTCCGGTGCTGGGCATCTGCTATGGCATGCAGACCATGGCCGCCCAGCTCGGGGGCAGGGTCGATATGGGCCGGGTACGGGAGTTCGGTTACGCAGAAGTGCGCGCGCGCGGACACTCGGCGCTGCTGCGCGACATCCAGGATCGGGTCAATCCGGAAGGACACGGGCTGCTCGATGTGTGGATGAGCCACGGCGACCGTGTCGACGAATTGCCGCCCGGGTTCAAGGTGATCGCTGGTAATGCGGCGACGCCGATTGCGGGCATGGCGGACGAAAAACGCAAACTCTATGGCGTGCAGTTCCATCCCGAAGTCACGCACACGCTGCAGGGCAAGGCAATCATCGAGCGCTTCGTCCGGGAGATCTGCGGGCTCGCGGGTGACTGGAACATGCCGGATTATATCGAGGAGGCAGTGGGCGGGATTCGTTCCCAAGTCGGACGTGAGGAAGTGATACTGGGGTTGTCGGGCGGGGTCGATTCGTCGGTGGCCGCCGGACTGATACATCGCGCGATCGGCCGCCAGCTCACCTGCGTTTTTGTCGACAATGGCCTGCTGCGGCTCAATGAGGCCGAACAGGTCATGGAGACGTTCGGACGCAATCTCGGCGTCAAGGTGAACCACGTCAACGCGCGGGAGCAGTTCCTGGGACACCTCGCGGGCGTCACCGATCCGGAAGAAAAGCGCAAGATCATCGGCCGTGAGTTCATCGAGGTGTTCCAGCGCGAAGCCGCGAAACTGCCGCAGGTCAAGTGGCTTGCCCAGGGCACGATCTATCCGGACGTCATTGAGTCGGCCGGCGCCAGCACGAAGAAGGCGCATACCATCAAGTCGCATCACAATGTCGGAGGATTGCCGGAGACTCTCCACCTCAAGCTGCTGGAGCCGCTGCGCGAGCTGTTCAAGGATGAGGTGCGTGAGCTTGGGCTCGCCCTCGGTCTGCCGCACGATATGGTATTCCGGCACCCCTTCCCGGGACCGGGCCTCGGCGTGCGCATCCTCGGGGAGGTGAGGGCGGAGTACGCCGACCTGCTGCGGCGGGCGGATGCGATCTTCATCGACGAATTGCGCGCTGCCGGCTGGTATGAGAAAACCGCGCAGGCGTTCGCGGTATTCCTGCCTGTGCGGTCGGTTGGGGTTATGGGCGACGGCCGCACCTACGAGAACGTCGTGGCGCTGCGCGCGGTACAGACACAGGACTTCATGACCGCCCACTGGGCCGAACTGCCGCACGGCCTGCTCTCCAAGGTGGCGAACCGCATCATCAATGAAGTCCGCGGCATCAACCGGGTCGTCTACGACATCTCCAGCAAGCCCCCCGCCACGATCGAGTGGGAGTGAGGGGCGTAGTCAATCTCTTGGAAAGACGCGGTGTATCAACAAGATACGGATTGCCTTTCATCATTCAAGCTCAATCATCAATGGCGAGCCGAAATACCGATAACTCTCTGAAGTGACAGATTGCAGGGCTCCAGCAGACTGGAGTAACCCGGGGCCACCTGATCCATTTGACGGTAAATTTTCGTCGCCACTGTCGCAACTCATTTGCCGTGGTGGCTTGGTTGCGGATGA
>JACQGN010000322.1 GCA_016199545.1 Betaproteobacteria bacterium | reverse complement strand
CGAGGCTACAGCGATGCGCAACCTTGGCAGCCGCGCAGCGGCTTACTTGAACCGCGCGTTCGAAGGGACGCGCATGAAGCCGCGCGCCCTTCAACGCGAACGTTGGCAAGGGGAACTGGTACCGTGGCTCTGAAGGAACGTCATAAGGTTGCGCTCTGGAAGAAAGCACGCCGTGGTTTTTCGGGCTATCCCGTAGCCACCGTCGCGTTCTATGGACCCGACGACAAAGTCGCAACGAAGGTCAGTGCCGGAATCGTTCCCGCTGAAGGTGAGGAGCCGGTCGCGCTTGAACGATGGTTCTCCGAAAAGGGTGATGTGAGAAACGAACACAACATCCTTGAGGGCGTACTGGGGTTCATTCGGGCGCACGGGGCGAAGTCGGTGGCAATGGTGGATCGCGTGATCGGGTGCCCCCACGAAGAGGGGATTGATTACGCCGAAGGCTCAGTGTGTCCGCGCTGTCCATTCTGGGCGCACCGCGACCGCTGGACGGGTGAGCCCATCCAATGAGTAATTCGCCAAGAAATCGTTCAACTCATCCATGAGACCCTGGCGCTGGGTGTGAGCAGCAAGGGGGCGAAGGCGCTGACGCTCGCCTTCATCGAAGTCGTCGACCTGTTCCTGCTGGGAACGGTGCTGTACATCATCGCCCTGGGCCTGTACGAGCTCTTTATCGACGACGATCTGCGGTTGCCGGAGTGGCTCGCGGTTCACGACCTGGACGACCTCAAGAACAAGCTCACCGGCGTGGTCATCGTGGTGATGGGCGTGCTGTTCCTGGGCAGGTCGTGACCTGGGACGGCCAGCAGGATCTGCTCCGGTACGGAGGCGCGGTGGCGCTGGTGATCGCCGCGCTCACCTACTTTCTGAGCCAGCGCAGCCGGAAGACGAAAGGCAGGGAGGATGATGCGCCCGGTTGAGCCGGGCATGTCAACTCGCTCGCCGCTGGCCCGGATCGCGAAACAGGGCTCACCACGCCATCGCGTAGGCTTCCCGCCGCGGATCGGCGCCCGCGTGCAGGCGCCTCGTCGCAGGATCGCGCTTGATCGCGCACACCGCGCCGCCCGCCGCAGGGTAGGGCGGCCACACCTGCACGTCGTGCCCGCGTTTCCTGAGTTCGTCAGCGATTTCCGGGGGCATGTGGCCGTCGAGATTGAGTCGTCCCGGGTAATACTCGTGCGGCGCGAATGAATTCGGAAAACTCGCAGTGTAGGCGCGCGGCGCTTCGATCGCCTGCTGCATTGCCATCCCGAACTGCGTCACGTTGAGGAACACCTGCAGCATCGACTGCTGCTGCACGTCGCCGCCCGGCGTGCCGAACGTCATGAACGGTTCTCCATCGAGCATCGCGAGCGCGGGGCTGGGCGTCAAGCGCGGGCGCTTGCCGGGCCTGACCTCGGCGGGGTGACCCGGAGTGAGCCGCGACTGGCAGCCGCGCGATGAAATCGCCAGTCCCGTGCCGGGGATGGTCGGCGTATCGTCGCTGGCGTCGGAGAGCGTCGCGGAATAGGCGTTGCCGTGCCGGTCCATCGTGCAGCAATAGATCGTATCCGGCGAGACGCCGTTCCTGCCGCGCGCCTGCGCGTAAACTTCGTGCACCGTGGCCCCAGCCCTGCGGGTATTTTCGGGATCGCCGGCATCGGGCATGCGGCCGAAGGCGCGCTTCATGTCGATTCTCGCGAGCTGGCGCGCGGCGTACGTTTCCGACAGCAGCGCCGTGGTTGGCACCGTCACGAACTTCGGGTCTCCGACATAGGCCTCGCGGTCGGCAAACGCGAGGTTCAGCGCCTCGACCATGAGATGGAGGTAGTCGGGCGAGTCGTGCGCGTATGACTTGAGATCGCAGCCTTCGAGCGTCTTCAGCGCCTGCAGCAGGGAGACGCCCTGACACCAGACGTCGCAGCTATGCACTTCGTAGTTTCGGTAGCGCACCGAAATCGAGTTCTCGACCGGCGCTTCGAACGCTGCAAGATCGTCGCGCGTTACGAAACCGCCGTTCTCTGAGTGATAGTTCGCAATCGCATCGGCGATCGGCCCGCGATAGAAATGATCGTGTGCGGCGCGCAGTTTCTGCTGGCGGGCGCCGGGCGCCCTGCGCTCGGCCTCGATCATCGCACCGATGGTGCGGGCGAGATCCGCCTGCCGGAAGACCTCGCCGACGGCGGGCGGGCGCCCGCCCGGGAGGTAGATCGCGGCGTTCTGCGGCCAGCGGCGGATGCGCTCGGCGCGGGCGGCGAGATTGTTGGCGAGCACGGGATAGACGACGTAACCGTCGCGCGCGAGCTCCATGGCCGGCGTCGCGGCCTCCTCGAACGAGATCGTGCCCCAGCGGCGCAGCGCCTCGATGTGCGTCGCCGGCGCGGCGGGCATCACCGTGCGCAGCAGGCCCTCCGGGACGATGCCATCGCCTTCGCGGCGCAGCCGTTCGACATCGGTGGCGGCGGGCCACCAGCCCAGCCCCGCGAGACTCACGACGCGCGCTTCGTCTTTGACGTAGATGAGCGTCGGCGCGACACCGGCGAAGCTCACGATGTCCGGCTGCAGGATTGCGAGCGCCATCGACGCGGTTACGCCCGCGTCGATCGCGTTGCCGCCGCGGTCGAGCACGCGCATCGCCGCCATGGCCCCCAGGTAATGGCCACAGGACACCGCGTGATCCTTGCCGGTCACCGTAGGCCGCAGGCTGGCCGGCGGCACCATGGGTCGCACCTTCTTCATCGACATGCGTGCTCCTCAGAAATGGTAACAGAATGAAAAACGCCAAAACCCACCCCCATCCCAACCTTCCCCCTGAGGGGGAAGGAGTGCTCCAGTTCTCGGAGGAAAGAGTTCCCTCCCCTTCAGGGGGAGGGCCAGGGTGGGGGTGGTGTTGGACGAGAACTTGTGAGTCATTCTGCTATGCGCTTTTAGAGTTGGTAATGCAGCTTGAAGGCGTTCTGCGCGCCCTCGGGGATGTAATCGATCGCCTCGTAGGTGACGCCGGAAATCGACTCCGCCTTGTCCTTGACCGTGCCGGTGACCAGGATCTCCCACGCTTTCGCGGCATCCTCGCCCAGCTTGCACGCGGCGTTGACTTCGGCGCCGTAGACGTCGCTGTCGCCGATGCGCAGCAACTTGCCGTATCCGAGCCCCACGCACAGCATGATGCGTTCTGCAGGAAGTGGATGATTCCGTATTCGGCGACGTGCCGGGAAAAGCCGACGAGATCAGTGTACATGACGGCCCACTCCTCGCCAAACAGGTCCCAGATGTGCTTGTCGACTTCGTCCGTGTTGGCGCCGGGCTGGAGGCGCTGCTGGATCAGGCGTTCGAGCCGGTCCTGCGACGCATTGGAAT
>JACQGN010000319.1 GCA_016199545.1 Betaproteobacteria bacterium | reverse complement strand
TTCGTGCTCGCCGCCGAGCCGCCGCACAGCATCACCAATCACTATGCGAACGACGCGGAAGGCATTCTGGACAGCGTGTGCTCCGCGATGAGCACGATCTGCAACAACAACGCCGTCTCGGCCGGGCATTGCGCGGTGGTGCTCGGACCCGAGCACGCGGCGACCATCGCCAAATCCGGCTGGAAACGCCACGACATCCGCTACTACCTGTGGGCGCATTCCGGCAACCGCTGGGCCGACCTCTACGGCAATGGCCGTTACGGCAAGATCTACAACCGCAACCTGCCGGTGTGGTACAAGCGCGAGCCCGACGCGCGCACGCCGATCGTGCCGAGTCCCGACCACATTCATCTCTTCATCGCCGGTGGCGAGGCCGGGCGCTTCTCCGCGTTCATCCCCGGCTGGGGGCACATGTCGTCGCCGGTGCTGCGCGGCGTGGATGGCGCGCACCCCGCCGGCGGCGCGCAGTGCGTGGACGGGAGTTGTGCTGTTTAGTAGAAGAACATCAGCCGCCGATGAACGCCGATAAACGCCGATGAAAATCAAGAATCAGCCACGGGGGATACGGAGTTCACAGAGAATATCGAGAGACGAGCAGCTTCAGGTTCTGGTTATGCATACTCGGTGGTCTCTGCGCCAAATCCTCTCTTGATCTTGAGTTTGATCTTGTCGGCGTTCATCGGCGTCCATCGGCGGCTCAATGCGTTTTAGGGTTTTGCTTAAGGCGCTTGCAAAAGGAGGATACGATGACGAAATCGATACCGGTTTATGACCCGCGCGGCGTGGTGGAAGCGGCGCCGCTCGCGACCGCACCGCGCGTGAAAAAGCTGGAAGGCCTGCGGCTCGGCCTGCTCGACAACACCAAGTGGAATGCCAATAAACTCCTGCGGGGCGTGCGTGACCGCCTCGCGGGCAAACACGCTTTCAGCGCGGTGAACTACTATCGCAAGGAGAGCTTCTCGCTTGCCGCCGCGCCCGGGCTGATAGCCGAAATCGCTGCCAATAACGATCTCGTCGTCACCGCCATCGGCGATTGAGGCTCCTGCACGTCGTGCTGTATGCACGACACGGTCATGCTGGAGTCGAAGGGCCTACCGACCGCCGCGATCGTCACGACCGAGTTCGTGCTCGAGGCCGAGACGCAGCGCGACGCCCTCGGCATGGGGGGGCTGGAACCGGTCGTGATCGCCCATCCCCTGAGTTCTCTCACCGACGAGGAGATCGGACAGCGGATCGATCAGGTGCTCCCGCAGATCGAGCGCGTGTGGCTCACCGGCCAGGCTTCGCCGCGCAAGTAACCGGCAGGTCTTTCCGGTCACTGTTCACCGTTCACCGTTCACTGATCTTCAGACCGTAGGTTGGGATAAGCAACGCGCATCCCAACACTCATCACAGCGCGTTCGGCAGCGTTGGGGTTCGCGGTGCTCGCCCCAACCTACGATGTTTCCTGGGTTCTCTGTGCCCTCTGTGGCTAAGGCCTTTTCGAGTTTGCATTCACGCGGGGGGGTCGCCCGCGAGCGTTACGCGGTGCATGACGCGCCGGTAGCCGTGGTAGTCATTGACCGGGTTGTGCTGGGCGCAGCGATTGTCCCAGAAGGCGAGCGAGCCGCGTTCCCAGCGAAAGCGGCAGGTAAATTCCGGCTTGACTTGATGCTGGAAGAGGTAGTCGAGCAGCGGCGCGCTTTCTTCCTCCGTACAACCGTCGAATCGCGCGGTATGTCCGGTGTTGATGTAGAGCGCCTTGCGCCCGGTCTCCGGGTGCGTGCGCACCACGGGATGCTTTCCGGTCAGCGCTTTCAGTTCCGCGCCGGCCTCGCGCAGGCGGTCTTCGCGCGTCTTCGAGACCTCGGCCTTGGTCGAAGTGTTGATGCCGGTGAGTCGCGCGAGCACTTCCTTCAAGCCGTCCGAAAGCGTCTCGTAAGCGAGGTACTGGTTGGCGAACAGCGTATCTCCGCCAAAGGGCGGAATCTCCACGGCGTAGAGCATGCTCGCCATCGGCGGGCATGCGAGGTAGGTCGTGTCGGAATGCCACACCCCGCCGAAGTTCACGCGCTCGTGCGCCTCCTTGATCACCGGCGTGATCAATGGACATTCTTGCAGGCCTTTCAACTGCGGGTACTCCATTGGTTCGCCGAAGCGGCGCGCGAACGCGAGTTGCTGTTGGGGCGTCAGCGCCTGTTCCCGGAAAAAAACCACCAGGTGATCGAGCAGCCCTTGGCGAATCTCCTGCGCAACTTCATCACTTAGGGGAGCTGCTATGTCCACCCCGCCAATCTCGGCACCGAGCGCGCCGGCGATCGGGCGTACATCGATATGGCGATAATCGCGGCGCGACTTGTGGTCCGGTGCCGGCTGCGACTTCGCGTCGGGTGTCGCCGCTGCGTTCGCGGTCACTTGAAGACCGTCTCCACCAGCACGCTGGGGAGCCAGGTCGTGGTCGCGGGGACAAAGATGACGATGAGCAGCGTCGCGACGTCGGCCAAGAAGAAGGGGATGCTGCCCTTGATGACGGTGGTGATCGGGATTTTCGAGACGCCACTGACAGCGAAGATGTTGAGGCCGACGGGCGGGGTGACGACGCTCATTTCGACAGCGAGGGTCAGCATGACGCCGAGGTGGATCGGGTCGACCTTGAGGGCGTAAGCGATCGGGAAGACGACCGGCACGGTGAGCAGAATCATGGCGACGCCGTCGACGAAGCAGCCGAGAATCAGCAGCACGCCTACATAGGCGAAGATGAAGCCGAGTTGCGACAGTCCCCAGCCGGTGACGATCTGGGTGATCTGCTGCGGCCAATAGAGGTTGGCGGCGAGGAACTGGAACACGCCGACGCTGCCGACCAGGAACAGGATCACGGCGGTGAGGTTGAGCGCGCGGCGCGTGATCGGCACGAGTTGGGCGATGAACTCGCCCCGGCCGCTGATGAGGCCGTAGATCATGGCGTAGCCGCAGGCGGCGGCAGCGGCCTCGGTCGGCGTGAAAACGCCGCCGTACAGGCCGCCCAGGACGATCACCGGCATGCCCAGGCCGGGCAGCGCACCCATGAACTCGCGCCCCAGCCGCGCCCACGAGAAGGTTCCGCGCGGCAGCTTGATCCGGAAGCTGATGATCATCACGGTAATGATGCTGGTCAGCGCCAGCAGCAGGCCCGGGATGATGCCGGCGAAGAACAGGCGCACGATCGAGGTCTCGGTAACGATGCCGTACAGGATCAGCGCGATGCTGGGCGGGATCAGGATGGCGATACCGCCGTTGCCGGCGACGATGCCGGAGGATAGCCAGTCCGGATAGCCGCGCTTTTTCATCTCGGGGATGGCAATCACGCCCATCGCCGCGGCGGAAGCGACGCTCGAACCCGAGATCGAAGCGAACAGGACGCAGGAAAGAATGGTCGAGACGCCGAAGCCGCCCGGCAGCCAGCCCACCAGCGCGTCGGCGAACCTGAACAGCTGCGCGATGAGTCCCGTGCGCTCCATCAGGTAGCCGGCGTAGATGAAGAGCGGAATCGCCATCAGCGAGTAGCGGCCGATGAAGTTGAAGAAGGCGCGGAAGATCACCTCCGGCTCGAGCAGCGGGTCGATCAGGATGTAGACCGCGCTGCTCGCGGAGAGCGCGATGCCGATGGGGATGGAGACCACCAGCAGGACGAGCACGACGATGCCGACGATGAACACGCTTCAGGCCTTCAGTGCAGCAGCATCTTGCTGTCGTCTTCGCGGGGTTCTTCCAGCACGGTCCGGCCGCGCAGCTTCTGGATGTCGCGGTAAACCTGGAAGAAGAGTTGCACCGCCATCAAGGTGAAGCCGATCAGCAGCACCCACAGGAAGGGCGCCAGCGGCAGCAGCAGGCTTTCGGTGCGCGTGTTGTATTTCTGGCTGTCGAGCACCTCGGGAATGCCCCACCACACCACCGCCAGCAGAAACAGGAACGAGAAGATCACCGAGGCCAGCCGGACGACCTCGGCGGCCCTGCGCGCGCGCGGCCCGGCCGCTTCGGCGAGTTCAAGGAAGATGGTGACGCTGAGGTGCGACTCGTTGCGCTGCGCGATGCCGAAATACAGGAATACCGCGCTCAGGATGACGTAGGTGACGAAGTCCTGCTGCCAGTAGAACGACAGCCCGAAGGCGTAGCGCCGCACCACCTCGACAAGCGCGAGCAACGTGCAACCGAACAGCAGCACGGCTGTGACGGGCCCCAAGAACCGGTCCTGGAGGGCCCGCCAGATTACGTACGCTTTTTCCACGCGCCAGCCGCGTGTCGCGCTCAGGCACCCGACACGCGGCTTACAGCAAGACCGCGTGCGGAATTCGAATGAACCGGACTCTGTGCGGCGGTCCGTACGCGCGTATAGGCAGAGACCGGGGGATTCACCGTCTTTTTTCCTTCCGTTTCGTGCACGCGGTCTTGCATTAGGAGTTTGTCCGATGTGGATCGGACAAACTCCTGCGCGCTACTTGATGACGATCATGGACGCGTACTGCTTGCAGTCGACTTTCTCGATCCACGACGAGCCGACCGGGTGCTGCTTCGACAGCTCGCGGCCTTCCTTGACGAAGGAATCGACCCAGGGGGCCGCCGCGGCCGGCATCTTGCTCTTGACGAAGCGGGTCGTCGCATCTCCTACCACGCTGGTCATGGCGGTCACTTCCTGCGGCGTCATCCAGTACACGCCCGGCTTGGACGGGTCTTTGGTGCCGTACTTCTCATAGGTGAGCTTGTCGACGCACCAGTTGAGCTCCTTCTGCGTCTTGATGGTCTCGAGGATGACCTTCTCCAGCGCGGCCTGGGTCGCGGGGGAAAGACGGTCCCACCAGCGCCGGCTCGCGCTTACCATGTAGTAATCGCCGACGAAAGCGCCGGCGCCGCCCATCGTGTAATAGGGCGCCTGCTCGCGCACCGCCAAAAAGCCTCCGAGGCTGGTCATCAGCCCGTCGATGACGCCCGATTCAAGTGCGCTCGGCACCTCGCCGAAGGCCATGACCACCGGGTTCGCCTTCCAGGATTCGAGCGAAGGGTTCTCGACCGGGCCCATACTGCGGATTTTGCGGCCGGCGAAGTCGGCGGGCTTCACGTAGCGTTTCTTGCCGCCCACCCCCATCCCGAAGCTCATGTGGCCAATGCCGAATACCTTGATCGCCTGGTTCTTCGCCAGGCGCTCGACCAGCATCTGGTAGGTCTTGGTCTTCTCCATGTTTTCGACCGCGCCGACCGTGGTCAGCACGCCCGGCCCGACGATCGTCATCATCCAGGCGTCCACCGGCGCCGCCTTGCCCATCTGCATCCAGGTCATCTCCAGGTTGCCTTGGCGCATCGCCTCGAAGGCCTCCGGGATGGTGTAGAGCGCGCCGGAGTAGTACAGGCGCGCCTCGCTCCCCGGAATCGCCTTCGACAACCGCTCGCCGAAGAGCTTCAGCGCTATGCCGGCGGGGTGCGGTGGCGGCGTGAAGTCTGCCGCGAAGCGCAGCACGACCTTCTTTGGCTTGTCCTGCGCGTGGGCAGGTTGGGGGGCTCCCCCGGTGAGGGCGATCACAGCCGCAAAAATCGCTGCCGTGGCCGGTATGCTGAATCGGTGCAGTGGGTTGCGATCCATAAGCTCCTCCATCATTAGTGATTATGCTCGGGATGCTGGTTCGAGCGCCCCGACTCCAAGCTGAGATTGCCTGGTGACCGTATATGAACCGCCCGCCACCGTCAAGGTTCCTGCGTATTACATGGCGCGCACCCGATTCATGGCGACGGATGCTTGCTGCACTGCAAGAAGTGGAGACTGGCGCGGTGGCATGCCCATTGCTATCCCCCTGACTGCAACTTCGGCGTACGCTTCCGGTCGTCTGGATGGTCCCAGCCCTTGAAGCGCGGCGGGCGTTTCTCGGCGAAAGCCTTGCGCGACTCCATCAGGTCTTCCTTCGCGCCGTGATCCTTCAGTTGTGCGGCAAGTTCCTCGAATTGGTGCGCCACGCGTGGGCGCATTGCCCGCATCAGCGTCAGGGTATTCACACGGGACGCCGGCGGAAGCGTCATGAGATGGGCCGCCATCTCGCGCGCCACAGGCAGCAGTTCCTCCGCGTCCACCAGGCGGTTGAGGAATCCGAGTTCATAGAGGCGCTCAGCCTTGAACCGGAAAGCGAACGCGAGTTCGGTCGCCACCGTGTGCGGGAGATTGCCGTTGACACCGTGGTCGTAGCCGCCCAGCAGCCAGCGCTTCGCCTCCGATGACTCGAAGGTCGCGCCGCGCACGGCGACCCGCAGGTCCGCCCGCTCGACCAGCTTGAAGCCGCCGCCCATGGCGAAACCGTTGATCGCCACGATCACCGGCTTGTCGAGCGTACCGTCATTGTACGGGTTGTCGGTTTTCAGCCCCGGCGCCCCCGCGCTGCCGGCCCTGCCGCGCTCGACGGACTCCTTCATGTCTTCTCCGGCGCAGAAGGCACGCCCGGTGCCGGTGAAGATCGCGACCTCCAGATCGCGGCTGTCGCGGAACTCGCACCATGCATCCGCCAGCCCGTTGCGGATGTCCGTGCCGAGCGCGTTGAGCCGCTCCGGCCGGTTCATCCGGATTACCATCACCCCGTCATCGCCCCGCTCGATTTCGACATAGCTCATTTCGACCTGCCTTTCACTTGCCTGGTTGTATCCGGGTCAACTCCGGCGGCGCCGCTCGCCTTGAGCGCCGCGATTTCATCCGCCGTGTAACCGTACTCCTTCAATATCACATCCGTGTCGGCTCCGGGCGCCGGAGCGGCCCGGCGCAGCGCCGTGGAAGTTCGCGAGAGCCGCACCGGCGAGCGCACCAGCGTGAGCTTCTTTCCATAACGCTCGCTCTCGATTTCCTGCGCCAACTTCAGGTGCCGTACCTGCGGGTTTTCGAAGACCTTGTCGATGGTGAGGATCGGTCCGGACGGCACGCCGACCGCGTTGAGCGCATCGATTAGGTCGTCAGCCGCCCAGGTGCGCGTCTTCTCTTCGACCAGGGCGCGCAGTTCCGGCCGGTGTTTGCCGCGTTCTGCGCGCGTGGCGAAACGCTCGTCCTTGACCAGCTCCTCAGCTCCGATCACCTTGAGGAAGTCGAGAAACATGCGGTCGCCGGCCGCGGCGATACTGACCATGCCGTCCTTCGCCGGGAACACGCCCATCGGGAACGCGGTAGGGTGGTCGTTGCCGGCCTGGGGCGCGACTTCGCCGCCGATCAGCCAGCGCGTCGCCTGGAAGTCGAGCATCGCGATCATCGCCTCCAGGAGCGAGGTCTGCACCCACTGGCCTTCGCCGGAGCGCTCGCGCTCGATCAGCGCGGCCATGATGCCGTGCGCGAGATACATCCCCGCGCACAGGTCCGAGATCGGGATGCCGACGCGCCACGGTCCGCCACCCGGCGGGCCGGTGATGCTCATCAGGCCGCCCAGTCCCTGCGCGATCTGATCGACGCCTGGCCGCTTGCCGTACGGGCCATCCTGGCCGAAACCCGAGTTGCTGCCGTAAACGATGCGCGGATTGATCGCCTTCAGCGTCTCATAGTCCACCTTGAGGCGGTACTTCACCGCGGCGCGGAAGTTTTCCACCACGACGTCGGCATCCTTGACCATGCGGTAGAACACCGCGCGGCCCGCGTCGGTCTGAAGATTGAGTGCGAGCGAGCGCTTGTTGCGATGCAGGTTCTCGCGGTCGAATGCGGGGAAGGCCGCGTCGAGCCCGCCTTGCTCCGGACGCAGTACCTGGGTGACCTGCGCGCCGTGGTCCGCGAGGACGCGCACGCAGGTCGGCCCGGCCCGCGCGATGGTGAGGTCGAGGACCTTGATGTGGGCGAGCGGGCCGGCACTTGTGGCGTTCGTTGTCATTTTTGACCTGACTCCGTGTTCATCCAGTTTCGGGAGGACTCGTCGATGCGGAACCTCAAGCACGTTTCGGCCAGACGGGCGGATGGTAGCCGCGCGGCACCGACGGGCGCGCCCAGCGCGCCGGCGTCTCGGACATCTGCACCACGGGTGCGAGGTGAGTGATGCGGCCGATCGGCGATTCGTGATTCATCAGCAGCGACTGCAATTCATCGACCGGCAGCTCCGTCGGGAGATGCGCGTACTCGGCGGGCTCGAGCAGGCCGTGTTGCCGGATCCAGTGTCCCGCGCCCGCGAGCGATGCGCGAACGAGCCAGCTCCCGCCTTCACGCACGCGGCGGGCGAGCGCCACCATGGCGCCGAAAGCGAGCACGTAGCCCGCGACGTAGTCCTGAGCGGAATACGGCAGGAACGCCGGCCGTTCATTATTGGGCCTCCACGCCATGCCGTTCGCGGACTGCACGACGGTATCGTAGCCGCGGCGCCCGCTCCAAGGGCCTTCGCGTCCCCAGGCGCTCAAGGTGACGTAAACGATGCCGGGGCGACGTTGGGCGAGCGCTTCCGGCGACAGGCCGTGGCGAGCGAGGGCCCCGGGTCGGTACGATTGTGAAAACACGTCGCACTCGCGCACCAGCCCGTGCATCGTTTCCGCCTCGGGGGGATTGCGCAGATCGATGTGGGTGCAGAGCTTGCCGATGCCGGTATCGAAGTCGGTCGGGCCCATGTCGGCAAGGTCCTCGCGCGTGACACGCAAGACGTCCGCGCCGTGTTCGGCGAGGGTGCGCGCGCAGGTCGGTCCCGCCAGCACGCGCGTCAGATCCAGCACGCGCACGCCGGAGAGCGGCCGGTCCCCCGCAGGCAGCGGTTGCGCCGGTGCATCGCCGATCTTGACGATCTCCAGCAGCGGCAGGCGCGCCACCGCCTGCATCTGCGGCAAGGCGCGCCACTCCTCTTCGCT
>JACQGN010000329.1 GCA_016199545.1 Betaproteobacteria bacterium | reverse complement strand
GGCAACGCATGAGCGCGGGCGGTGGCGACGATCAGGCGGTCCGCTGGATCATTGTGGAAACCAGCGGGCAAGTCGTTGAGGGCCAGAGCGACCCGAACGTCAATCGGGACGAGCTGCACCACATCGACGCTGGTTGCCGCACGCAACCAGACCTCAAACGCGTCCTGGGGCTGGAATCGTTTCTTGACGTATGCCATCTGTACTTCCCACAGGCTGATCGCGGAAAGCCGAAGCTCCCGTTGCTCGGCAAGCCGGTCAAGTGCTTCGCGCTCGCGCCTTGAGAGACGTCCGATCCCGGACAACCACCATACCCAGACATGGGTGTCCAGCAAGACGGGCATTACAAGCCCTTGAGGTCGCTCTCGGAAACGAAGGTTTCTTCCGGCTCCGCGAGCCACTTGGCGCGCCCGCGCAGGCGTTCCCACGGCTTCACGCCGTCGCCGGCTCCCTGAAAGGCGGGCGCTTCGAGTTGCGCGACTGCCTTGCCCCGGCGCGTGATGGTAACCGGCTTGCCGGTCTTCTCCACGCCGCGGATGATCGCCAGGCAGCGGTGCTTGAACTCGGTGACTGAAATGTCCATCTCGAGATTCTAAATGGCCATTTCACTCGAAGCAAGGGGCGAGCCCGGGATCGACTATCCGCCGCGCGCGCCGGTCGCTTTCACCACTTTGGCCCAGCGGGCGAGTTCCGTCTTGATGATGGCGGCGAACTGATCGGGCGTGTCGGCGGGGACTTCGAACGCCTGACCCAGCAGGCGGTCGCGTACTTCGGGCGATTGCAGGATGCGCACGACTTCGGCGTTCAGGCGCTCGACGACGGCGCGCGGAGTCGCGCCGGGGGCGAGCATGCCGTACCAAGTCGCGACTTCGAAACCCGGCAGGCCGGATTCGTTGATCGTCGCAACCTGCGGCAGCGCAGGCGAGCGGCGCATGCTGGTGACTCCGATTGCGCGCAATTTCCCCGCCTTGATATGCGACGCCGATTGCGCGATGCCGCCGAACACGAGGGAGACCTGGCCGCTCAGCACCGCGGTCACGGCGGGCGCGTTGCCCTTGTACGGCACCGGCAGCAGGTCGACGTGCGCCATGCTCTTGAACAGCTCTATCGAAAGTTGCGTGGGGCTGCCGCCATAACCGCACGCGATGTCGCCGGGACGCGCCTTCGCGAGCTGTATCAGCTCCTTCGCCGAATGCACCGGCAGCGATGGATGCGCGACCAGCACGTAGGGGGCGACCCCGAAACGGGCGATCGGCGCGAAGTCGCTGACGGTGTTGTACGGCAGTTTCGGGAACAGCGCGGCGTTGATGCCGTGGGTGCCGTTGGTCCCCATAACCAGCGTGTAGCCGTCCGGTGCGCTCTTGGCTGCGAGATCGACGCCGACGATGCCGTTCGCACCGGTGCGGTTATCGATCAGCACCTGCTGGCCCCATGCCTCGCTCAGCTTCTGGCCGACGAGCCGGCCGAGGAGATCGGACGGGCCGCCAGGGGCGAACGGCACGATGAGCCGGATGGGTTTTGCGGGGTATTGCGCCTGGGCGGTGAGCGCTGCGATCAGGCAGCACACGGTAGCAGCGAGGAGGCGGGCGAATTTAGGCATGAGAATCTGCGATGCGGTTTACGGCGGGAGCGACGGCTGGCACGCCCAATCATACCCAAGGGTGATGGCGGCTGTCCAAGAACGCGATGAGCTTGTCGGGAAAGTTGACCGTCATGCCGTCGGCGCCGGCCTCGACCACGCGCCGCATCAGCTCTTCTGTCGCCACCCCCCACGCGCGCACCACGAGCCCGGCCGCGTGCAGCCGATCGACCAGCTCCGGGGTCAGGGCATCGGCCCTCGGGCAAAGCTGGGTGAGGCCCATCGCACGTGCCTCCGCGATCACCGTGTCGGTCACATCTCGCACCAGCCATCCGGTGGGAAATTCGGGCGCATGCGCCCGAGTTTCTTTCAGCCGCGCCTTCTGAAATGACGTGACGGTGACCTCGCGCGCCATGCCGTGCGCGCGTATCAGATCGGCGGTCCGCTCCGAGAGGCCATTCGTGTGCCCTTTGATTTCGACATGGATATGAGCGCGCCCCTGGTAGCGTGCAAGCACTTCCTCGAACAGCGGAATCCGTTCGCCCGCGAAGGCTGGCGCGAATCGCGCGCCTGCGTCGAGCAAGCGGAGCTCCGCCAGCGCGTGACTTGCAACCGGCCCCGTGCCATCGGTCGTGCGATCCACCGTATCGTCGTGTATCACCACGATACGGCCATCGCGAGTGGACTGCACGTCGAGCTCGATATGTCGCGCCCCCATCTGCAACGCCAGGTCGAACGCCGCGAGCGTATTCTCGGGTGCGTAGGACGACGCACCCCGGTGCGCGATGACCATGAAGGGAGGGGCCGTCATGCGCCCGGCGTACGACGGTTTTCGGTCGGGGGTGGAGCGACGCTGCGGCGCGCACACTGGGACGCCTGCAAGTCTGAAGAACTCAAAGATTCGCCCGCAGCCAATCGCCGATCCACGCGAGCTTGCCTTCGTATTGTGCTCGGTCCGGCGGGGTCGCGCTCATCACGGGGTGCGGCAGCGCGTAGAACTGCCCTTCACCTCTCACCGCATGCCGGTCGCCCGTTTCGATGTAGCAGGTGCCGACGCCGCCAAACGTTTCCGCCGGGCGCCCGAGCACTTCCGCGGCAATCTGCGAAGCGACGGCTAGGCCCTGTGCATCGGCGATGGTGCCGGCTTTGGGCAGCACGAGCGGCACATCGGCCTTATGCCGGCCCGGAAGTGGAACGACCGAAACATCCCCGATCGCATAGACCGCACGGAAGGCGGAATCGCTCGCGACCTTCAGCGTCTTCGGATCGGCCGGTATCCATCCGCTTGCATTGGTGAGGCCCGCGTCGCGCACGACCTTCGGCGCCACGTGCGGAGGCACGCTCACAAGCAGGTCGAAATGCGCAGCGCTGCCGTCTTCGAACTGCACGGTGCGATGTTTGCCGTCGATGCCGGTGGTATTGCGTGCCGGGTGATAATCGATGTTGCGGGATGCGAGTTGCTCCCGCATGAAGCGGCCCATTTCGGCGCCCGCGGTAGCCATGGGCGCGCCCTCGATGGTGTGGAGGGCGATGCGGACGTTGTCGCGCACGCCCCTTTCCTTGAACGCCTGGTGCATCAGCATCGCGGCCTCGTAGGGCGCCGGCGGGCACTTGAAGGGGGCGCGCGGCACCAGCACGACCAAATCCCCGCGACTGAAAACACGCAGCGCCGCGCACAGCCTGACAGCGCCTTCCAGCGTGTAGAACTCGTGTGCCGTGTCTCCCAGCCCCGGGATCGCGGACATATCGTAGTCGGCGCCGAGCGCGATCACCAGGTAATCGCCGCGCTGCACGCCACGATCGGTCGTAACCTCGCCCCGCGCCAGGTCTATCCGACGGACATTCGCATGCAGGAACTCGATGCCGCGGCCGTTGAGAGCTTCTCGGCTGCACGATATCTCGGAGACGGACTTATGACCCAGCATCACCCATGGTTTGGTTGCGCCGATGTAAAAGTGCAGCGCCTTGTCGATGAGGACCACCCGGTGTTCGGGCGGCAACTGCCGGCGCAGCGCGTTCGCTGCGACGATTCCGCCAAATCCTGCGCCGAGTATCAGGGTCGTAGTGGTTGCCATGCTGCTTGCTCCGTGGTCGTGTCGAGGTGCTGCAATACCGCGCTCAGCGTCGCGCCGATCGGCTCGCGGATGACGAGATCGGCCATTTCGTCGAGCGGCGTTTCCTGGTTGTTGATGATCACGAGGTGCGCGCCCGACTGCTTGGCGAGCCGTGGGAACGAGGCCGCGGGTTCGACCACCAGCGAAGAGCCGATCGAGATGTAGAGGTCGGCCGCCATCGACGCTTCCGCCGCGCGCTCCATCTCCTTCACCGGCATCGACTGGCCGAAGGAGATGGTGCGGGTCTTGATCGGGCCGCCGCAGGAATCGCATTCCGGCGCTTTCTCGCCCTGCTCCCACCGCGCCACCACCTCGGCGATCGGCCAGTCCTTCCAGCACATCTGGCAGGCAGCGTAGCGGTTGGTGCCGTGCAGTTCGATCACATTGACACTGCCGGCGTCGAGGTGCAGGCCGTCGATGTTCTGCGTGACGACGGCGCCGATGTGGCCAAGGCGCTGCAGTTCGGCGAGCGCGAGGTGGCCTGCGTTGGGACGCGCTTCGCTGCAGCGCTTGAACATGCGCGCGGTGCGCTCCCACGCGCGCACCCGCGCCTCGCGGCTTGCCATGAAATCCTGGTAGTAGACCGGCGTCTCGGTGTTCCACACGCCCTGCGGCCCGCGAAAATCCGGAATGCCGCTCTCGGTGCTGATGCCCGCGCCGGTGAAGGCAACGCCGTTGCGCGCGGCGCGCACCAGGCGCGCGAGTTCCATGAGTTCGTTCATGCTTCCCCCTGCGCCGCCATTCGTCCCTCTCTCCCGGGTTCAACCTTGAGCCACTTCCCGCGCAACGGTCAAATCAATGCATTGCGCGGAATTTTCATTTTTCGGGATAATAGGCGCGATGCCGTCGTGCCGCAACACGAACGGCGGCGATCAGGGAGGAACTCGAATGGTCAAGTCCAATGACAAACCCGCAGTGCGGATCAACGGCACCGACTACCGCTGGCCGCGCAGGCCGGTCGTCGTGGTGTGCATAGACGGCGGCGATCCGGCGTACTTCGAGCACGGCATCAAGCACGGCTACATCCCGAACGTGGCACGCTTCATGGCGCGCGGCTACAGCGCGGTCGCAGATGGCACGGTGCCGAGCGTGACCTGCACCAACAACATGTCGATCGTGACCGGCGCGCCGGCGTCGGTGCACGGGATCTCGGGCAACTTCTATCTCGATCCGGCAACCGGAGAAGCGGTGGTCATGACCGGACCGGAACTGCTGCGCGGGGAAACGGTCTTCGCGCAGTTCGCGCGCGCGGGGGCCAGGATCGCGGCGGTCACGGCCAAGGACAAACTGCGCCGGCAGCTTGGCAAGGGACTCGATCTCGGCCGCGGCAACATATGTTTTTCCTCAGAGAAAGCGGACCAATGTACGTTTGCCGGGAACGGCATCGAGAACGTGCTGGATTTCGTCGGCATGCCGCTGCCGCACATGTATTCGATGGATTTGTCGTTGTTCGTACTCGAAGCCGGGATACGCATCCTGGAGCGTGAACGGCCGGACATCCTGTATCTGTCTCTGACCGACTACATCCAGCACAAGTACGCGCCGCACGAGTCCGAGGCGATCCGTTTCTACCAGGAGCTCGACGCCAGGTTCGGGCGCCTTGCCGGTCTGGGCGCGATCGTCGCGCTCACGGCGGATCACGGCATGAACGACAAGTCGAAAGCCGATGGCACGCCCAACGTGATCTGGCTGCAGGACATCCTCGACGCCGAGTTCGGCAAGGGGGATACCAGGGTCATCTGCCCGATCACCGACGCCTTCGTCGCGCATCACGGCGCGCTCGGCGGGTTCGTGCGCGTTTACTGCCGCGGCGGCAAGGCGACGCCCGAGAGAGTCATGCGGTTCGTGGAGCCGATCGCCGGGATCGAGTCGGTTTACGACCGGCACACGGTGTGCGAGAAGTTCGATCTGCCGCCCGATCGCGAGGGCGATGTCGCGGTGATATCGAAGGCCGATGCGTGCGTCGGCGGCGCCGAGGCCGAGCACGACCTGTCGGGGCTCGAAGGGCACCGGTTGCGCACCCACGGCGGGGTCTCTGAGGCACGCGTGCCCTTCATCATCAGCGAGCCGGTCAGCGACGCCTACCGTCAGAAGGCCGAAGCGAAGCCCCTTAACAGCTACCAGTTGTTCGATTTCACCCTGAACGGCGTGGCGGCCTGAACGGCGCGTGCGATGAACCATGTTCGCGAGGCAATGCGCCGCCGCGCCGGGGCGTAAGCGGGCAGGACACGACGTTGCCGGTTGAGGTCACGCTTCTCGTGCTGCTGGCGGCGCTGATGCACGCGTCGTGGAATGCGCTGGTGAAGGCAAGTTCCAGCAAGTTTCTCGATGTCGTTGCCATCAACCTCGTCTCCGCGACGATCGCCGCGGCAACGCTGCCGTTTCTGCCCGCGATCGACCGGGCGTGCTGGCCGTGGCTCGCCGCCTCGGTGCTGCTGCACCAGCTCTATTTCGCGGCGGTGGTGGGGGCCTATCGCTTCGGCGATCTGTCACAAGCCTACCCGATCATGCGCGGCTGCGCGCCCATGCTGGTCGCGGTCATGGGAGTGTTGCTGCTGGGCGAGCAGCTTGCCGCGACGATGTGGGCGGGCGTTGCGCTGATCGTGCTCGGCATCATCGGGCCGGCGCTCATCGCCGCGCGCGGCATCCGGCTGCCCGGCAGGGGAACGACCGTCGCGGCGGTGAACGCAGTGGTGATCGCGTGCTACACGCTGGTCGATGGCGTCGGGGCGCGGGCCTCGGGTAATTCAGCCGGCTACGGCATGTGGCTGTTCCTGCTCATCGCGGCGCCGATGACGGCGTTCGCCGTGGTATGGCGGGGACGGGAGCTGGCGGGTTATCTGCGTGAACGCTGGATGCTCGCGGCGCCGGGCGGGACGCTCCTGATGGGCTCGTACCTGATCGCTTTATGGGCGATGACGCAGGCGCCGGTCGCGGTGGTCGCGGCACTGCGCGAGACTTCGGTGATACTCGCCGCGATCATCGGCACGGTGTTTCTCAAGGAGCGCTTCGGCGGTTGGCGCATTCCCGGCGCGGCGCTGGTCGCGATCGGCATCGCTGCGCTGAATCTATGACCCCATCCCCACCCTGCGCCCGCGGAGGGCGGAGCAGGATTCCGTTGGCTTTAGCCAATGGATGCGACCCCGCAGCGGGATGCAAGCGCCGGATTACCGCGTGCTTATGTGCGCCTCCACGGTCGCATCCCCATAGAAATCATGGGGCCCCTGCTCCACGCTCCGGCGCACCTCCCCTTGAAGGGGAGGGAAGCTTCGTAGGCCGGCGATCCTTTGCCGGCTGTAACGAGCGTTGTTCGCGGCAAGAGATTGCCGCGCTACGTCTCAAACGAAGGCCGATAACATGTCGTAGCCGGCAATCCTTTGCCGGCATCGTCCTAATCGACTTTCGCGCCGGAGGCCTTGATTACCTTCGCCCACTTTTCGCTCTCGGAGCGGATGTGGGCGGCAAACTGCTCGCGGGTGCTGCCGACGGGAACGGTGCCTCCATCCAGCAGCCGTTTCCGGATATCGGGGCTGCTCATGATTTTCACGATGTGCCCGTTGAGGAGGTTCACGATCTCCACCGGCGTGCGGGCGGGCGCGAGCGCGCCGTACCACTGGCTCGACTCGTAACCGCGCAACCCCGACTCGGCGATGGTGGGAAGCTGCGGATAAGCCGGCAGCCGCTTCGCGCTCGTCACCCCGATGGCACGCAGGCGCCCCGACTTGAGATGAGGCCCCGCATTGATCGCCGGCAGGAACATGATGATCGCCTCGCCCGAGAGCAACCCCACCATCGCCGGGCCCGAACCGCGGTAGGGCACGTGCACCATGTCCACCTTCGCCATCACCTTGAACAGTTCTCCCGCGAGATGCGGTGTGCTGCCGCTGCCCGAACCGGCGAACGTCACCATGCCGGGCCGCGCGCGGGCGAGCGCGATGAGTTCCGGCACGGATTTCGCGGGCAGCGAAGGGTGGGTGACGAGAATGTTGGGCGCGAGCGCGACCAGGCTGATCGGATCGAAATCCCGGATCGGGTCGTAGCCCACCTTGGCGTAAAGGCTGGGTGTCGTCACGAAATTCGCGCCGTTGAAGAGCAGGGTATATCCATCCTTTGCCGACTTCGCAACGATTTCGCTGCCGATCATGCCGTTGGCGCCGCCACGGTTATCGACGACGATTTGCTTGCCGAGAAGATCGGTGAGCCGCTGGGCGACGATGCGGCCCATGGAATCGACGCCGCCTCCGGCTGGGAATGGCACGACCATCCGGATCGGGCCCGTGGGATAGCCGCCGGCCGGCGCGGGGCCCTGGGCCGCGGCCGCGCCAAAGGACACAGCCAGCGCCGCTACCGTGCGCGCGGCACGGCGTGCAGATGCCTTGAATGGCTTCATCGCGATTACCTCGTGGTCGCTTCCTTGTCAGTGCAGCCAGTGCAGATACGCTGGCAACTATGCGCTCTTCACTGCTCTTTGGCGCGCTGCCACGCGCGCAACAGCGCGCGCGCGGCAAACTCCGCTGCCATTTCGCGCTTGTAGGCCGCGGAGCCGCGTACGTCGGACATGGGCGAGGCGAGCGAGCGCACGTTCTGCACCGCGCCGCGCACCAGGTTTTCGTCGAGCGCCTTGCCGGCAAGCTCGGCGAGGTCGAGTACGATCGGCTTCCAGCTCACCGCGCCCACGACCGCGCGCGCGCTCCGGCAGCGGCCCTTTTCGTCGAGCGTCACCCGCGCAGCGGTATTGACGGTGGGGATCTCGAGCACGGCGCGCGCCATGTATTTGAGGAAGCTCGATCCGGTGCGCGGTGCAAGCTTCTCGACGGCGACGCTGACGACGATCTCATCTTTCGCAAAGCGCTTCTCGAACGCATCCTCCAGCGTCAGCGTGCGCCGCCCCTGCGGCCCGGCCACGGTCACGCGGGTAGCGAGCGCGAGCAGCGCGATCGGCAGATCGAAGCCGCCAATCAGAGGCCCGATGCTGCCGCCGACCGTGATCATGCGGCGGATCCGCGTATGGCCCACCGCCTCCAGCGCATCGTCGATCGCGTGCCAGCCGCTGCGGATGCGCGGTTCCGCGTAGAGGCGTTCCTGGTTGACGGCGGCGCCCATGCTGAGGGCGCCGCCCGCATCGATCGAAAGTTCGTTCAACTCCGGTATCCGTCCGATGGCGACGAGGCGCTTGGCAAACGGGTAGCCGCTGCGTTCCCGGCGCAGCGCGTGCGCGGTGCCGCCGCACACGATTGCCGCGTCTTCCGCCGCGAATTGCGCCACCGCCTCTTCGACCGTTCCGGGGAAAAGCATCTCCGGATTGGCAGGTCTCGCACCGGAGGGGCGGCCTGCGGCGAGCCGCGTCCACACGCTGCCCTTGGGCGCCACCGGCGGTGGAACTTGCTCGCCCGCATAAAGCTCGGGATGGAGCGCGCGGTGGATTTTCTCGGCGGTAATCGGCAACTGCGTGATGCGCACGCCCACTGCGTCGGCCACCGCGTTTGCGATCACTGCGGGCACGGCGTCGAGCCCGATCTCGCCCAGCCCCTTGGCGCCAAACGGACCGCTCGGCTCGTACGAGTCGGCGAACGCCACGTGCATCTTCGGCATCAGCGCAGCGCCGGGAATCGGATAATCTTTAAGTTGCGGGTCTGTGGGCGAGCCGTTGTACCAGTCGAAATACTCGATCATCGCCAGTCCGATGCCCTGCGTGACCCCGCCCTGCACCTGTCCCTCCGCAGCGGCGGGGTGGATGACGGTGCCGCAATCCACCGCGCTTGCAATTTCGAGCAGCGTCACTTGCCCGGTGCTGCGATCGACCTCGACTTCTGCCGCCTGCGCGATGAAGTTGTAGGCGCCGGATTCGTTGCCGTAGCGATTGTGGTCGGGAAAATCCGATGGATTGTCGAAATTGCCCACGCCGATGATCGGCTGCCCGCCCGGTTTGTAGATGTTGGCGCGCACTATGGCGCCCACCGCCCTGAACTCGGTCTCCGAGCCGTTGCGCGGGCCGACCTGGCCGTTGATGACCGTAAGCTCCTCGGGCGGGCGCTTCATCTGCTCCGATGCGGCATTGAGCAACTGCCTCGCCGCTTCCGCGGCAGCGCGCTTGACAGCATTACCGGCGACATAAGTGAGACGGCTCGCGAGCGCGCCCAGCGAGTGCGGCTGGAGATCCGTGTCGGGGCGCGTGATATCGACGTCGTCGTACGCGAGCCCCAGTTCTTCCGCCGCGATCTGCCGCAGCACGGTCAGATTTCCCTGGCCGATCTCGCCCTCGCCGGTGATCACGGTGGCGCGGCCGTCCTCGTTGATCGTGACGATCGCGGCACTTCCGTCCCAGTCGCCGAAGCTGCGGCGGCCGTTGACGTGCACGCTGCAGCCCATGCCCAACCCGCGAGCGGGTTCGTTGATCTCGCGTGCGGGCTCGTTGAATTCGCGTGCGGGTTCATGGTGCATGACGAGACCGGATGGCACATCCGGACTCGCTCGATGCTCCCCTCTCCGCTCGGGAGAGGGGTTGGGGGTGAGGGTCTCGCGGTCCGGCGCGCGCGCCCTGCGCTTGGCACGCCAGCCGACCAGCTCCGCCGCCTTGTCGATGCACTGCCCCAGCTCGCAGCTCGTGATCTTGTGGTTGTGCGGCGAACGATCGCCCGGTCCCACGGCGTTCATGCGCAGGAGGTCCACTACGTCGATACCGAGTTTCCCGGCCGCGAGGTCCCACGCCTGTTCCACCGCCCAGTCCGCCGACGGATTACCGAAGCCGCGGAAGGCGCCGGTGGGAACGAGGTTGGTGTAGACCAGCGTCGAATCGCCGCGCGCGCATGGATACCTGTAGAGCGCATCGTGGCGCACGCTCGCGGCACCCAGTATCGCCTGCGACTTGCCGGTGTAGGCGCCGTTGTCGGCCCACATCTTGATTTCCTTGGCCTTGATGCGCCCGTCGCGCGCGAAGCCCAGGCGCACCCAGTAGCGCATTGGCATGCGCGGGTGGCTGGCGAGAAACTCTTCCTCGCGCGTGTGTATGAGCTTGACCGGCCGGCCGCTCTTCTTCGCGAGGAGGGCGCAGATGACCGAGGCATTGTCGTCGCCCGACTTGCCGCCGAAGCCGCCGCCGACTTCGGTCTGGATGACGCGCACCTGGGCTTCCGGCACACCGAGGGCAGTCGCGTAGCGCCCGCGCGCGAGGAACGGCGTTTGCGTGTTGCACCACATCGTCACGCGCTCGCCGCTCCACTGCGCGACGCAGCCGATGGTCTCCAGCGCGGTGTGCCATTGGCGCGCGCTCTCCCAGGTGCCTTCGACGACGACCCCGCTCGCCTTGAAGCCGGCATCGACGTCGCCGCGCTCGAACGCGAAATGGTGTGCGATGTTGCCCGGTGTATCGTCGTGCACCAGCGGCGCGCCCGGAGCGAGTGCCGCATCGAGCGACAGCACGGCGGGCAGCACCTCGTACTCGACGGCGATGCGGTCGACCGCCGCGCGCGCGATGGCGGGATCGGTCGCGGCCACGGCGGCGACTTCATCCCCGACGTAGCGCACGCGGCCGATGGCGAGGGGGTAAAGGTCGGGCCGGAACGCGCCCCACTTGCGTTGCGCGGTATCGGCGCCTGTGACCACCGCTTTCACGCCGGGCATCTTTGCGGCGGCGCTCACGTCGATGGCAACGATGCGCGCATTCGGGTGCGGACTGCGTAACACCGCCGCGTGCAACATCCCCGGCATGACGAGATCGGCGACGTATTGCGCCGCGCCGGTGACCTTGGGCACGGCATCGGTGCGCGGCACATCCTTGCCGACGACGAGAAAACTTTCGCGCCCAGTGGGATGCGGCACGTGCGTATTCATGATCGGCCCGGATCGAAGAAGCGGTATCTGACCGGGAGATGCCAGACCCACCCCCATCCCAATGCCCCCTCGCCAGCCGCGCAGGCTCTCCCCCGTGAGGGGGAAGGAGATCCCAAATTCGTGGGAAAAATATTCCCCTCCCCCTTTCCCCCTGAGGGGGAAGGGGATCCCAAATTCGTGGGAAAAATATTTCCCTCCCCCTTCAGGGGGAGGGTTAGGGTGGGGGTGGGGCCGGACGTCATCGTGTCGCCGCTCCCAGGAGCCGCGCCGCCTCGCGGTACGCGTCGAGGATGCGCTGGTAGCCGGTGCAGCGGCAATAGACGCTGTCGGCGCTGGTGCGTATCTCCTCGTCGGTGGGATGCGGATGCTTGTCGAGCAGCGCGCACGCAGCCAGCACGTGGCCCGGCGTGCAGATGCCGCACTGGAGCGCGGCCTTGTTGACGAACGCCTGCTGCACGGCGTGAAGACGCCCGGCATCGGCCAGCCCCTCGATGGTTCTGATCTCGCAGCCGTCAACCAGCGCGGCGAGCTGCAGGCACGAGGCAATGGGTTCGCCATCGAGAATCACCGTGCAGGTGCCGCACGAACCGATCCCGCAGCCGTGCTTGGTGCCGGTCATCCTCAGGTCTTCGCGCAGCACGTCGATCAGCAGACGGTCGGCAGCCTTCAGCGCGACCTCGACCGGATCGCCGTTCAACGTGAACCTGATTAACATGGGAATCGAACGGGAGTTGAATGCTACGATGTGATATATGATAGCAGGCCGTCATCGCGCACCAGGGAAACGCACGCCGCTGGTGGGTTCCTTGTCGTCCCCACTGTAGGTTGGGGTGAACAACGTGAACCCCAACAATCGACGTTCGTTCCGCGTTGGGCATCACAGCGTTCAGCCCAACCTACCTTCGCTGCGAATAGGCCGGGACTTTTCGAGAAGGAGGGATGACCATGTATCGTCGATCAGCTTGTGATTTCGTCGTGGGTGCAGTGGCTCTGCTCGCAGCGTTCGGTGCACAGGCGCAGACTTGGCCCGCGAAGGCGGTGCGCGTCGTCGTTCCCTTCGCACCGGGGGGCGGCGCAGATCTCACTGCACGGCCGGTGTCGCAGAAGCTCTCCGAGCACCTCGGCCAGCAGTTCGTCGTGGACAACCGCGGCGGGGCCGCAGGTGCGATCGGCATGGAGATCGTCGCCAAATCGCTGCCTGACGGCTATACGATCATGGTCATGTCGTCGAGCTTTTCGGCCACGCCGGCAACGCGCAAGCTCCCGTTCGACCTGTTCACGGCTACCGTGCCAGTCGTGGAGATCGGGCATACACCATCCGTGGTGGTGGTGCATCCCTCGCTGCCCGTGCACACGACACGGGAGCTGATCGATCTCGCGCGTGCCCGTCCCGGGCAGCTCATCTTTGCTTCGACCGGAGTGGGCGGGGCGACGCACCTCGTGACCGAGCTTTTCGCCAGCATGGCGAAGATCAAGATGATTCACGTGCCGTACAAGAGCACGGGGCTGGCGACGGTCGAGGTCGTGGCGGGACACTGCCAGTTGATTGTGGGAAGCCTCCTCGGGACGGTCGCCCATTTTCGGGCGGGTAAACTGCGCGCGCTGGCTGTGACCAGCGCCCAGCGCTGGCACTCGCTGCCCAAACTTCCTGCCGTGGCTGAGACGCTGCCGGGTTTCGAAACCGTGGTCTGGTACGGGGTATGGGTGCCGAGGGGCACGCCGCAGCCGATCGTCGAGCGCCTGAACGCTACGGTCAATCGTATTCTCGAGGACGGCAACATCAAGAAGTGGCTCGAAGCGCAGGGCATGGCTGCCTCCGGAGGCGCCCCGTCCCGGCTGGAGGAACGCGCGAGGAAGGACTACGAGCGCTGGGTCAGGGTCGTCAAGGACAGCAATATCAGGATCGAGTGAGTAGGATTGTGTCGGACTTGTCCCGACTCAATCCTTACGCAAAACCGCCCGCAGACAAACGGTACAATTCGAGTCGATGGTCCGCCACCGGGCCGATCCTCATATTCAATCGATAAGGATTTTGCCGGATGCAAGCCCGGCAAAATCCTAACCGTCGCGCTTCAACACTTCCTGTATCGCGGCGGCGGGCACCTTGATCTCCACTCCCGCGCGCTCTTCCTGCAGCAACATCGGCGTGCGGGAGTCGCGTTCGCCCCAGCCGCGATTGAGCGCTTCGGTCATTTCCGCGTAGGTGAGGTTCGCGACCCGCATCGGCACGCCCAGTTCACGGCCCAGCTCCGTAGCGAGCGTCACATCCTTGTGAGCGAGTTTGAGCGCGAAATCCGGCGGTTCGAACACGCCCTGGAGGAACTGCCGGCCGAGACGATCGAAGGTACGCTGCCGGCCCAGCGAGCACTGGCGCACGGCGGCCCACAGCGCGAGCGGCTCCACGCCGGCTTTCACTCCAAGCGTAAACACCTCGGCGAGCGCAGTCTGGATGGCGTAACCGGCGCAGTTGTGCACGAGCTTCGCCACCGAGCCGGCGCCGATCGGCCCGATATAAATCACTTGGTCGCCTATCGTATCGAGCACGTGGCGGTACTTGTCGAAGACCGCGCGATCGCCGCCTACCAGCAGCGCGAGCTTGCGGGTGCGGGCGCCGATCGGCCCGCCGCTCACCGGCGCGTCCAGCATCGGGATGCTTTTCGCCGCGAACTTCGCGTGGATGCGCCGTGCCACGGTGGGAGAATTGGTGGAGAGATCGAACCACGGCACGCCCGGGCGCATGCTTTCCAGCAGTTCATCGCCCACCGCCTCGGCCTCCTTCGGTCCCGGCAGGGAAGTGAACACGATGTCCGAAATTTCGCCCACCGCGCGCGCGCCTTCGGCCCACGCTGCCCCGGCCTTGAGATGCGGTGCCGCGACCTCGCGTCTGAGATCGTGCACCACCATTTCGTGGCCGCCCTTCTGTGCGTTGAGCGCCATCGAGCCGCCCATGGTCCCCAGTCCGATAAATCCAACGCGCATCGTCGTTGCTCCTTGCGGTTATTTTCCTCTTTCCCTTGAACCGACATGTCGGCAGTGAGGGTGAGAATGGTGAACCATTGTACCCGGAATTTCACGCGCATCACTAACGCACGCCCTGCGCTGCGTGCTGTGGTAGAGTGATTCCAGCGAGCGGCGGCCAGGCTGGGCCGCGCGAAAATCGATGGAGCCACGTGTCGCTCAGAGTTCCCCAAGACGCCGGGGTGAACGGCTGGTCAGCCGTTACTTCCTCGTCTCGGGGATGCTGATCGGCGGGGGGCTCATCGCAAGCGGCGCGCTCGAAATTTACTTCACCTATCGCGAGAGTCGCGACCATCTGGCGCTACTCCAGCGCGAGGTCGCCGCGGGCGTGGCGTTTAAGATCGAGCGCTTCGTCCAGGAACTTGAGCGGATGATGCTCGCGAGCACGAAGAGCCGCGACGTCGCCGTGCACGGGCTTTCGTCGGAGTTCAAGTTTGAATTGGAGCGCTTGCTTCTGGTCGCGCCCGCGATCACCAGCGCGACGGCGATCGCCACCGACGGATTGAGTCGCGCGCAGGCGTCGCGGGTGAGCATCGCATCCGTCCAGACCGCGCCGGCTGCACCTGACGCTGTTCGCGCCGCGGCGCAGGGCGGTTCGTACTTCAGTCCGGTCTATTTCGTGCGCGGCTCGGAGCCCTACATGACGATCGCGGTTCCGATCGAGCGTTTCGCGGGCGAGATCATAGGCGTATTGCAGGCCGAGGCCAACCTCAAGTACATCTGGGACGAGGTGGCGCGGGTTCGGGTCGGGAAGTCCGGTTATGCCTATGCCGTAACTCGTTCCGGCGACCTGGTCGCCCACCCTGACATCAGTCTGGTGCTGCAGCGGCGCAATCTGGCTCACCTGGAACAAGTGAAGGCCGCGTTCGATCCGGAGTCCACCGATGGCAAGAATAGGGCAAGCCTCGACCTGCGTGGAAACAAGGTGGTCAGTTCGAGTGCTGTTGTTCCGCGCCTGGATTGGGCCGTGATTTCCGAACAGCGGGCCGACGAAGCTTATGCCTCCATCTATGCATCCTTGCTCCGGTCATCCACCCTGTTGCTGATCGGCCTCGTGGTTGCATTGGTCGCCAGCATTTTTGTGGCGAGGCGAGTGGTCCTGCCATTACGGAGCTTGCGCGAGGGCGCGCAACGTATCGGCGAGGGCGATCTCACGCATCGCGTTGTGCTTAGGACCGGCGACGAATTGGAGGCCGTGGCGGACGCGTTCAACGGGATGGCCGGTGCTCTGCGAGACTCCTATGCGGGACTGGAGCAAAAAATCGAGCAGAGAACGCGGGACCTCAGCGCGGCCAACCAACGGCTCGACGAGGTCAGCAAGCATAAGTCGCGGTTTCTTGCCAACATGAGCCACGAGCTGCGTACGCCGCTCACCGCCATAATCGGCTTCACGCGCGTTGTGCTGCGCAAGACTGAGGAGCAAATTCCCGCCTTGCAAACCGAGAATCTGCGCAAGGTACTGGTAAGCGCGGAGTCCTTGCTCACGCTGGTCAACGAGCTGCTCGATCTGTCGAAGATCGAAGCGGGCCGGATGGAAGTTCGCGCCGAGGCGTTCGGACTCGAGCAAGTGGTGGAGGCAGCAGTATCAACGGTGGAACCCATGCTGAAGGATGGTGAAGTGCGGCTGGTGGTGGAACTCTCACCGGAAATCGGAACGTTGCGGACCGACCGGGAGAAGCTGCGGCAGATTATCGTGAACCTCCTCGGCAACGCGGCAAAATTTACCGAGCAGGGCGAGATCAGGTTATCAGCGTGGCGCGAAAACACAACCCTCAAGCTGGTGGTTCTGGACACCGGCATCGGCATGGAGCAGGAAGCGCTCGCCTACGTGTTCGAGGAGTTTCGGCAAGCGGAAGGAGCGAGCGCCGGGAAGTACGGCGGGACCGGACTCGGGCTACCGATCACCAGGAGGCTCGTGACTCTCTTGCGCGGCGACATCGCGGTCGAAAGCGAATCCGGCAATGGTTCCAGGTTCACCGTCTCTCTGCCGACGGACGTCAACGAGGGAGGATCGCACCATGTCGCGTAAGCGCATCCTATGAGAACGAGTTGGTGGCAAAAATCAGAAAGCTGATCTAGGAACGTCAGTCATGCCGAACACGGTCCTGGTGGTAGACGATGAGCCGTTCAATCTCGATCTTCTCGAACAGGAATTGAGCGATCGTGGCTACGTGGTCGTGCGGGCCGCCGGCGGTGTGGAAGCGCTCGAAAAAGTCACGACACGCTCACCGCAGCTCGTCATTCTCGATTACCTGATGCCGGACATGGACGGAATCGAAGTCTTGAAGCGGCTGCGCCGCGACGGCGTCGACATACCGGTCATCATGGTGACGGCCCACGGCACGATCGAGAAAGCGGTCGAAGCGATGAAGCACGGCGCCACCGACTTCATCACCAAGCCTTTTGATGCCGATCACCTGGCGTTTACCGTCGCCAGGGCGTTGCACGGCGAAAAGCTCGGTAGAAAGGTCGAAATCCTGTCGCAGGAGGCTGACGAGCGATATAGCCTGATCACTGGCGACAGCGTCGCGATGAAGCAGGCGGTCGATTCCGCCAGGAAGGCCGCAGGCAGCAGATCCACGGTGCTGTTGCTTGGCGAGAGCGGGACCGGCAAGGAAGTCATCGCGCGCGCTATTCAGCGCTGGAGTGATCGGAGAGACGAACCGTTCATCGCGATAAACTGCGCCGGCTTGTCGCGGGAGTTGCTGGAAAGCGAGCTGTTCGGACACGAGAAGGGTGCGTTTACCGGAGCGCATCAGCTCAAGAAAGGCAAGATGGAGCTGGCTCAGGCCGGCACCGTGTTCCTCGACGAAGTCGGCGATATGGCGCCGGAGCTGCAGGCGAGGCTGCTCAGATTTCTTCAGGAGCGGCGCTTCGAACGCGTCGGCGGCACGAGATCGATCGAGGCTGACGTGCGCATTATCGTGGCTACCAATCGCGACCTGGAGCAGGCGGTGCGGCAAGGCAGTTTCCGCGAAGACCTTTACTACCGGATCAACGTCGTTGCCATTCGCCTGCCGCCGTTGAGAGAGAGGAAAGGCGACATCGCCATGTTGGCGCACTATTTTCTGCAACGCTTTGCAACGGAAACCAAGAAGACCTTCACCGGCATCACCGGGGACGCGATGGCCAGGCTCGTTGCCCATGACTGGCCGGGCAATGTGCGCGAGCTTGCGAATGCAATCGAGCACGCGGTCGTGCTGGGCCGCGGTCCCGAGGTGACGGTGCGCGATCTTCCTGCGAACCTCGGCGCGGACCGCGGGGCGGCCGTACCGGATACGCTGTCGTATCACGCGGCGATCGACGCCTGCAAGCGCGAGGTGATCGTGGCTGCCCTGGCAACGACCGGTGGTAATCGCGCTGCGGCGGCCAAAGTGTTGGGCCTTCAGCGAACCTATCTTTCCAGATTGATCCGATCGCTCGGAATCAACTGAATCAAGTGGATAATTAGCCGCCGATGAACGCCGATGAAAATTGTGCTTTGTCATTCTCAGTGACTTCTGTGTCGAGCGTCATGCGGGGGAGATGCGGGCTTGTCCTACTGCTCGCGGGGTTGACCGCGGGCGTGGCCGATGCGCAACCAGCGGCGAAGCTGCCGCGGATCGGCTGGCTAACGCTCACGGGGATGTCAGCGTCACGCCAGGAAGCATTTCCCCAGGGGTTGCGCGGACTGGGCTACATTGACGGGCAGAACATCATCATCGAGCATCGCATTGCCGGAGGGCAGGTGGAGCACCTGCCTGCCCTCGCCGCCGAACTGGTCGAGCTCAAGGTTGACGTGCTGGTCGCATTGGAACCACCGGCAGTACGCGCAGCGAAAAACGCCACCAAGACCATCCCGATCGTCATGCGCAGCACCGACGACCCGGTCGAACTGGGGTGGGTCGCGAGCCTCGCGCGGCCGGGAGGGAACATCACCGGAGTAACATCGTATGCGAGGCTGTTGACCGGAAAGCGCATGGAATTGCTGCTGGAGGCGATGCCGAAACTGTCCCGCGTCGCCGTCCTGTGGAACCCGGCGGGATCCAACGCCGAGCGGAACTTTGGGCAAGTTCAGGCTGCCGCGCGCGCGCTCAGAGTGCAGTTGCTATCCCTGGAAGTACGCAGCGCGAACGATTTCGAGCGCGCTTTCGAGACGGCGGTCAAGGAGCACGCGGGCGCCCTTATTACTATCAGGACCCCGCTCCTCGTCATCAATCGCGGCCGAATTGCCGAATTGGCGGCAAAGAGCAAACTCCCGGCGATCTATGACGACCGCGAATTCGTCGAGGCCGGTGGGCTGATGTCGTACGGCGCGCATCTGGCGGAGTCCTACCGGCGTGCGGCCTTTTACGTGGACAAGATCCTCAAAGGCGCGAATCCGGCGGAATTGCCGGTGGAGCAGCCAACGCGCTTCGAGTTGTGGGTCAACCTGAAGACTGCGGGCCAGATCGGCTTTACTCTTCCGCCCGAGGTGTTGTTGCGCGCCGACAAGGTGTTGAGGTAATCGTAACCGCGGCCCGATCGGACCTCGCGCCGACGAGCCGTTGAGTCTCCAGATTCGGGCGTATCGGATTGCATACGCCGGCGTATGCAAATTGATACGCCGTAAGTCATTCCCCACCCGCATGGCGGAATCCCCGCGCTGAAATTTTCAAGCTTGCTCAGTGGATTGACGCCACCTGCGCCCCGCTCTTCTTGATTTGGCACGAGTGTTGCTCGTATTCGCTGCGAGGAGTCATCCCGGCTGGCGCGGTCGAGCGTGTGGGCGACAGCGAAAGCACGCGCTAATTTCGGAAAAACAGGTTCAGGTTTGCCAAAAGGAGGAGCTGCCATGAGCGGGAGAGATACCTTGATTCGTCGGTCCCGGGTGTTGTTCATCGCCATTGCATCGACTTTTCTCATCGCATCGGCAACGGCGCAGGACTCCAAGCAGGCCGCGCGCTACGGAACGGCGAATTTTCCGGTCTCCTGCAACAGCGAAGCGCAGCAGTTGTTTAATCTTGCGGTCACCATGCTGCATTCCTTCGAATTTGCGACGGCTGAAAAAGTTTTGATTGCCGTCGCCGAGAAGGACCCTGCTTGCGCCATGGCGTACTGGGGCATCGCGCTCGGCAACCGCCGCAATCCCATATCGAATGTCCCGACCGCCGCCGCGCTCAAGAAGGCATGGGCGGCGGTGGAGAAGGCCAAGGCGATCGGCGCCCGCACCGAGCGCGAGCGCGACTACATCGCGGCAATCGAAACCTTTTACAAGAACGCAGACGAGCGCGACCATGCCGCGCGCTCCATTGCCTACGAGCAAGCGATGGAGCGCGTGTATCTCAATTACCCCGACGATCGGGAGGCGGCGGTGTTCTACGCGCTCGCGCTTCTGCCCAATGAACAGACGGTGTCAACGGACAAGACTTACGCCAAGCTGCTGAAGGCTGGGGAAATCCTGGAGAGAATCTTTGCCGAGCGGCCGGACCATCCTGGGGTCGCGCATTACATCATCCATGCGTACGACCATCCGGCGCTCGCGAAGCGTGCGCTCCCTGCCGCACGCAAGTATGATCAGATCGCCCCCTCGTCCCAGCACGCGCTCCACATGCCTTCCCACATCTACACGAGGCTGGGGCTGTGGCAGGACTCCATTAAGTCGAATCTCGCCGCGGCTGACGTGGCCAGGGAGAATGCTCGCAAGAACCACCCGGGAGTTACCGTGGCCACGCCCCTGCACATGCTCCAGTTCCTCATGGAGGCGTACTTGCAGGTCGCGGAGGATCAGAAGGCGAAAGGCGTGCTGGACGAACTTAATGCCGGATACACGGGCGAACCCGAAAGACTGGGGGTCGCGATCATGAGGGCAGGAATTCCGGCTCGCTACGCAGTGGAAAGGCGCCATTGGTCCGAAGCCGCTTCTCTTCAACCGCTCTCGAGTTCATTTCACTATGCCGAGGCGATTACCTATTTCGCCAGGGCTACGGGCGCGGCTCGCAGCGGCAACGTCGCCGCTGCCCGAAGTGACCTGGAGATGATCCGGTCACAACGCGACGCGGCACTCCAGGCAAATCTGGTCTATTGGGCGCAGGAGATCGAAATCCTCCGCCTGTCGGCCGCCGGCTGGCTCGCGCGCGCGGAAGGAAAGAACGAAGATGCGATCAGGCTCTTGCGCGCAAGTGCGGCCCTGGAGGATTCGACTCTACAACACCACACTGCGCGAGATCCGATCGTGCCCGCGCGGGAAATGCTCGGCGATTTGCTGATCGAAGTCGGCCAACCCGAACAAGCACTCAGGGAGTTTGAGACCGCTCTCCAGAGGCACCCCAACCGCTTCAGCGGGCTCTACGGCGCCGGGCGGGCGGCCGAACTTTCGGGAGTGGGCGAGAAAGCGAAATCCTTCTACGCGCAGCTCATGCAGACATGCAACCACGCCGATAGTGATAGACCAGAACTGGGGCGGGTGAGGGCGGCTGTGGCGAGCAAGTAGGAGCGTCAACGGCGCTTGCTCATTCTGGGACGGTCGATTGCTGAAGGGTCGATAGATGTTTTCGGATGCCGTTTTGAGGGAAAAAGGAGCGAGTCATGATTGATCAAAAAGTGTTGCTGTCGATGATATGCGTGTTGTCCGCGTCCGTGGCTCCAGCAGCCGCACAGGATTTCGGCCAGGGGCCGCGCCGAAGCTTGCTTGAGACACAAAGCAGTGACGTGCCGCAGGGCAGCGTGCGAATCGGGGGCGGCGAACGCGTGATCCCGGCGGGCGGGAGAAGCCCCTGGCATACGTCCGGGGGTCCGAAGCTGCTCTACGTCATCGAAGGCACAATGGCGGTGGAAGGACTGGCGGGCAAGGTCTACATGACGTGCGGCCCTGCTCCCGGCTTATGCTTCAATCCCCACCGGGCGTTCTGGTTCTTTCGCAATATTGGCCAAGGTCCGCTCAAGTTTGTCGTGATCGGCATCGATGCAGTTGAGACGCCGACGATGCACGAAATCGTCGGGCAGATCACGCGACTCTCGGGCAACCAGGTGACCCTGGCCGTGGGCGACTTCAGGACTTCCGACCTATCCGTGCCACGCCGGGAAGTAAACATCACGGTCGCAATGCCAGGGGCAGTCGCGGTCGGCGACGATGTGATAACGCTGCGTCACAACGAAAAAGATCACAAGGCCGATAGCCTGGTGAAGTTGTCGCGCCGCTGGCAGTAATCGAAACCCGGTAATCAGCCCGTCACTTCGACCCGCCGCGCGCAGAGCGCGATCTGCTGCGCCGTGCGGCCGCGTGTGCCCACGCGATATCTGAGTGCAAGCCTCAGGGCGCCGCTCGGGCGACCGCCATTTCCGGAACTTGATCTGCAACAAGGTTCCGCCTCGCTGCGCCGCTATACTGGCTCTTTTGCGAAGCGACCCAGGCGAGGTGTCACGATGCCCGAAACCATCAAGTATCTGCTCGACGAGACCGGCATCCCGAAGATCTGGTACAAGATCATGGCGGATCTGCCGTCGCCGCCCCCGCCGGTGCTGCCTCCGGGCACGATGAAGGCCGGTGGGGCCGGACGATCTCGCGCCGCTATTCCCGATGTCGCTCATCGCGCAGGAGGTCACGACCGAGCGCGACGTGGAGATTCCGGAGCCGGTGCGCGAGATCTACAAACTGTGGCGGCCCACACCGCTCTACCGCGCGCGGCGGCTGGAGAAGGCGCTCGCCACCCCGGCGCGCATCTACTACAAGTACGAAGGCGTCAGTCCCGCCGGCAGCCACAAACCCAACACCGCGGTGGCGCAGGCGTTCTACAACCGGGAAGCGGGCGTGAAGCGCATCACCACCGAAACCGGCGCCGGCCAGTGAGGATCGGCGCTCGCGTTCGCCGGAGCGCTGTTCGGCATCGAGGTGCAGCAATCCCGTTGCGGGCAACGCCGTCGCGGCCAGCCGCGAGATCGCCGCGTCCGCCCGCCACACTTCGCTCGCGGCTTCGGCCTCCTCGCGATGACAGGGATGGGTGCCATTGCGAGCGGAGAGAAGCAATCCCGTTGCGGGCAACGCAGCGGTTCCTTGCGTTATTTCACCGCCGGCCACAGCCGGTGCGCGACGATCGGCGACTCGGGGGCGTGGATCAGTTTCGGCACCGCCCTCGCGGTCCACTCGATCATGTCCGGGTAGAGTTCGTTCAACTTCGGCAGGTTCTTCGCGCGTTCCTCGAGCGAGAGGAACTCATACAGGACGAGGTGTTTCGCCCATCCCGACGTTGAAACCATCTTCCGGATGCCGATGCATCCGGGCAGTTTGCTCAGCGCCGCCATGCGCCAGTCGGCGTACCACGACAGCAGTTCGTCTTCCGCGGCGATCGTCGAGCCGTTGAAACTGCCGAGCTGGATGCACGGCCCCGGCGTGAGCCTGGCATCGCGTGCTTTGACGTCCGGTCCGTCCGCGCGCGCTTCCTCGGTGGTGATGCATACGCGCTCGCCGATTCTCATCGCCAGCATCTTCCGGTCCGCCTCGGCGAGGTGAGCCTCGAGCTTGCTTGGGGCGCCCCTGGTGAAGGCTTCCGACCCTTTGGAAAACGCGTGAGCCGTCTCGGCCCCGAACATCAGCACGTAATCGTTGCCCGTGGGCACCGCGGGATCGGTGGTATGCCGGATGTGCGGGCCAGGTTTGACCTTCGCCGACGCGTAGTGCGCGGCCCACAGGAAACCCGGCTTCTTCAGCATCCCGGGAACGTAGGTGCCGTAGAGCCAGGCGAGGTAACTCTCGCGGCCGTTGTCGGGAAGGTTGTACCACGAAATCCAGAGACCTTTGTCGGCCATGCGCTTCTCCCTTGAAAGTGCTTGTTCGGTGCGGGCAGCGTCCGGATCGTGGACGACCGGGCGCAAGCCGGTCCCGATTCTACCTGAGAGAAAGCCGGTGGCGCCCCATCATCTCGCGCCACGCCCGAGATCGATTCGAGGTTCCAATATGTGACGCACCGTACACGTCAGCGGCAGGTTGAATCGAGCGTCCGCAGGAACCGGCGCACCTCGGCCGTGACCGCCTCGGGCGCGAGATAGTGAATTCCGTAGTCGTAGCCGTCGAGCTGAACGAGGCTTGCGCGCGGCAGCAGGCCGCGCATTTCCGCCAGGTGCAGTTTCAATCGGTCGCTGCAGTTGCTGCCCATGACCAGAAGCACCGGAGCGCTGATTTCCGCGAGGCGCGGCGTGAGGTCCACGCCCGAAAAGAGCCGGAACGCGGCGGTCGCGACATGCACCGGCGTGCGCGCCATCTCGCGCGCCATCCATTCCCCGATCCCGGGCGGCGCGCGGTTGACATCCATGCGATGCTTGAGCGTGCGGCGGCACCATTCGGCGACGCCGTATTTCTCGATTGCCGCGGCCTGGTTGGCTTCGCCGAGCGCGTAGGTGGAGATCGTCTCGCCGCCCATCCTCGCGAACGCGTTGCACATCGTGATCGAGGCGATGCGCTGCGGGTGGTTGAGCGCCGCCATCAGCCCGAGCGTGCCGCCGGTGGACTCGCCGACCCAGTGCACGCGTTCGATGCCGAGCGCATCCATGAGTCCGACCGCATCGCCCGCCAGCATGTCGGTCGTGAATGCCGCTCCCGGCGCGGGTTTGCTGGTTGCGCCGTAGCCGCGCGGATCCAGGCGCAGGATGCGGTAATCGCGCCCGAGCAGCGGCACCCACGCGCGCCAGAACTCCATGTTGCGGCAGTACCCGGAGTAAAGCAGCAGCGTTTCCGGCTCGCGGCTGCGCCACGGGTCCGTATAATCCGCGAGATCGTAGTGAATCTCGAGATCGCCAACGCGTGCGAATGGCTTGTGCATGGCATATGCCGGAATGGGGATGAAATTGTAGCGGTTTGGCATTGAGGAGGTGTGATGGGGGAGCAGAAATCAACGGAGCGGCGGGCGGCGCTGGTTACAGGCGCCTCGCAGGGTTTGGGTGCGGCGATCGCGCCGGGCGCAACGGAAACGCCGTCGCGCGCGGCGCACCTTGCGGAGAATCCCGCTTTCCGCGAGGTAATCATCAACCGCATTCCGCAGCACCGCTTGGGCAGGCCGGAGGAGATGGCGCGCGCCGTGTGTTACCTCGTCAGTCCGCAGGCGGCCTACGTCACCGGCCAGACCCTCGTGCTCGACGGCGGATTGACGTCCTATTGAGCGCGCGTCAGTTCTTCAGTCCCAGCGATTCGATCAACGGCCGCCATTTGTCGAGTTCGGTCTTCAGCATCGCCGCCGCCTTGCCCGGGTTGGAGTCCGTGACCGGATCGACGCCGAGCTTGATGAGCGCATCGAAAAACGCGCGGTCGGCCATGGCCTTGTTCATGGCGCCGGTCAGAAAGTCGATGGCGCCGCGCGGCGTCCCCGCCGGAGCAAGCAGTATGTTGTAGGTGTAGGCGACCGCGCCGGGAACGCCTCCCTCTATGGCCGTCGGAATGTCGGGTGCGCCGGTCGAGCGCTCCTCCTTCAACACCGCCAGCGTGCGTACGCGTCCCGACCGGTGATGGGGAAGCGCCCCGCTCAGCGTCGTGCAGGTCATCGGAATCTGGCCGCCGATCAGTTCCGCCAGGGCGGGGCCGGCGCCTTTGTACGGCACGTGCAGTATTTCGAGCTTGCCCGCGCGCATCTTGAACAGCTCGCCGGCGAGATGATTGATGCTGGCCACGCCCGAGGAGCCGTAGGAATACTTGCCCGGATGCGCCTTGGCGTCGGCGACCAGTTGCTTGAGCGTCCGCGCGGGTACGCTCGGGTGCACCGAAACCGAAATCGGGCCTGTGCCGATCACCCGAATCGGCGCGAAATCCTTGATGGGATCGTAGGAGATACCGGCCATCGCCACCGGACTGAGCGCGTGCGTTGACGTAGTCGCCACCAGCAGCGTGTAGCCGTCGGGCTTGGCGCGGGCGACCTCTCCGGCGCCGAGCGTGCCGGCGGCGCCGCCGCGATTGTCGACAACCAGTTGCTGGCCGAGGATCGGCGCAATCGTCGTGCTGAGCCGCCGGCTCACGTTGTCGGTCTGGCCGCCGGGCGGGAATGGCACGATCAACCGGATCGCACGATCCGGAAAGCCGCTCTGGGCGTGCCCGGCATTTGCGCCCAGCAGCGACGCGGCGCCGGCGACGATCACGGTTGCAGCAACTCGGCTGATTCGGAACTTGACCTTGTGCATGTTTCCTCCTTGTGGATGAAGTGAATTCGCAGGCGCCTCTTCGAGGAACGGGCGCTCGCTTTCCTGCCGCGGCACTAACAGGTTCGGTGATATCTGAAATCGCGGTTCCGGCCTGAACCCTCCATGGCAGTTATCCAGATCATAATGTGGACAGCCAATCTTGACGTACCTTTCGCGCGACGACAAGACGGTTCCGCCGCCGGGCGCCGGCAGCAGGAGGAAGCACTCGATGGAGTCTTGGGGCCGCCCAGGGCCGTGCCGGCCCGCTCGCCACCAGCGATTAATTACGCCAAAATAGATACTGCGGCGCCTCACGTCGACACGGCGAGCTCTGTTGCCGTCACGCGTACCGTTTAATGCGAGCGAACGATGAGCGAGCCTCTTTCACTACTGGAAGGCAACAGGGCGGCGGTGCGCCGCTTCAAGGAAGCGCAGGGCACCCGGGACGAAGCCGCGGCGCTGCGCAAACTGCTCGCACCGAACTACACGCGCCTGCGCGGCGGCATGGCGAACCTCGCCGCCAACGCGCGCGGCCAGGGCTTCCCGGAGCCGGGCGCGTTTCTGCGCGCTGCTTTTCCTGACCGCGTCGATGTGATCGAAGACACGATTGCCGAAGAAGACCGCGTCGGATTGTTGTGGCGGCTCACGGGCACGCACGCGGGCAACCTGTTCGGCTTACCGCCGACCGGCAGGCGCTGCGAAATGGCCGAGGTCGGGATTGCCACCTTTGTCGGTGACACGTGGGTCGAGGGCTGGTACCTGGCAGACGGGGTAGGCATCCTCCTGCAAATCGGCGCGCTCCACATGCTGGCCGGAATGGGTTGCAAGGCGCTAAACTGAGCACGCGCGAATATTCCGAGGAGCACTCGATGCGCGACAAACTGACGACACTGGAGGAGGCCGCCGCCCAGGTGAAAACAGGTGCCCAGGTGGTGATGAGCGCCAACATGCAGGGCTCGCCGATGGCTTTGCTGCGCCAGGTGGTGCGGCAGGGCACTCGCAATCTGCGGGTGGTGGGCGTGGTGCACGGCGCGATCAACATCGATTTCCTGGTCGGCGCCGGCGCAGTGGCCTCGGTGGATACGGCCAGCCTTACGCTGGGCGAGTTCGCCCGCACCGGCCCCAACTTCGCGCGCTACGTGCAGGCGGGGCGGGTGAGGGCCCTCGACAACACCTGAGGCGTGCTCTACTCACAGGCCCAGGCTGGGTCGATGGGAGTGCCTTACGTGCCGGTCCTCGGGCTGGTCGGCACGGATCTCCTCAAGCGTCGCGACGACATGGTGATTGCCGTCGATCCGTTCGACGGCAAGACGAGGACCGTCGTGGCGAAGGCGATGCGGCCCGACGTCGCCGCATTCCACGCGCAGAAGGCCGATCGCCACGGCAACGTGTCCTGCGGCTACGAAGCCGAGGTGGTGATGCTCGCCGAAGCCTCGAGGCACGTGATCGTCACTGCCGAGACCATCGTCGAGCGGTTGACCGAGAAGGAAGCGGCCGGCGCGTTCGTCCCGGGCATCCACGTCGATACGGTCGCGCACGCGCCGTTCGGCGCCCATCCGGCCGGGTGCGCGGGCCTCTACGGGCCGGACAAGGTGCATATGGCGCAGTACGTGGCCGCCTCCCGCGACGATGCTTCATTCGATGAGTATCTGCGCACCTATGTGTTCGACGTGAAGGATCACGACGAGTACGTGGAGCGCTTCGTCCCGCGCCACTGGCGCGATCCCGCGCGCGCGGCCAGCGGCTGATGGAATACTCCGAAGCCGAGTTGCTGGCGGTGCTGCTCGCGCGCGAGGTACGCGACGGTGAAATTTCCGCCTGTGGGGCGCTCTCGCAGATTCCGGCGGCGGGCCTGCTGCTCGCAGGGGAGCTGCACGCCCCGAACGCGGAGATCATTATTCTCCACTCTGCGTTCGATCCCTTCCGCACCTCGCGCCAGTTTCACTACCTGGCGCAGCGCGGCGAAATGGGGCTCTTTTTCGTGAGCGGCGTGCAAATCGACCGCCACGGCAACTACAACCTGCACCAGTTGGGCGCCGATCCGGAGCGGCCGAGGGCGCGTTTTCCGGGAGGTTACGGCGGCGGCATGATCTATTATGCCGCGCGCCGCACGGTGGTGTTCCGCACCGAGCACACGCGGCGCTCGCTGGTGGAGCGGGTGGACTTCGTCTCCGCCGCGGGCGCGACGCCGCCCGACGTGCTGCGGCGCGGCCACCCCAGCAAAGTGGTGACGCCCAAGGCGGCGTTCCGCTTCGACAAGGACGCGGCGGTGCTCAAGCTCGATACGATCCATCCGCCTTGGACGCTCGACGACATCCGCGCCAACACCGGTTTCGAGCTGGATGTGAAGGGCGCGATTCCGGCTACGCCTGCGCCGACCGAGGAGGAATTGCACGTCCTGCGCCACGTGATACGCCGCAGGATGATCGACACCGGCACCTACGCCGCGTGGGCGCAACAGTCCCTCGGAAATTGAATTTCCTTCCCCGGCGCCGCACGGTGGAAAGCTCACCGCGATCACCGCGTAACCGGCGATGAATAATAAAGTGCTGAAGGTACCGTATGATGGATTAGGAAAAAGCAGGTTCGATCGATGCCCACGCTCACTGGACGCCGGAAGGTTACGTCAGAGCCGCTGCGCTTCGACGCCGGTGCAGACCTGCTGTAATATTCATGAGGCGCCGGGAGCGCATCCCGGGCGCGAATCTTCCGACTTCAATCCCGTGGGAGAGCAGCGATGGCCGGCAAACTGAAGAAAACCCGCATCGAACTCAACAACACAGTCTTTTCCCTGCCCGATCTCGTGGCGAGGAGCGAGGGCTATTTCGAACAGGAAGGCCTCGACGTCGAGCTTGTGCTGCCCGAAAAGCGCAAGGCGATGCTCGCCGCGGCCGGGCCGAGGGCGACCGAGCACGCGGCGATCCAGTCTTTTCTCTGGCACGAGGGCATCGAGCGGGGTGAATTCTCCGTCTACCACGCCTGCGAATGGGGCCAGATGCGGCGCACGCAGGACACGTGCGCGGGGGCGAAGGTGATCACCAAGCGCGCGGCGGTATCGACGCAGGCGATCATCGTGCGCGGCGACTCGCGCTGCAACGTGCCGCAGGACCTCGCGAACGTCGACATCGCGGTCAATTTTCACGCGGGCTCGCATTACATCACGCTCAGCATGCTCTCAGGCTTCATGAACCGCAACGAGGTGAAGACCGTGCATGTGGGGATCCCGAACCAGCGCTTCAAGGCGGTGCTCGACGGCAGCATCCAGGCCGCCGCCGTCATGGAGCCGTGGATCTCGGCCGCCGAGAAGCTCGGTTGCAAGGTAATCTGCGAGGCTTTCTACAACGGACTCGAAGTCGCCGATCCCTCCGTGGACGCGGAGATTTTCACCGCGCTCAATCGCGCGCACATCAAGGCCGTGGACAGCATCAACCAGGACATCCGCCCCTGGCTGCATCACCTGACGGCCGAGGTGCCGGCCGGCATCGTGAAACTCGATCCCTCGGACCTTCACCTGCCACGCCTGCGCTACAACTATCCCGAGCCGTATGCGCCGGCCGAGTTCCAGCGCACCTACGACTTCATGGTCGCGTGGGGCCTCATCAACCCGGCGAGCACCTACGACAAGCTGGTGGATGCGCGCGTCGCGGTGTGAGGCGTGGCGACGTGCGTGGCGGGTCAATGCCCGTCACGGCCTAGCACGCGCCGAGGATTGACTGCGGCCGATGGATTCGGGACACTCCCTGACATGCCACTGAATCGACTGGCCGCGACTGACGCGCCCGTATCCCCATTGGACGCCGCCCGGAAGCTCGCCCCGTTGGTGCGCGCGAGCGCCGACGAGACCGATGCGAATCGCGAGTTGCCGAAGCCGCTCTTCCACGCGCTCGCCGACGCCGGCATGTATCTCATGGCCGTGCCGCGCGCCGTCGGCGGCCTGGAGATCGACTTTCCGACCTATGTGCAGGTGATCGAGGAGTTAGGCAAAGCCGATGCCAGCACCGCCTGGACCGTGAGCCAGGGCGCGAACTTCTCGACCTATTCAGCCCGCATGCCGCGGGACGTGGCCCGCGCGATCTGGATCGACACGCCGCGCAGCGTAGTCTCGAACACCCCAGGGGCTACCGCGCAGGCTGTGGTCGTACCGGGAGGCTACCGCGTCACCGGCCGCCAGGGCTTCAGCACCGGTTGCCGGCACGCCTCCTGGATAGCCGCGCACGCGCAAGTCATCGAGAACGGCGTGGTCAGATCAAAGGACGGAAAGCCGGAAGCGCGCTATTGCTTGGTGCCGGTCGGTGAGGTCGAGCTATTGGACACCTGGCACACGCGGGGCATGCGCGGCACGGGCACCCATGCCTTCGCCGTCAACGATGTGTTCGTGCCCGCGGAGCGGACCGTGCTCACCTACGGCGCACCACTCGTGAGCGATGGCCCGCGCTACAAGATTCCGCTTACGTTGGGATTCGCGGCCGGTGATGGCATGGTGGCGCTTGGCCTCGCGCGAAGCTGCATCAACGCATTCTTCGACGTCGCCGGCTCGAAGACCCCGCGCAACGTGCAGGGCCTGCTGCGCGATCAGCCGATCACCCAGTTCGCCGTCGGCCAGGCCGAAGCGGCCCTGCGCTCCGGTCGGGCCTTTCTCATGGAGGCAGTGTGCGATATCTGGAACGAGGCGACGTCAACGGAGGCGGCGACCCTGAGCCGGGAGCGACGCGCGGTCCTGCGCCTTGCAGCGACGCACGCCATACGGCTCGCCGCCCAGATCGTCGAGAGCCTCTACACCGCCTGCGGCGCGACCACCGTCTTTGACGGTCACCTGATCCAGCGCCATTTTCAGGACATGCACGTGATCACCCAGCACACGCAAGGCCGCCTCGCCCACTACGAGCTGGTCGGCCAGCATTGGCTGGGCGTGCCGATTGACGAGGCGCGGTTCTAGCGGCAGCTACGCGCCATCATCCGATGATAATCTCCGGCAGGCGCGGACCCTGCTGTCATCGCGGGAAGTGGGCAACGTGGCGTTCTCGCAGCTGGCTTCGACTCCCTCGCTTGCGTAACGAGCGGAAACCCCCGTTCTGCGCGGGTGTGATGACTCGTCCGGGCGAACAAGGAGCGTTCCGTCAGCGCCTCAGTCCCAGCGTTTCGATGATCGGCCGCCATTTCTCGATTTCGGCCCTCATCATCGCCGCCGCCTTTTCCGGGTCGGATTCCGTGATCGGATCGACGCCGAGCTTGACGAGGGTATCGACGAACGTGCGATCGCTCATGACCTTCTTCATAGCGCCGTTCAGAAAGTCGATGGCGCTGCGTGGCGTCCCCGCGGGAGCGAGCAGTATGTTGAAGGTGTAGGCGACCGCGCCGGGAACGCCGGACTCCACGGCCGTCGGGATATCCGGCGCGCTCGTCGAGCGTTCATCCTTCATCACCGCCAGCGTGCGTATGCGTCCCGACCGGTGATGGGGAAGCACCGAACTCAGCGACGTGCACGCCATCGGAATCTGGCCGCCGATCAGTTCCTGCATGACGGGGCCGGCGCCCTTGTACGGCACCATCAGGATTTCGAGCTTCCCCGCACGCAACTTGAACAGCTCGCCGCCGAGATGATTGACGCTGCCCACGCCCGCGTTACCATAGGAATACTTGCCGGGATGAGCCTTGATGTTGGCGATCAACTGCTTCAGGGTTCGCGCCGGTACGCTCGGGTGCACCGAGATCGTCATCGGGCCGGTGCCGATCACCCTGATCGGCGCGAAGTCCTTCACGGCGTCGTACGAGATGTTGGACATCACCGTCGGATTGATCGCGTGGGTCGACGACGTCGACATCAGCAGCGTGTAGCCGTCGGGTTTCGCGCGGGCGGCTTCTCCACTGCCGAGCGTACCGGAGGCGCCGGAGCGGTTGTCGATGACCAGTTGCTGGCCGAGAATCGGCGTGATCGTTGCGCCGAGCCGCCGGCTCACGTTGTCGGTCTGGCCGCCCGGCGGGAAGGGCACGATCAACCGGATCGGACGATCCGGATAGCTGTCTTGAGCCTGCGTGGCATTCGCCCCCAGCAGCGCGGCGCCGGCGACGATGAGCGATGCAGCAATGCGGTTGATATGGACCTTGTCCTGACTCATGTTTCCTCCTCGTGGACGAAGTGAATTTTCGGTCGCCTCTTCAAGCAATGGGCGCTCGCATCTTTTCCCGCGGTAATCGGATGTCGGAAATCAGCAGATCTGGCCTTGGGCCTCCATGAAAGGCGTCGTATCACAATGTGGACAATGAATCATGGCGTACGTTTCGAGTGACGGCAAGAGGTTTCCGCGGCCGTTCGCGGGCGGCAGGAGCCATCGCCCGAAGGTTTCTGGTCGCGGATCAGTTCGCGCCGGCGCGCGCGCGGCCAGCGATTAATTACGCCAAAACAACAAGGTAGTCCGGCGCCCCCCGCGCCGACGGAAGGCCTCTCGCGGCCGCCGCCGTCCGCCGTGAGAATATCGATTGTTGACCCGGTCCCGGGTAAAGCCGCCCCCTTGTGCGGAGCGCGGTGGAGGGGGTGCTACGACACGCGCGGCGAACCGCCATTCCAGAGGCTACGCGCGGCCGAAATCGCTCTCATACAGCGCATCGAGTCGGGCGAGCAGATGCGCGGGAAGTTGCCCCATCTCGACCGCCTGCAACGCCTCGTCGATGTGATTGAGTTCCGCACTGCCGATCACGGCACAGGATATATCCGGGTTCG
>JACQGN010000316.1 GCA_016199545.1 Betaproteobacteria bacterium | reverse complement strand
GGATTGCCGTCGGCAACCTCGGGCGCATTGGCACGATCCGCCCCTACCGTCTCGTCAACATTCAGCGCCAGACCCGTGAGCACCTCACCCGTCGCCGCCGTCACCGTCAGCGTCGGACCATCATCCAGGAAGTTCACCAGCGAACCGACTTCGATATTGTCTGAATCCGGATCGTTGTCCGCGTCGGTGATGCTCATGGCGAGCTCGATCAGCCCCGCAGAAATTTGTTGCGTGACAGTACCTTCTGCGACACTTTGCTCCTGCGGATCATTCGGATCGTCATGCTTGATTGCCGCCGACTGGGATACCGTTACTTCACCCGTGCCGGAATCCGCGCTGAAGCGGAATACTTCAGTGCCATCGCTCGACCCTGCACGGCCAACGATGTCGCCGTTCTCGGTAAAGAGCAGAATGTTCGCGCCGGAAATATGATCCAGACCGGAATCCACGCCTTCTTCGCTCAGCGCGAGCGCAAACGACCGGCTGCCGAACCCGTCGGCGCCATATTGGGACGCGTCCACCAGCGTCGGCTGGCCATCGTTCGAGAACAAGGTCACCGACGTAAAGTCGGAGTCATCAAGCGTCGCCGAGTCCTCGCCGCTTGCCTGGAGGATCGCGATGGGCGAGTCATCGTCGATGTTGACGCTGATCGACCCAAACGCAGGATCACCTTCCGCATCGGTGACCGTGATGGCGACACTGAAGCTCCTGTCGTCTTCGGTCACGTCCGCTCCCTCGAGCGCATGCTGCACCGGTGCAAGCAACGTAAACACATAGTGCCCGGTGCTCACGTCGTCGATCACCAAGGTGAATACCACATCGACGCTACCGCTCAATCCGGTCAGCGTATGCATATCCGGATCCCACTCGGTCCGGACGACGACGCCCGACAGCGTGCGCAGGCCGGTATCGCTTACCGCGCCCAGCACGATATCGCCAGGACCATCCTGGCCGAAATCAAGGCCGGCAAGATTCCCGGACTGGGTGATAGCTGTACCCGCAAGGTCGCCCGACGCAACATGCTCGGTATCGGTATTGCCGCCCTCCAGGCCTTCTTCATCGACCTCGATCGGCTGTTGCGCGCCAATGGTCGGCCCTCCGTCGGTCACTTCAACCGTGAAGGTCGCGGTTTCGGTGTCGCCGTCAGCATCCTTGATCGTGTAGGTGAAGGTTTCCGTCTCGGCATCTTCAGAGACATTGATGCCCGAGGTGTACATCAAGTCCCCATTGACGATGGCAATCGTGCCGCCCTTGTCGCCCGTGGCGATCACAAGACTGCCGCTCGTGGCCGCGCCGTCGGTATCGTAGTTGTCGTTTGCGAGCAGTTGCGCAACCGTGCCGATCTTCACGCCCGCGGCGTTGTCGTCGACGCTGGCCAATTGACCGTCGTCGTTCGCAACCGGGCCGGCGTCATCCACGGTAACGGTGAAATCCGTCTCGGCGAAATTGCCCGCCGAATCCTCCGCCCTGGCAGCGACCGTAAAACTCAGCGGCTCGTCAGCACTCGTCGTATCCGGGTGCGTAAACGCCGTCAGCTGCGTGAAGGTGTAGGTGTTGTTGTCATTGACCACGATGGTCCAGCTGCCATCGTTCGCGGCAAGCGTCCCGGTGCCCGCCGACCAAGTGGCGCCGTCCGCGGAAAGCTCGATCGAGCCCGTGTCGCCGGGGCCGTAGTTCGGGATTAGGGCACCCGAGAGGGTAACCAGCGCACCAGTTTCGTCGCCAGCCACGTCCGCTGCGGCCAAGGTCACATCGTCATCGACGATCGTCACCGTCGCTGTGTCATTCAGCAGCGTTGCTCCGATTGGGTCGCTGAGAACGATTTGGAAGGACTCGTTCGCCTCAGGAAGCAGGTCTTCAACAATCAGTTCAGTCACGATGAAGCCAGGCGATCCCGCCGGGATGGTAACGGTGCCCGTAATCGCGCCGTCGTGAAAATCTGTCGGGCGGTCTGCACTCACCGGAACGATCGTATAGGTGATCGTGACATCCGACTCAGATACCTGGTTCAGTGTAATCAGGAACGAAACCGGGTGCGTTCCACCGCTCGAACCTTCGGGAATGTCGATGGCTGTCACGCCGAGTGCGGGCACCACGGTGCCTGGCGGCAGAATGACCACACCGCCACCGCTACCGGGTTCGCCAATGCCGATGCCGATATCCACATTCACGGCTACCGTAACGCTGATGACCGGTGCACTTTCCACCACCGGAAGCAGCGTGGGCTCGATTTCGGGGAACGCAATGCTGGCCGGGCCGGTCGGGAAGCCGGAAGTGACTTCGCCGCTCGAGTTGGCTTGATCGATAATGACCGGCGTGCCGCCGCCGCCGTCGGCGCTGCCGCCGGCCGCGGGAGCACCACCCGCCGCGGTCGCTTCAGTCACCTGCGTGGGGTCGGCACCCGCCGCGATTTTGGCTGCTTCCGCTGCGGCCTGCGCCTTGGCCGCCGCCGCGGCATCTTCCGGTGACGGAGCGGCGGGGGCCACTGCCACTCCACCGCCGGCTTCAGCGAGAATTTCCGAGGTCAACGCCAGCTTCGAGTCGCGGCCCAGGTCGAGGAAACGCCCGCCCGCGAGCTGCACCTGGATGATGCCGTTCGCTCCGGTCTCGATCACTTCCTGCGCGAAAATCTTGTCGCCCACCTTGGCGACACGCGCGACGCCATCCACGCCGACGACGCGAACGTTGCCGACGACTACGGTGATGGTGCCTGCTGCGGTGCTGCCGGTTGCTGGCGTTGCCATGTTGCTGCCCTCCGTTGAGGTGTGTCTGCCTGATCCTTACCGGGCGCTGCCCTGCCCGGACCGATGGGCGAATTCTGAGCTAAATAAAGGGGATGCAACAGGGCCTTTGGTATCGATACCAAAGTATCGGTTGTGGCATTTGTCACACCGCAAATCAGTCCAGGATCACGAAATGGGCGCTTTGAGCGACCTGCAACTGGTCCCGATAGGTCTGGACGGCCTGAAAGTACGCCGGGGTCGTGAGAGGGGGAATTTCGATCACGTCCGGAGGCGGTACGCTCAGCCACTGCCCGGCGCCGTTGCTGACGTGGAATTCGTAGTGCAGATGCGGCCCGGTCGCGAGTCCCGTCATGCCCACGAAACCGATCACCTGCCCTTTTTCGACGGTGCTGCCGACTGCCAGGTCGCGCGCGAAGCCGTCGAGGTGGCCATAATAGGTCAGGAACTTTCCGGAGTGGTTTAAAATCAGCAGGTTACCGAATTCCGAGCGCGGCCCCATGTGCTCCACGGTGCCGGCGGCGGTGGCGACGACGCGGGTTCCCATGGGCGCGGCGTAGTCGATGCCGCGGTGGGCGCGCCACAGCCCGAGGATCGGGTGAAACCGCGCGAGCGTGTATTCCGAGGTCAGACGGGAGAATTCGACCGGTGATTTGCGGAAGACCTTTTTCAGGCTGGCGCCGCTCTCGTTGAAGTAGCCACGTTGATCGCCTCCCCCTTCATAGTAGAACGCCTGCAGTCTCTGGTTGCGGATGGTGAGTTCCGCCGCGAGTATGCGCCCGGGACGGTCGATGTGGCCGTCCTTGTAGAGCACCTCGTACACCAGGACGCCGCGGTAGCCGCGGTGCAGCTCGCGGAGAAAGTCGACGTTGTCCGAAAATATTTCGGCAAGCTGGAGTGCGATGTCTTCGGGCAGCCCGATCGCATCGGTCGCGGTGAACAACGATGCCTTCGACGGATCGGCCCGCATGCGTTCGACCACGCGCGGATCGCTGGAATTGGGCTCGACCTGCAGGCCGCCGGGCGTCACCAGTATCGAGTAGACCTCCTCCGGGCGCACGACGTAGTCGATCTGCACCGCGCCTTTGTCTGGGATCGCGCGCAGGCGGACATACTTGCCGGGCTGCAGTTCCGGCAGCAGGTCCATCTGCTCCGCCGTTGCGGGGCTCGCAAGCAAGCCAGTTCCGAGCTTGTGCCCCACCCGCGAGAACAGGTCGGACCAGCGCTCCCCGGCCATCGTGCGGACCTCCACCTCTCCGTCCGCCGCGCTGCCGGTTCCGATAGCATCGACGCGGTGCAGGATGTCGCCGCGGCGCGGCTGCAATTTCATGTCGTCGGGAATGCCGGCAACGGGTGCGACGCCAAACGCCACGACTTCGATGACCGGTGCACGCGGGGTGGCCGGCGCCTGCGCGTTGGCCTCGCGCGCCGAACAAACAATCAGCGTTGTGACAAGCGCAACGGCGAGACAAACAGGGAACCGGGATCTAGTGTAGTGCTTCACTCTATGCGGTACTTATGTAGCAGCGCAGTGGTGGCGAAACTCCTCCCCCTTCAAGGGGGAGGTTGGGAGGGGGATGGGTGTAATAGCGCTCAACTGCCACCCCATCCCCACCCTAGCCCTCCCCTTGAAGGGGAGGGAATGTCTCATTAATTGCGAAGCATCACACTAGAGAATGTCCTTCTCGTCGACGACCAGGTTCTGGATGCCCTGCAGGCGCTTGCGCGCGGCCTGCCGCTGCAGGTATTTCTGCGATGCGGCGGGCGGCAGATCGGTGATCCTGATGAGAGTTTTTTCCAGCAGCACGTCGATCAGGTCATCGACCAGGCGCACCATGCGCATGTCGCTTTCGGCGAGCAACTGGCGGATGGTGCCCGGGGAGGCGAGGCCGACTTCCGCGAGGAAACGCACCAGATCGGCATCGTCGGCCCCCAACTCCTCCAAGGCGTCCGCGGTGGCTTCGGCGAAGATGCCCTTGATCTTTCCGGAACTGTCACGCAATACGTATGGCATCACCGTATCCAATTAAAACGGGGCACGTCAGCCGCGCCCCGTTTCAGCAAAAGCCGCCTGAGGTACTACTGCGTTTTGACCATTGCCTGTTCGGGAGGCGTCACCTCGAGGGTGCTCAACAACTGTCCCATCGCGTTCAGGATACGGTAGCGCGCCGACATCTCGATGAACAGAGCCGTCAGGTGCGTGGTGCGCGCGGTGAAGAACTCGTTCTCGCTGTCGAGCAGGTCCAGCAAGGTGCGCTGCCCGATCGCGAACTGCTGGTTGTAGGCCACCCGCGTCGAGTCGGATGCCTTGACATAGCGTTCGAGCTGCGGCAGCCGCTCGCGCACGGTGGCATAGGCATTGTAGGCCAGGCGCACCGCGTTTTCGACCTGGCGGTGGGTGTTGCGCGCGATCTCCGACGCCTCGTTGATCTGGAACGCGGTTTCCTTCATGCGGTGATAGTCGAAGAAGCCGCGGAACAGGTTCCACTTCAGAAACACCATGATCATGCGGTCGTGATTGGGGCCCTCCACGCCGTCGATGTCCCGGTTGCGTGAATAACTCGCCTCGACCTCGAGGCGGGGCGAATAGAACGAGCGCGACAACTCGCGCTGGGCCTGCGCCGCTTCCACGTCGGATTGCGCCGATTTCAGGATCGGGTGATTCGCAAATCCCACCTTGACGGCTTCATCGGCCGTCCTCGGTATGTTCTGCGGAACGGCCGGACGGGTCAGGTTACCCGCGCCCTTGCCGACGACCTTCAGGTAGGCGATTTCCGCGTCGCGCAGCGTGCTCTCCGCAGAAGACATGTTCGACTGTGCGAGCGCAAGACGCGCCGCAATCTGCTCCAGATCCGCGCGGCGCCCGACACCCCTGTCCGCGCGCAATTTCACCTGGTCGAACGTGCGCTGGTGCGCCTGCAGATTCTCCCTGGCGAACCGCACCTGGTCGCGGTTCTTCAATACGTCGAGATAGGCGTCGATCGCCTGGAGCGCGATCTCTTCCGCCGTGCCATAGGTCTTGTGCGCGACGGAATCGCTGATCGCCTGGCGGCGGTCCACTTCGCTCTTGACGCCGAAACCATCCCATAGCATCTGATTGAGGATCACGCTCTCCTGCCTGCGGTTGAGGTGGACGAATCCGCTGTTGCCCGCCGCCTGGGTCGTGGTGTTCTCGCTCTGCTCTCTCCCACGGCCCAACAACCAATCGATCCTCGGGTAGTAGCCGCCCTTCGCTCCCTCGATCGCCGCGTCCGCCGCGTCCTTGCGGCGGATGGAGCTCAGGACGTTGGGATTGGATTCGAGTGTCTGAACCACGACGTCCTTGAGCGACTGCGCCGCTACCTGCTGACCCGGAACCGGAAGAAAAGCCAGCGTCATTGCCGCAGCGATTACGCTCTTCCCGATTATTTTCTTCATGATTTTTCTATCCCCGCATTGTCGCAACCGAACGACCCGCCGCCTGAACCGGGCAGGACTTCATCTTCGCCATTAGAATATCAGCCTAACCACTTGCGGTAAATCAGCTTTTGCCCCCAACCGTGCCGGCGAGGAAAACGTGTTGCAACCGCACAACAGACGCGATAATCAAATTCATTCTAGCATAAGGTAAATAAAACACTACCTCATCAATTAATGCTTGTAGATCAACGCCTTCTCCCAGCTGTAGCGGATTCGGCTTCTTCACCGTTCACGTACAGAACGAGTTTGAGCCGATCGGGGACGTCAAGCTTCTGGAATATGTTCGACAGGTGACCTTTGACCGTGCGTTCCGTGATGTCCAACGCCTCCGCCACCTGCTTGTTGGTCGATCCGGAGACGATCAACGTGACGATATCCTTTTCGCGCTGCGTCAATGACCTGAGCTTGTCGTCCTCCTTCTTCGCGGCGCCCGGCCGCGCCGCCTGCGCGTAACGCCGGAGCTCCGACACGAGACGCGGCACCAGGGTACGCGTTACCCACACCCCGCCGGTACTGGTCACGTTAAGGACCTGCTTGAGGGATTCGGGGTCGATGCCGCGTCGGCAACAACCCTTCGCGCCGACCTTCAGGAGCGCGATCTCTTCCTCCTCGTTGAAGACCGGCGTCATCACGATGACCCGGATGCCGCCGGCGAGGCCCACGACTTGCGCCACCTCATGATCGAGAGGCCGGTTCAGCACCTCCGAATCCAGGATCACCACAGAAGGCGACTGCGAGCGGATCTTCGCGGCGACTTGCGCGGCGCCGTCCACCACGTCGAGTTGATGCTCGGCGCTCACCGCCCGCCGGCAACGGCCAACGACGTCGTCATCGCGCGTCGCGAGTAGAATAGCCATGACTAGCGGCCTGGCGGACTTGGCACCCGACAGGCCGCTAAAAGCAAAACCGCCCGCGGATTTTGAATATACCCCGAGTCAACAACCGCTCTTGTCCTCCAAAAAGCACGCGAGCAGGCCAGAAATGAGGGTTTCACTGGCTTTTCCTCTCGTATTCGTGCGGGCGGTTTTGCATCAGGAGATTGTCGGGCCTAAGTCCGACAATCTCCTAACGCTCGCGAAATGCCATTTCCTTGGTCTTGATGATCGGCTTGAGCAGGTACTGCAGAAACGTCTTCTCCCCGGTCTGGATATGAACCGTTGCAGTCATGCCGGGAATAATGGCCAGAGTCTTGCTGCTGCGCGCCGGCACATTGCTGGTCGTTCGCACCTGCACCAGGTAGTAGCTCTCGGTCTTTTTCTCATCGAGGATCGTATCCGCGCTGATCTGCTCCAGTTTAGCAGGAAAGCCGCCATAAATTGAGAAGTCGTATGCGGTGATTTTGACCAGGGCCTCCTGCCCCGGACGCAGGAACGCGATGTCCCTCGGGCGTACGCGCGCCTCCACCAGCAACGAGTCCTCCAGCGGCACGATCTCCAGCAGGTCGGAACCCGGCTGCACCACGCCGCCGATGGTCGTGACCCGGATGGTCTTGATGGTCCCGGTCACCGGCGAGCGCACCACCGCACGCTCCACCCGATCCTTGAGCGCGACGCTCGTGGCCGACGTCCCTTCCTGCTCGGCGCGCACCTGGTTGAGTTCGGCAAGCGCGTCACCGCGGAACTTTGCGGTATAGCTCTCGAGCTTGCTGCGCCCCTCGGCAACCGCGGACTCAAGCCGCGGGATCGTGATCCGCGTCGATTCGAGTTCGCCCTTGAGGTCGTTCGCCTGCCGCTCCAGGCGCAGGATCTCGACTTCCGACATTGCGCCCTGCTTGACCAGCGGCCGGGACATCGTCAGTTCCCGGTTGAGAAACTCCAGGCTGGTCGCGATCTGTTTCAACCGCCCGCGCTTTTCGTCGAGCTCCCTGGTGCGCTGGTCGATCTGCTGGCGGAATGCCGCGGTGTTGGCGTTGAACTCCGCCTGCCGCGAACGGTAGAGCGTGGACTCGCGCTCGGCCAGATCGGGATTTTCCTTTCGGAGCTGCGCCGATACGATAAACGGCTGCCCCGACACTTCCGCTGTGAGGCGCGCGATCTTCGCCCCCAACGCGTCGTTCTTGGCCTTGTTCTCCTGAAACGAGGAGGCGTAACGCGTGTCGTCGATCAGCATCAGCACCTGGTTCTTGCGCACCACGTCGCCGACCTTGACCTTGATCTCGGAGATGATGCCGCCCTCGAGGTTCTGCACGATCTGCACCTGGCTCGACGGAATGACCTTGCCCTCGCCGACGGTGGTTTCACCGATATTTGCGTAGGCCGCCCAGACGACGAACGCAATGACGAAGATGAATGCCGTCCACAGCACGAAGTGCGCGTACTCGGGCGGGCCCTGCATCGCCGCGGCCGACTTCTCCGCCATGAAGTCGATGTCTTCACGTTCGATCGGAGCAGCGGGTATGCCGGTAATCGCCATGTCACTTCCGTTTTGCGACGTTGATCCTGCCGCCGGCAAGGGCCTGCATGACCTGTTCCTTGGGCCCGTCCGCGACCACCTTGCCGTTGTCCAGCACGATCAGCCGTGGCACGAGCGAAAGCAGCGATGCCCGGTGCGTGACGAGGAGAAGCGTCTTGCCGGTGAGCGCCTTGTCCAGTTTGCCCTTGAAGTTCTCCTCCGAGCGGTTATCGAGCGAGTTCGTCGGTTCATCCATGATCAGGATCGGCGGATCGAGCACCAGCGAGCGCGCGATCGCAATCGTCTGGCGCTGGCCGCCCGAAAGTCCCTCGCCGCGCTCTCCGATGTGCAGATCGAAACCCTGCGCCGCGTGGTTGACGAACTCGGTGACGCCTGCGACCTCCGCCGCGCGGATCATCGCCACATCGTCGGCGTAGGGCGCCGCGAACAGGATGTTCTCCTTCACCGTGCCGAAAAACAGCACGATATCCTGCGGCACGTAACCCACGTTGCGGCGCAGCGTGGCGGGGTCGATCTGCTTGATGTCCACCCCGTCGATGAGGATCGATCCGGAGGTGGGCTCGTAGAGGCCGAGTATCAGTTTTTCCAGCGTCGATTTGCCGGAACCGATCCTGCCGATGACGGCCGCCCTCTCGCCGGGGGCGATGCGAAACGAAACACCCGCGAGCGCCGGCACCTGCTTGCCCGGATACGAAAAAGTGACGTTGCGGAACTCGATCTCGCCGCGGATCGTTGGACGCTGCACGAAGCTCTTGTTCTCCGGCCGTTCGATCGGAAGCTGCATCACGCTGTTCAGCGTCGTCAGCGCCTGCATCGACTGGTGGTAGCGGGTCATGAGCCCCGCCACCTGACCCAGCGGCGCCAGCGCGCGGGTATTGAGTATCGTGCACGCCACCAGCGCCCCGACGGTGAGTTCGCGTTCGGCGATGAGGTAGACGCCCACCACTATCACCGCCACCCCCGCCGTCTGCTGCACCGACATCGAAATGTTGACGATGGCGGAGGACAACGTGCGGGCCTTGATCCCCAGCCGCGAAATCGTGCCGACCAGTTGTTCCCATTTGCGCTGCAGCACGCCTTCGGCGGAGAGCGACTTGACGGATTCGATCGCGCTCAGGCTCTCGATCAGCAAGCCCTGCTTCTGCGCCCCGCAACGGAACGTCGTCTGGATGATTTCCCCCAGCTGGCGCTGCAGGATGAGGCCGACCAGGATGATGACCGGCACGGCCGTGAGCGGGACCAATCCGATGATCCCGCCGATCCAGAAGATGACCACGATGAAGATGAATACGAACGGCAGGTCCACCAGGGCGGTGATCGTCGCGGAGGTGATGAACTCGCGAAATGCCTCGAACTCCTGGATGTTGCTCGCGAACGATCCCACCGACGCGGGACGCGCCTCCATCTTCATCCCCATCGCCTTTTCGAAGATGTTCGACGAGAGTATGACGTCGATGCGCTTGCCCGCGATATCCACGAGGTAGGCCCGCATCATGCGCATGCCGAAGTCGAACCCGAGGACGATCAGCACGCCGAACGCGAGCGCCCACAGTGTTTCGGTCGTGTCGTTGGGAACGACGCGGTCATACACGTTCATGATGAACAGCGGCATGGCCAGCGCAAAGAGGTTGATGAGCAGCGACGCGAGCAGCACCTCCGCGTAGATCGGCCACGCCTGCTTGACGACGCCCCAGAACCAGTGCGTCACGCGCGGCACCGCGCTGTGCGCGGTGCGGGAATCGAACTGCAGCTTCTCCCGCACCAGTATCACGTGCCCTGAATACGCCTTCTTCAGTTCGTCGAGCGCGATCCGGGCCACGCCTCCGGTGTCGGGTTCGGCAACCTCGCACACGCCTTCCGGGGAAACGCCCCGCAGGATGCAGGCGCGGCCTTCCGCCAGCAGCACCACCACCGGCAACACCAGGGGCGAGAGCTTCTCCAGATCCCGCACCACCACCTTCGCGGCGAGCCCGGCCCGGTCGGCGGCGCGCTCGAACAACGAGGGCGTGAGCTTGCTGTCGACCAGCGGCAAACCGGCCGACAGCGTCTCTTCCGAAAACGGACGGTTGTAGAACCGCGTGAGCAGCACGAGGCACTTGAGCAGCGGGTCGTCGGTGGATACCGTCCGCTTCGGAATTTCCCACTGTGACTGCGCTTGCGCTTCCGGCACCTCGCCGCTCCGATCCGTTCTAATGGGTTGCAACATCGATCACTCCGGGCGGCCGATGTAGTAGCCCTGGGCGCCGTCGACCATGAGCCGCTTCACCGTCTCGAATTCCTGCTCGCTCTCGATGTACTCGGTGATCACCTTGATCCCGAGCCCGTGCGCGATCCCGACCAGTGCCTGCACGAAGAACTGGCGGTCGGAAGCCTCCGCGATGCCGCGCGTGTAGGCGCCGTCGATCTTGATGTAGTCCACCGGCAGCGAGCGCAGATAGCCGACCGAGGCCGTGCTCTGGCCGAAGCGGTCGATCGAGCACTGTGCGCCGGCCTCGCGGAAGCGCTCGAACGCCTGCTGCACCGTCGCGATGTTATTGATGAGCGAGTATTCCGCGAGTTCCACCACGATGTATTTCGCGACCGCGGGCTGCGCCGTGAGTTGTCCGACCAGCCAGTCGACGAACGTCTTGTCGAGCAGGGCTTCGCGGGAGAGATTGACCGCCGTCGCCCCTCCCAGCACCGGGCCCTTGGTCCTGATGTTCTCGAACACCTTTTCGATCACGGCGCGGTCGAGGTCCACGAGCACGCCCAGGCGCTTGGCGACCGCGATGAACAACCCGGCCCGGATCAGTGAGCCGTCCTCGGCGACGATCCGCACGCAAGCCTCGCTGCGATAGTGCCAGGCCGACTCCGGCGGCTGGCAGGCGCGCACCGGCTGGCTCTGTACCTGGACCCGGTCGCGCGGGAGGCCGCCCTTGAACATGGCGGTGATCTGCGCGGTGAGCGCGGCCGCGCTTTCTTTCTCGCTGACGCCTTCGTGCAGGTGCCACGCCGGAATGCCGCGCGCCTGCGCCACTTCCAGCGCCGCGCCCGCCGCCGCCATCAGTTTTCCGAACGATGCCCCCTCGTGGTAACGGTAGTAAACGAGTCCCCCGTGCGGCATCACGCTGTCGTCGGTGCGCGGGACTTCCTCGATCTCCGTCAGGCCGCTGATGAGCTGCTCGCCGAGTTTGGGAACGTCGGCCTCCAGCACGTCCGGCACCACGACCGCGAACTCGGGACCGTCGAGCCGTGCGAGCAACGTGCGGTCGTTGGGCGGAAACATGCCTTTAAGCAATTCCGCCACGCGCTTGAGCAAGGCATCGCCCTCGGCCCGGCCGTTGCGCTGGTTGTAGCCGACAAAACCGCGGATGCGCACGATCGCAATCACCCCGGCGGCAAACTTGGTGGGCGCGCCGATCAAGTGGTTGAGCCGCTCGTTGAAATCATTGCGATTCATCAGGCCGGTCACCCCGTCGACGTAAGCCTTCCTGCGCATGTTCTCGGCGAGCTCGGTCTGCTCGGTCAGCATGCGCTCAACCGACAGGCACATCGAATTCAGCGCGATCGTGACGCGGTGCAGTTCGCGCGCCCACGGCAGCTTGTCGAGGATCGTGAACTTGCGTTTGGAGATGTCGATCGCCTGCTGTTCCATGGCGTCGAGCGGTTTCAGCGCGAGCCTGAGCACCACGAGAACCACGATCAGCGAGGCGATGCCGACGACGAGCAGCACCCAGAAGGAACGCGCCGACACCCGCCACAGCTCGGCGTAGGCGTGGCCGGAATGGCTCACGACCTCGACCACGGCGACCTGCCGCCAGCCGTCCATCACCGTTGCGCTCATGCGCGGAGTCGCCAGCGGGAGGTAGTCGATGAACCACTGGGGAACCCCCTTCACCGCCTGGTCCACCTTTTTCTCGACGATGACGTTCCCTTTGGTTCCTTTCACCAAGATTTCACGGTAGTAGCCCCGGTCGAAGATCGCGTTCGCCATGGTGTCGATGGTGCCCACGTCCTTGACCTTGGCGCTGTGCGTGATCGAGAGTCCGAGCGATGTCGCCGCATCCTGCGCGTGCGACTCCATGGCGCGTTCGAGGTAGTCCTGGGTGCTGTTGATCACGATCAGCAGCGTCGCAATGAACACCAGTACCCATAACAGGGAAATCAGGCCGACCAACAAGCGGGAAAGTTTCATATCGACTCCGCCCCTTTGATTACGTCACTCAAATTATTACGTCGCCCCGCGCAGGCGGGACTGCAGGTCTTTCCAGTGACCGATCCGATCCGAGCTGCCGACCGACTGCTGGCGTCCCGACTGCTCCTTGGCGAGCCACAGACCCGAGCCGTTGAAGCTGTACACCGGCAGCAGGTCCGTCCTGGCGGACGCCGGCAATATCGACTTGTTGATATTGTCGAGGACTTGCGGCTCGTCGTCGGGGCTTGGGAAATAGGCCAGCACCATGTGCGCTTGGTTGTATTGCACTATTTCCTTCACGTAGGTGATCCGGAGCTTTTCATCGGAAACTCCAAGCGCGCGCAGCGTGAAATACTTCGCGATCGAGAAATCCTCGCAGTCCCCGCCGTTGGTCGACAGAAATTCGACCGGCGTCGCCCAATAGTCGGTCTTGCCCCAATGCACGATGTCGTCGACGAACGGGGTCTGGTTCATGAAATCGTTGACGAACTCCAGCTTTTGGCGCTCCGGCAGCTTCTTGTATTTCGGCTGGGTCAGTATGTCCCGCCACCCCGTGAGCCGGTTCTTCGCTACCGGTCCGAACTTTTCTGCAAGCCGCGCGATCTGGGCATCGGTAATGACGACCAGTTCCTGCGCGAGCGCCGCGAGCGATACGGCGAGCAGGACAAAGCGCGCCCATCGAAGTATCCAGTGGTTCCACGTGCCGATGCCCGCCCCCAACATCAATCCCCTTGCCACGTGAATGACGCGGCTCCCCTCCGAGCCGGGCCTGAGCCAAACGCTCCCATCGAGGTTCCGTAATTCCGGAAGCAGAGGTTTTCCCGAGCCGCTGCGAATTTTTTCATCATATCATACGTATATGCGCGTATCTTGGCGCGGCGGCAAGCGTCGAGATGAACGCATCGTTGCCGCTGCGGATGCGTTAGTCTAGACTTGTTGGTTGATGCCTGTCGAAGCTTGAAAAGACCTTTTCAACGAGGAACCGAGATGGCCGAAAACGTCGAACTTTCCGTGGATGCAGACAGTTATTTCCGAACGCTCGGGGGAAAGGACTACCCGCAGGCATTGGTCGACGGCTATCCGCGCATTGCGAATACGATCGTCGAACTGCGCGAAGAGCGCGCCAAGCTTACGCAATACTTCGACTCGCTGCTCAACGACACCCGGGGCGGCCGTCAGGGGTTTCCGTTCAGCGTCCTGATGGAACTGCAGAACCTGCGCGATCTGATGCTGGGCAACGTCTTTGGTCCGGAGGACGGCGCGCACTGGGTGTGACGGTCTGCTCCGAAGACTACCTGGCTTCTTCAACCTTGATCAGCACGCGCCGCGTATCCGACGCGGCGCGGCTGGTCGAACCGAGCAGCACCGAGCGCTGGTCGGCGCGCTCCTGACCCAGGCCGCCCAATTCGATCCATTCTCCAAGACGGCCCGATACCGTTGTCGTGACGCGCTGCACGTTCACCCCGCCGGGGATCTCGCGGTTCAGCGTGTCATGCTGCGGGCTCACGTCCAGCGTAACGACCTCGCCGGTAAGGCGTGGCCGCACGTAGAAACCGGTAACGGCGTCCCGATACTCAACGTCTTCGAGCACCTGCTCGACGACGCGTCCTCCGACCACGCTGCGCACGATACGCCGGCGCGGCACGGGAACCGATCGTCCCGCGCTGATCAACGCGCTGTTTCCCTCGAGCACCTGCACGGTCTGGGTGTTCCGGTCGGACCCTCCAGACCGCGTGTCGAAAATGCGCGCCCGAACCCGGTTGTCGCCGTCCTGGAGTACGACCGTTCCGCCCCGCTGCTCCGAGCTGCCCGGAACGACGACGCGCGCCCGGTCACTCCCCACCCTGCCGGATACCTCCGCATCCCGGCGGCTCGCAGCCGCATCCGCGTCCTGCCTCACGGTGATGACCAGGCGGCGCGGCAGCGTGTCCACACTCGCCAGAACGCGCTTGATCTCCTCCAGATTGGCGGGCGTCGTGCGGATAACAAGCTGATTCTGCAACCCGCTGATGCTTGCGTCGCGCGGCAGGAGCGGCTGCACGATGGGTATCACCTGGTCCGCTGTCCGGTATTTCAGCGGAATTACCTCCAGCACCGTGCTCTGCGCCAGCACGCACCCGCAAACGCCCGCGAACGGCAAGAGCGCCCAACGGGGGAAACCCGATGAAATATCGTTCTGCATCAGCATCTAAACGGCTGTCCGGGAACCGAGTGTACGCGATTACGTGGCGTGCTGTCCGCGAAGGCCCGTAATTCGTTATACTTATCAGCCGGTTGTGATGGGGAGGTGGGGGACATGCGACGAATTGGAATCGTGGCGGCGACAATCCTGTGCGTAACGACCGGGAGCGCAGTTGCAGCAAATGACGAAAACGGCCCTCCGGCTTTCACGATTGCGGGCGCCGCCGAACAGTATTTCGGGCGCGCGCACGAACTCATGCTTCAGGCCCTTTCTCTCATGGGGATCAAGTATCGCTACGGCGGCGATACGCCTGTGACCGGTTTTGACTGCAGCGGTTTCGTGCGCTACGTGTTCAACCAGATCGGCACGGGTCTGCCGCGAAGCGCGTCCGACATCAGCCGGATCGGACGCACCGTGGATCGCGATGAGCTGCAGCCGGGAGACTTGGTGTTTTTCAATACCTTGCGCCGGCCGTTCTCCCACGTCGGCATCTACCTTGGCGAGCAGCGCTTCATCCATTCGCCGAGCCGGGGCGGCAACGTCGAAATCGTCAACATGAGCGAGCGCTACTGGGAAAGACGGTATAACGGCGCACGCCGCCTCGACCTCTGATATAGCGTCCAATGGTCTCCTCGCAGCGCGTTGCCTTCGCACGCGCCGGCGGCAGGCATTCCGTCCCCGGACTGCCCGTGCCCCCGTATCGATCTTCCGGCGCACTGTAACTTCACGTCGTTAGAGCCGTTTGAGGCAATTTATATTTGCGAATCACTCGCATTTGCAAATACGAGTGATTCTCATTATTATAGTGTGGCCAGACGTTACTTGATTGACACATTGGAGGCCACTTATGTTTGATCCAAAAGGATTTTTCCACGCTGTCCTGGTCGCTGCCGCGCTCCTTCCCACTTTCGCGGCAATGGCTCAGGACAAGATGCTGAATCTCTACTCTTCCCGGCATTACCAAACCGACGAAGCGCTCTATGGCAATTTCACCAAGCTCACGGGCCTCGCCATCAACCGCATCGAAGCCGGGGAAGACCCTCTGATCGAGCGGCTGCGCAATGAAGGCGCCAGAAGCCCTGCGGACGTCCTGGTCACGGTCGATGCCGGGCGCCTGTGGCGAGCCGAGCAGCTCGGCTTGTTCGCGCCGGTGGACTCCAAAGTGCTGGAAACCCGGCTCCCGGAAAGCATGCGCGCGCCAAACAAGCAGTGGTTCGGATTTTCGGCGCGGGCACGCGTGATCGTCTATAACAAGCAGTCGTTCGACCCGGCGCGCGCGCAAAACTATGAAGACCTGGCGAACCCCGCCCTCAAGGGCAAGGTCTGCACGCGCTCGGGCGGCCATGTGTACAACTTGTCGCTGATGAGCGCGCTGATCGAACATTGGGGAGAACAGAAGGCCGAGCAGTGGGCCCGCGGGGTAGTCGCCAACTTCGCCCGCGCGCCCAAAGGCGGGGACACCGACCAGATCCTCGCCGTCGCGTCGGGGGAGTGCGGCGTCGCCATCAGCAACAGCTACTACTACGTTCGGCTCATGAAATCCGCGAAATCCGAGCACCGGCGTGCCATCGAACGGGTCGGACTGATCTGGCCCAACCAGAAGAGCTTCGGCACGCACGTGAACGTCTCGGGGGCTGCGGTGCTGAAGCACGCGCCGCATCGCGCGGCGGCCGTGCGCTTTCTCGAGTATCTGGCAAGCGACGAGGCGCAAGCGTATTTTGCAAACGGCAACAACGAATGGCCGGCGGTGAAAACTGCGCCGCTCGACAACGCGGAACTCGCCTCGCTCGGCCGTTTCAAGTCCGACGATCTCAACGTCGGGCTGCTCGGGAAAAATCAGCCGCTCGCGCAGAAGATATTCGACCGGGCCGGCTTCAAATAAACCGTCGCTGCCTATCCTGTGCCGGGGCGCTGCCGCAGCATGAAATGCGACAGCAGCACGATCGGCAGCAGTCCCACGGCAACGATGGTCAAGGCGCCCGTCGAGGCTTCGGCGAGGCGTTCGTCCGACGCGAGGTTGAAGGCATGCACGGCCAGCGTGTCGAAGTTGAACGGACGCATCACGAAGGTGGCCGGTAATTCCTTCATCACGTCGACGAATACGAGCAAACCCGCGATCACCGTGCTCCGCCACAGCAACGGCGCGTGCACCCGGAGCAGGGTTGAGGCGGGCCCCAGTCCCAGCGAGCGGGCGGCAGCATCCATGTTCGGCGTAATTTTCGCCAACCCGGCGTCGACCGTCTGCAGCGATACCGCGAAGAAACGCACGAGGTAGGCATACACCAGTGCTGCGATCCCGCCGGTCAGGATCAGCCCTGGCGCCACGCCGGTGACCCACTCGATTGTGCCCGCCAGCGCATGGTCCAAGCGCGTGACCGGGATGAGGACCCCGACCGCGACAACTGCGCCAGGCACTGCATATCCCAGTCCCGCAACCCGGTTTGCCCACCTTGCCCAGCGGCTCGGGGCCGTACGTCCGGCATACGCAAGGAGCAGTGCCACGAGCACAGCGATGCCGGCAGTGCACAGGGCGAGAGTGACGGTGTTGAACGTGAGCTCGATGTAGCGCGTCCCGAATTCCACATCGCCCGACGCCAGCGCGAGATGCAGGAGGATTCCCGCCGGCACGAAGAATCCCAGCGCCAGCGGAATGCCACAAGCCACCAAAGCCACGAGCGCCTTGAACCCCGTAAGCCGATACGGGTACGGCAGGCGCTTGCGATGCGCGGTGTTGTGAAAGCTCGCCCGGCCGCGGCTCATGCGCTCGATCAGGAGCACCGCAAAAACGAAGCCCAGGAGCGTTGCCGAGAGTTGCGCAGCCGCGACCGGATCCCCGAGAGAAAACCACGCGCGATAGATGCCGGTGGTAAAGGTCTGCACGCCGAAATAGGAAACCGTGCCGAAGTCGGCGAGTGTCTCCATCAACGCGAGCGCCGTGCCCGCGACGATGCCGGGCCTCGCGAGCGGCAGCGCAACGTGCGCGAAGGTCCGCCACGGCCCGTAGCCCGAGGCGCGCGCGACCTCCAGCATGCTGTCGGACTGCTCTAGAAACGCGGCGCGCGCGAGCAGGTAGACGTAGGGGTAGAGCACGAACGAGAGCATCGCCACCGCGCCGAAAAGCGAGCGCACGTCGGGAAACCAGTAGTCGTGCGGCCCCCACGCCATCGACTCGCGCAGCGCCGTCTGCAGCGGACCGGCGAACTGCAACAGATCGGTATAAGCATAGGCCATGACGTACGCCGGCACCGCCATTGGCAACAGCAGCCCCCATTCGAGCAATCGCCGCCCGGGAAACTGGCACATCGTGGTCAGCCATGCAGCCGTGACGCCTATCGTCACCACACCGTAGGCCACGCCCAGCAACAGTCCGAGGGAATTACGGATGTATTCGGGAAGAACGGTCGCCGCAAGGTGGTCCCAGGTCCCCTGGCTCGGCATGAAAACATTCAAGATCACCACGATCACGGGCACCGCGAGCAGTACGGCCACCGTGACCGCGAACGTGTTCAGCGCGCTGGGTCTCCGCAACCACCTGCGCGGGCTTACGGTTTCAGCCTGGAAAACAGCGTTCATACGCTTTGATCGTAGAAAAAGCGATTAGCCACAGAGATAACTCATTGTAACAAGAATCATTATCATCTTTTGGCCGGTATAATTGCAGCATGTCGGCCCTTCTGGAGTTGCGCAATGTACGACACTCATATGGCGACCGCGAGGTGTTGAGTAACCTCACGATATATGTGGATAAAGGTATGATCGCATGCCTGCTCGGTGCAAGCGGCTGCGGCAAGACCACTGTCCTGCGCTGCATCGCCGGTTTTGAGCCGGTGACCGCCGGCGCGATTGCAATCAATGGCGTAGTCATGAGCCGGCCCGGCGACACGACGCCGCCCGAGAAGCGCCGCGTCGGCATCGTGTTCCAGGATTTCGCGCTCTTCCCTCACCTCACGGTCGCGCGCAACATTGCCTTCGGTCTGCGCACGGCCGGCGATATACAGCCCGCGGGCCGCGTTTCGGAGCTGCTTGCTACCGTCGGCCTCGAACAGGTCGCGAACCGCTATCCGCACGAACTCTCCGGCGGACAGCAGCAGCGTGTCGCGCTGGCGCGGGCGCTGGCGCCGCGCCCCGACGTGATGCTGCTCGACGAACCGTTTTCCAATCTCGACGTCACGATGCGAGAGCGCCTCGCCCAGGAGGTGCGCGACATCCTGAAGCAGCAGAACACGACGGCAATCCTCGTCACGCACGAGCAGAACGAAGCCTTCAATATCGCCGACGAGATCGGCATCATGGCGGAAGGCGCCATCGAGCAATGGGGAACGCCCTACCAGCTCTATCACGAACCGGCGACGCGCTTTGTCGCCGACTTCATCGGACAAGGCGTCTTTCTTCCGGGCACGGTTACCGGACACGACGAAGTCCGGATCGAACTCGGCGTGGTACGGGGCCCGCTGCCGGAGGCCTGCGGCCACGGTGCGCCGGTCGACGTGCTCACGCGTCCCGACGATATCGTGCACGACGATGCCAGCCCGATGCGCGCGCAGGTCGTACACAAGGCGTTCCGCGGCGCGGAATTCCTCTATACCCTGCAGCTGCCCAGCGGCGGGCGCGTCCTGTCACTGGTGCCCAGCCACCACGATCACGACATCGGCGAGCCGATCGGTATCCGGCTCGACATGAATCACCTGGTCGCGTTTCCCCGCGCGCAAACCTGACAACCGGCGCAAGCCGGGTCACGGGGCGGGCGTCATCTCCCGCTCGGGAACGGGATTGCTTCCCTCCCGTTGGATCACGCTGCGCAGTTCGCGCGCAAGTTCGTACACCACCATCGCGTAGTTGACGCTCCGGTTGTAGCGGGTGATGACGTAGAAGTTCTGCAGACCGAGCCAATATTGGATGCCGGATTCGGTTTCGAGGGAGAAGAGCGCCGCCTGCGCATCGTCGCGTACCGCGGCAAGCGGAACCACGCCGCGCTGCATCAATGCGACGACGGTGCTATGGGGCTTGATTCCCGCCGCGAGCACGGCATCCACGGCGCTGGCCGCGGCTTCGGCGGGCACCGCAACGGCTCCGCCCGCCTCCCACCCGAACGAGCGGTAATAGTTGGCGACGCTGCCGATGGCGTCTGCCGGCGCGCCCATCAGATCCGGCTTGCCATCGCCATCGTAGTCCACGGCGTACTTCCGATAGCTGCTCGGCAGGAACTGGGGAATGCCGATCGCGCCTGCATACGACCCCGTCACGCGCGTCATGTCCAGCCTGATTTCCCGCGCGAGGAGCAGGAATTGTTCGAGTTCGCCCCTGAAAAAATCGGCGCGTGGCGGGTAGTCGAACGCGAGCGTCGCCAGCGCTTCCACGACCTTGAAGTTGCCGGTGTCGCGCCCGTACAGGGTCTCGACGCCGATCGTGGCGACGATGATCTCCTCCGGCACGCCGAACTCGCGGCTCGCCCGCCCTATCACCTCGGCGTGCTGGCGCCAGAATCTTGCGCCTTCGGTAATGCGCACATCATCGATATAGCGCTCCCGAAACACGTACCAGGGGCGCGCGGTCCCCGGCGCCGATATCGCGCGCAGGATGGAGGCGCGCGGCTTGATCCTGCCCAGAACGCGCCAGAGCAGCGTGCGATCGTACTGGTGCCTCTGCGCCATCTCGTCGATGAACGCCGCCACCTCAGGCCGTAGCGGCCTCGGCGCTGCGGCAAACACCCGGCCGCCCAGTAACGCACCTAAGACCCCCAACAAGAGGACGACTCCCCTCCTTCGCAAGGAGGGGTGGACCGCAGGGCCGGGGTGGTTGCGATGCACGGAGCGCGTACTCACCACCCCGCCGGCTTCGCCGGCACCCCTCCTCCAAGAGCTGGTGAGTTCGTCCTGTTGCTCACTCTCATGACTTTCGATGATCGGCGCCGATCGCATCAGCGACGGAGCTAAAGCCATCGGCGCGCAGCAGATGCACGAGATCACGCTTGATTTCTGCAATCAGTCCGGGACCCTGAAAGACGAGGGCTGAGTAGAGTTGCACCAGCGTTGCGCCCGCGCGGATCTTCGCGTACGCGTCAGCGCCGCTCGCGATGCCGCCGCAGCCGATGATCGGGAGACGGCCCGCGGTCAAACGGTACATCTGCGCGAGGCACGCGGTCGATGGCGACAGCAGGGGCCGCCCCGACAGCCCGCCCGTTTCCCCTGCATGGCGGCTGCGAAGCCCTCCGGGGCGCGTGACCGTGGTGTTGCCGACGATCAATCCGTCCACACCCGACGCGAGCGCAACTTCGGCGATGTCGCGCATCTGGACCTCATCCAGATCGGGCCCCACTTTCGCGAGGAGCGGCGGCCGCCGCGCCGTATCCTGCGCGCAGCGTTGCCGGGCTTCGAGCGCGCATCGCAGCAGGTTCGCGATCGGCACGCGCGCCTGAAGCGAGCGCAGCCCGGGCGTGTTGGGTGATGACACGTTGCACACCAGGTAATCGGCGCTCCCGCACATTGTCTCGATGCCGGCGACGTAATCGGCGGCCGCATCCTGTGTTTCCCGGTTCTTGCCAACGTTGGCCCCGACAATTCCACGGGCGCTGCCTGCCCGCCACTTTGCCAGTCTCTCGACGAACGGGCCGAGCCCCCGGCTGTTGAAACCGAAACGATTGATCACCGCCTCGTCCTCGTCCAGGCGAAAGAGCCGCGGCCGGGGATTGCCGGGCTGTGGATGCGGCGTCACCGTCCCAGCTTCGACGAAGCCGAAACCGAGCGCCAGCATCGGCCCCATCACCTCGGCGTCCTTGTCGAAACCCGCCGCAAGTCCCACCGGATTAGGAAAGTCGAGTCCCCATACCCGTGACGCCAGAATTGGATCGTCGGGTTCGCGGCGGCGTCCGGACAGGCCGGCCTTGAGCGCCCCGATCGCGAGACGATGGGCGGTTTCCGGCGACACCAGCCGCAGGAACGGCCGGAGCACGCGGTAGCCTAGGGAAGCCATCGGACGCGGCCAGACTCCGACGAAGCGGCGCGCATCGCCTCGTCGCTACTCGCCGCCAGCTCCCGCCGTCCCGCCATGCGCCTTGGACCATGCGCGTGGATCGCGCACGAACTTCTCCACTTCGTCGAGCGTTGACTTCGCGAACGTGCCATTCGCCTTCGCCACGGGGAGGACGTCGCGCCAGGTGGCGAGCGCGTGCATCGTGACGCCCATGTCGGTCAACGCCTTGGTGCCGTCCGGGAAGATGTCGTAGTAGAAGAACACGAAGACGTGCTCGGCGCGGGTGCCGGCCGCCCGCAACGCATTGCAGAAATTCACCTTGCTGCCGCCGTCGGTCGCGAGATCTTCCACCAGCAGCACGCGCTGTCCCTCGACGACGTTACCTTCGATCTGCGCATTGCGGCCGAAACCCTTCGCTTTCTTGCGCACGTAGAGCATGGGCAGGCCGAGGCGGTCGGCGAACCACGCCGCGAAGGGTATGCCCGCCGTCTCCCCGCCTGCCACCGCGTCGAAGCACTCGAAACCGACGTCGCGCCCGACGGTCGCAATGCCGAAATCGATCAGGGCCTGGCGCACGCGCGGGAACGAGATGAGCCGCCGGCAATCCGTGTAGACAGGGCTCGCAAGGCCGGAGGTATAGATAAAGGGCTTCTCCGTCATGAAGCGTACGGCTTCGACCTCGAGCAGCATCCTCGCGGTAAGCTCCGCCATGACCTTCCTGTCGGGGAATCCGATGCCGTACGTCACGTTTACCTCGCCAATCGCAAGCAGGCAGCCGAAAACAATCGTTGCATTTTCTGAGAGCGCGCAAAACATTGAATCCCTTCTCCCCCGATCGCGGGGGAGAGGGTCAGGGTGAGGGGGCAGGCAGACGGCATCCTGTTACAGCCACGAAGGAGCCGAGAATATCACAGGCGCGCGGCGGTCGAGGCGCGGTAGATTCTCAATCTGGCGCAGCGGATCCGGCGTCAAATGCCTGCAATAGCGGCGCGAGCAGTTCATCGGGCAATCCGCCCAGGTGGGCGCCGTAAGCGGCGAGGTTGGTGCGTGCTGCGCCGGCACGCGAGGATGTTGATGCGCCTGTCGCGGGGGCCGGATTCATCCGTTCCAGCGTCTCCTGCTGAATGCGTTCCGCCTCCAACTCGATTCGCTTCACGTTCGCGCGCAGCGTTTCGGCGGCGTCGCGGTCGAACGAGCCGATCGGGGTCCTGAGACTGCGGCGCGCCGCCCGCAGCGGGACCACGACGCCTTCGCGCCAGGAGCGCATCCCGGCATCGATGCGCGCCGCATCCTCCCGGCTGACTGCGCGACCTTGGTCTGCGAGAAACAGGAGATAGAGCAGCACGTTGACGTCAACCCTGCAGCGATCCTGCAGGTCGATGCACGCGGGGCCCACGCCTGGAATCGCGTAAAACCGCAGCGAGAAGCGCCAGAATGCCGAGTCGCTCATCGGAAAGGTGTTGGCGGAGAGAGTGTCCGCCTAGATAGCATCCAGAATAATCCTAGAAAGTCCAATAAATGAGCCGCTCATAGATAGTAAATACCGATTAGTGTCTTGACACGCCCAAGGTAGTCCGGCAACATCCTGATATCATTTGTGGGTAGATACGGGGGTAATAAATGGCGCGCAAGCATAATCGACTGTCGGTCAAGACTGTACAGGCAAAGCGTAAACCTGGCTACCACGCCGACGGTGGCGGACTGTACCTGCAAGTAAGCCCGAGCGGCAGCAAGTCCTGGTTGTTTCGGTACATGCTGAACGGACGCGCCCGGGAAATGGGGCTGGGGGCCGAGCACACCGTCACGCTTGCCGAGGTGCGCGCCAAGGCCACCGATTGCCGCAAGCTGCTGCTGGCTAAGGTTGACCCGATTGAAGCCCGCAACGCGGCAGCAGCGAGTAATGCGCTTGATGCCGCGCGCTCCATTACTTTCGCAGAATGTGCCGCGGCGTACATCAAGGCGCACCGCGCTGGGTGGAAGAACGTAAAGCATGCCGAGCAGTGGACGAACACCATCGAAACCTACTGCGGGCCGGTATTCGGCGCGCTGCCGGTTCAGGGTGTTGACACTGGCCTAGTGCTAAAGGCGCTAGAGCCGATCTGGACGGAAAAGCCCGAGACAGCAACCCGCGTGCGCGGGCGCATTGAATCGGTGCTCGATTGGGCAACGTCGCGCGGCTACCGCGCGGGCGACAATACGGCGCGCTGGCGCGGCCACCTGGACAACCTCTTACCGAGGCTCGAAAAGCGCAAACGCGTAAAGCACCATGCGGCCCTGCCCTTCGATGAGATCAGCACTTTCATGCAAGCGCTGCGGGCGCAGGAAGGCATCGCGGCCCGCACGCTGGAGTTCACGGTCCTGACGGCCGGCCGCACGGGTGAGGTCATCGGTGCCAAGTGGGACGAAATCAACTTGAACGCGGCGCTGTGGACGATTCCGGCGGCCAGGATGAAGGCGCATCGCGAGCATAGGGTTCCGCTATCCCTGCGGGCCGTGAAGCTGCTGCAGGGCCTTCTGGCGAAGCGCCAAGGAGATTACGTGTTTCCCGGACAAAGGGATGAGGCGCCGCTATCCAATATGGCCATGCTGGAGCTGCTCAAACGCATGGAGCGCAGCGATCTGACCGTACACGGCTTCCGTTCATCGTTCCGCGATTGGGCAGCCGAGCGCACCAATTACCCGCGCGAAGTTTGCGAAATGGCACTGGCTCATACTGTGAGCGATCAGGTCGAGGCAGCATACCGGCGCGGCGACTTGTTCGAGAAGCGCCGCGCTTTGATGCACGAGTGGGCGACGCATTGCAATCAGATCAAGCGCCCTGCCAAGGTTATACCAATGAAACGGCGGGCCAAGGGCGGCGCACAGTAGCGCAACCATCTAGCCCGCCGGGTCGAAACCAGTGTGGGCGTGAGCACGATTCATGGGGAGCCCCTTGGGGGCGGACGGGAAGCGTGGCGCGAGCACGGGGAGCGCAAGCCGCGCAGCGGCTGAAGCCCCGCGCGCAGCGACGCGCTGGGCGGGCGGGGGGATCAAGCCTTTGCCTTGAGGCCATTTACACATAATGCAAATTATGCGGGCGCGAGCCGGACAGCACGGTGTCACCGTCGTTCCGATAGTCGTGTGAATTGGTCGGGATGAACGTCGTGTATTTTCTTAGTCGATCTTCTTCGAAGTCTTCTATCTCAGAAATCTTCTTCGCCCGGTTTTACGTGTTCTTC
>JACQGN010000315.1 GCA_016199545.1 Betaproteobacteria bacterium | reverse complement strand
GTGAGCACGCCGGTGGAGGGGGGTGTGCCGTACGCTTCTCCAAACGGTAGACCGTATGAACTGGGCTTTTCTGGCCGGGTTTGGGCGTGAACTCGGTCTATCCGGCACGCTGGGTGCCGGCAGCCCGGCGCGGCCCCAGCGCGGTATTCTCAACTCTGATCCTCCAGGCGAGTAGGACGGTGTTCGCGATCGAGAAGGCGAGCGCGATCCGCCACGCGCCGAATATCAGCGGCAGCACCGCGATCTCGCACGCGATCAGCAGGTAGTTCGGATGGCGCATGAACCGGTAGGGACCGCGACGAACCAGCGGCGCGCCGGGCAATGTTACGACCCGCGTGGTCCAATAGCGGCCCAGGCTCGCGATGATCCAGACCCGAGCAACTTGGAGGATCAGAAAGACGACAAGCAAGACCCGGTCGGGCGGCGTCGCCGGCGGCACGAACGCTGCAATCGATGCGAGCCACGCAACGTGAAGCGCCACGAGTAGCGGATAGTGACAGCGGCCATGCTCGACGCCGCCGGCAGCGAGCAGACGTCGTGCGTTGCGCCGCGCGTAGACCAGCTCGGCGAGGCGCTGCAGGACGACGAAACCAAGCAACCACAAGAGCGGTGTCATGGCATGTCGACGAGCTGAAACGCCGCGGTGAACCCAGGGCCGAGGGCTGAGACAAGATGGCGGCCGGCGGGCGTGCCGTCTCCGAACATCCGCTCGAGCACGAACAGCACCGTTGCGGCCGACAGATTTCCGACGTCGCGCAACACCGCGCGCGATGTGGTGAGCGCGCCCGGTGCAAGGTCGAACGCATCTTCGAGCGCGGCGAGAACCTTTACACCGCCAGGATGACAGATGTGTCCGGCGAGGTCGCGTCGCGCGAGGCCGTGGTCGGCGAGGAAGCTGTCGGTTACGCCGCGCAATTTGCGGCGCACCAGCGTTGGGATATCGCGCGAGAACAGTACGCCGAACCCGTCATCCTCGATGCGCCATCCCATTACCGAAAGGGAATCGGGCCAGGTGAACTCGCCGCCGGCGCCGATCCGCGCGCCCTCACCCTCGGGACCGATCAGCACCGCCGCCGCGCCGTCGCCAAACAGGGCGGTTGCGATAATGTTGCTCTTGGAATGATCCGCCTCGCGAAACGTGAGGGCACAGAGTTCGACGACGAGCAGCAGGACACGACCGCCCGGCATTGCGCGCTGCAGGTCGGCTGCGCGCGCGAGCCCGACGACGCCGCCGGCGCAGCCGAGCCCGAAGACCGGAAGCCGCTTCGCGTCGCGCCGGAAGGCGAGCCGCTCCATCAACCGCGCATCGAGGCTCGGCGCCGCGATGCCGGTGGTCGAGACGCATACGATCGCATCGATCTCGTCGGCTCTGCGGCCAGCCTTGGCGAGACAGCCGACGGTCGCACGCTCGAGCAATGCAAGCGCATGCTGCTCGTAGAGATCGTTCCGCTCGCGCCAGCCGTGGGGTCGAGAATACCATTCGAGCGGCATGCAGGAGAAGCGGCGCTCGATCCCAGCATGGGCGAAGACCGGCATCAGGCGTTCGATCTCGGACGGGTCGCGATCGAACACCCGGCGTGCCAGCGCCTGGGCATCCGATTGGCGGATCTCGTGCGGCGGCAGCGCCGTCGCGACGGCCTCGATGACAGGGGGCGTGCCGCTTGGCTCCATCTTCATAAGAAGGATCGTTCCGATGAGCCGCTGACGCGGGGAGAGTATCAATTGTATCGTGGTCTACGGGTCGAATTCGGGACCGGCAGGCAAATGACGGATGGGTGATAACGACAATGTGAAAAGCCCCGATCCCGGAACACATCTCGGCGAACCGCCAGAGTCTGAAGGTGCGGGTAAGCCCGGCGAGTCGGGGCAATCGAGGCTAAATTCCGCGCAAAAACAGGCTGTTCCTGCTTACTGGAGGATCCGCAACCTAACACCGCCGTCTGCAACAACTTAGCACGCAAGCGCCATGAACAGGGAAGTGCGCTGCTTGACGCGGCAGCAAGGCCAGCCTGATACTTTGGCTGCCGCAACCGGTTTCACGGTTCCTGCAATAGAGGAGAATGTCATGTCGTTTCTTGCCAGGTTGCCGCCCGCTGTGATCGCCCTCATCGTACTTGCGGTGCCGATAACCGTTTGGACGCAGGACTATCCGAGCAAGCCTGTTCGGCTGATTCTGCCGTTCCCGCCCGGCGGCGGTACCGACACCGTGGGTAGAGCCATCGCGCAGACAATGACTGCGCAAGTGAGTTTCGGCCAGCCGGTCGTACCCGACAACCGGCCGGGCGCAGGCGGCAATCTCGGTCTTGAGCTCGCGGCCAAGGCGGCGCCTGATGGCTATACCATGGTGCTCAGCTCGCCGCTGATCGCCATCAGTCCGCTGCTGTACGCAAAGCTCAACTACGATCCCGAGAGAGATCTTGCGCCGGTGACCAGGGTGGGCATCACCCGCAAGGTGCTGGTGGTCCATCCCACGGTACCGGCAAGGACGCTTAAGGAGCTGATCGCCCTCGCGCGCAAGAATCCTGGCAAGCTCAACGTCGGCTCGGGCGGGATGGGCTCCGCGAATCATCTCACATCGGTATTGATACAAACTCGCACCGGTATCAACATCGTGCATGTGCCATTCAAGGGCGCGTCGGCGGCGCTTGCCGCGCTTGCCAGTGGCGAGATCGACATGGTGGTGGCCTCGATCGTCGGCGTCGTGCCGCTGGCCCGGGCCGGCCGGGTGCGTCCCCTGGTCGTGCTCTCAGAAACACGGGGATCACCGCTTGACGATTTGCCGACATCCGCGGAAGCCGGCTTTCCAGATTTGACGGATGACACCTGGTACGGCATGTTCGCGCCCGCGGACACGCCCCGCCAAATCGTCAACCGGCTCAATCAGGAGTTGCACAAGGCGCTCACCAATCCTACTGTGATGAAGCGGCTGGCGAGCGTGGGCGTGGAGACCCAGACCAGCACGCCGGAGGAACTCGGGCGCTTCGTCAGAAGCGAGACTGCGCGCATTGCCAAGGTCATCAAGAGTGCCGGCATTAAGCCCAAGTGAAACCCAAGCACCACACGACGGATAGCCGTAGCGTGTGTCCTTGGTTTTGACTCAGCGGTCTTACGTGGAGAATAAGAGCGACTAATTCGACACAGTCCACGTTTTCTGCACCCTTCATGTTCGGCCTGCCGGGGCATGGCGCGGAAGGTGCGGGCTTGCTGCTCGCCGCGAGGTCACCTTGCGGGACTCTCTGCGCGCGAGAGGTGCCGGCCTGCAATATAGCCGAACGTCAACGCCGGCCCGAGCGTGATGCCCGGCCCCGGGTAGCCGCCGTTCATGATCGTGTTCATGTCGTTGCCGCAGGCGTAGAGCCCCGCGATCGGTGCGCCCGCGGCGTCGAGCACCTGTGCATGCACGTTCGTGCGCAGGCCCGCCGCGGTGCCGAGATCGCCGGGGTACAGGGCAACCGCGTAGAAGGGGCCCCGCTCGATCGGCGCCATGCAGGGATTGGGCGTGTGCTCGGCGTCACCAAGATACTTCCCGTATGGGTTGCCGCCCTTGCGGAACGCCTGGTCGACCCCCGTGCGCGCATCCTCGTTGTGGCGCAGTACGGTCGCCTCCAGTGCCGCCGGGTCGATGCCGAGCGCCCCGGCCAGGGCGCGAATCGAAGCTCCCCGCGCGAGGTAGCCGCTTGCCGTATACGCACCGAGAGACGGCGTGAACGGCTTCACCGCCCCCAGGCCGTACTTCCACACGCCGGCCCGGTCGCAGATCAGGAAGGCCGGAATCGCGTGCGCGCGGAACATGGCCTGGACGAACTCGTGGTACGAGACGGCCTCGTTGGTGAAGCGTTGTCCGAGGCGGTCCACGGCGATAAAGCCGGGCTTGCCGCGGTCGGTGACCGTGTGGGGGTAGACCGCCGAAGTCCCGTCGGCGCGCCGGAAGCGCGAAACCGGCGTCCAGTATGCGTTGTTCGTGTTCTCCTCGACCACGCAGCCGCCGGCCGCGAGACCCAACCGCAGCCCGTCGCCCGAGTTCGTCGAACAGGCCGCGGACGAGGGTCCGGTTTCGGCGGGGAGATAGCGGGCACGCAGCTCGGCGTCGTTCGAAAATCCACCGGCCGCCAGGATGACTCCGCGCCGCGCACCAAGTCGGGTGCCGTCTGCGAGCGTAACTCCGGCCACGCGCCCGCCCTCCATCGCGAGCGAGGCGACCTGCGTTAACGTGCGCAGCTTCACATCGAGCGTCACGACCGATTTGAGCAGGCGCGCCGCCAGCGCGTTGCCCAACACGAGATGCGCGCCGCGGTCGAACGAGAGGCGATCGAACGCATGGCGCGCCACGACGCGCGCGATGCGTAGCGCCGACGGAAGCGAGCGCCACGCCTTGCGGAAATGCGGGATGTCGGCGCGGTCGACCATCATGCCGCCGAACAGCATGAACTCGGGGAGCGGCGGGCGCAGCAGGCCGAAGTGGCGTCCGAGCTCGCGTGCGTCGAACGGGACGGGTTCCAGCACCCGCCCGCCGAGGGTCGCGCCGGGCAGATCCGGGTAGTAGTCCGGATAGAATGTCACGGGCCTTAAGGCAAGCGCCGTGTGCGCTTCGAGGTACTCGATCGCCTCTGGCGCGCGCGCGAGGAAGACCTCGCGCAGCTCGCGGTGGAAATCACCGGGAACCGTGTGACTCAGATAGAGCCGGGCCTGCTCGAGCGAATCGGTGATTCCCGCAGCACGCATCTTCGCGTTGGCGGGGACCCACACCATGCCGCCCGAGACGGAAGTCGTGCCGCCGACACGATTCGCCTTCTCGATGAGCAGCGTCGCAAGCCCCTCTGCGGCCGCGACGCACGCCGCGGTCATGCCGCCCGCGCCGGCGCCGATCACGATGACATCATGGTCCTCGGAAAAATTCATGCTCCACCTCCGGTGGATGTTCCGCCGTTGCGCCGCGATGCGCAACCGCGCCGCATGCTCAAACCCGAATCGCCATGGAAACACACGAAAGACAGCTCAAATTCGTCAGGGAAGCGCCAATAGAGCCGGGCAGTTCACACCGTGCAGTCAATCACAACTGTCCCGCGTTTTGGCGCGTACTCGACAGCGGCGTGCGCCTCGGCGGTGCGAACCAGGGGATAGACCGCGGACACGGTGTGGATCATGCCGTCTTCGCGGAGCCACCGCGCGATATCCGACTGGGCGCGGCGACGGGCGGCATGGGGCGCACCGTTCAACAGCACGCCGTGTATCGCGAGGTTGCGGCGCATGACTTCCGGCGCGGAAAGCACCGGCGCCACGTTGCCGCGCGACGCGTAGTACGCGATCGAGCCATTGGGAGTGACCAGTTGCAGGGTGACTGCAAGGTTGCCGCCGAAATCCACATCCACGATGTGATGCACGCCGGTGCCGCCGGTGAACTCACGCACGCGCGCCACGACATCTTCGTTGCGATAGTTTACCGTCAGATCGGCGCCCGCGACGGCCGCGTGTGCGGCCTTCTCCGGAGAACTCACGGTGGCAACCACGCGCGCGCCGAAGCGTTTCGCCCACTGGATTGCATAGTGGCCGACCGCGCCCGCGCCTCCGGTCACCAACACGTTTTTGCCGGAAAGCTCGCCACCCAGCGTCACGCACCGGTGCGCAGTCATGCACGGAATGCCCAGACACGCGCCCTCCGAAAAACCGGCGTTGTCCGGCAGGCACGACACCAGGTCGACATCGAGCGCGATGTACTCGGCGGCAGTGCCAAGCAGCCGTCCCGCGCGCTGGCCGTTGTAGAGCCACACGCGCCGGCCGAGCCATGCCGCGTCCACGCCCGCGCCGACCTCGTCTACGATGCCGCTGCCGTCGCTGTTCGGAATGATCAGCGGCCCTTCCATCGCATACGTGCGTCCAACGCAGCGATTGCTGTCCGCGGGATTCACGCCCGAAGCGTGCAAGCGCACGCGCACCTCGCCGGCCGCGGCATGGGGCGCTGGCTGCTCCCCGAATTGCATCACTTCGGCAGGCGCCCCCTGGCGGGTGTACCAGACGGCTTTCATCAGTCCCGAACGTTGCTCAATCCGAGCGCACCACGGGGGAGGAGGCGTGAGCGCGGGTGGCATCCGTATCATGGGTTACGCGACCTGCCGCCGAGACGAGGCTGATCCCCGCCGAGATGAGTGTCCTGGCCACGCTCGCGAGCACCATCAGGACAAAGGCGGCGAGGAAGAGGAGGATCACGGTGCGCGCGGGCTCGCTCACGTTGAGCTCGAAGGTATCGGCGCCGGCGTGTCCGTAGATCGCCTTGTCCTCGACGCGCAGTTGGCTGACGATGAGCTTGACGAGCGGAACGTCGTGCGGTGAATTGATGACCTGGAACACGGTGAAGCCGAGATAGCAGAGCAGCACGGTTCCGGCGACGATCAATGCGAGGCCGATCGGAAGAAGCGGTTTACCCATGCGGCGTGACTCCTAATTCAGATAACCCAGCGTGCGCGGCAGCCACAGCGCGATTTCCGGCACGAAAGTGATGGCGAGCAGCATCCCGGCCATGCCCAGCACGAACCAGACGACCCACGGCAAAGTGGACTCGATCGGAATCCGCGCCATGCGGCACGTCACCATCAGGTTCACGGCCATGGGCGGCGTGAACTGCCCGATCGCGAGGTTCATGGTGACGACGATTCCGAACCAGACCAGGTTCCAATTGTAGTGTAGCGCGATCGGCACCAGCAGCGGAAGGAAGATGAAGTAGATCGAGATCGCGTCGAGAAACATTCCCGCGACCAGCAGCAGTGCGGTGATGCCGAGCAGCACCGCCGCTTCCGATGCCCCGCTCCCGATCATGGCGTGTGCGAGGCGGTCGAAAGTGCCCAGAGTGCTGCTGGCCCACGCGAATACGCTGGCGAGGGCGACGACGATCAGTATCACTGCCGCGATCTCCGCCGCCTCCGCCAGGACGTCGAAGATGTCCTTCCACGTGAGCGCGCGATAGACGATGGTGCCGACGAAAAATCCGTAGAAGGCGGCCACCACGGCGGCTTCGGTGGGAGTGAACCAGCCGCTGCGCATGCCGCCCAGGATGATCACCGGGGCGGCAAGTCCCCACAAAGCATCCCTGAAGCTGCTCCACGGCGGCGGCACCGGTTCGCCGTCATCGTGCGCGCCAAAGCCATGGCGCTTCGCGAGCCACACGCCGACGGCGATCAGCGTGCATCCGGCCAATATGCCAGGAACAATGCCCGCGGCGAAGAGCGCCGGCACGGTCGCCTGCGGCACGAGCAGGCTGTAGATGATGAAGGCGATCGAAGATAAGGCCCGCCAGCATGAACACCATCAGCCAGACCGAGATTTCCTCGGTGAAAGCGAAGGAGAAATTGGTGAAGTAGCGCACCACGACGTTCGCCATCGTGATGATGCACAGCGCCGCCATCGACACCGCAAGCAGCCAGCGCTCGATGGAAAAAGCGCGGGGGAGCGTTATGGGCTCCCCCGCGCCCGGATCAACGGGGTCTGACATGAAGGCCCGCGATTACCTCTTCGCAATCGCGGCTTCGGCGTCCTTCACCAGGTCGCGGCCGATCTGCGCCGCCCATTTGTCGTACACGCCCCGCGTCGCAGTACGGAATGCCTGCCGCTGCGCCGCCGCGAGGCGGGTCACGGTCACGCCATTCGCTTCGATTTGTCTGATCGCCTCGGTGTCGGGGGCGGCGATACCCTTGCGCGCGGCGACCACATTCTCCGCACCCGCCTGCACGGCTGCCGCGCGCACCGCTTCGCGGTCAGCGGGTGTCCACGACTGCCACACCTCGCGGCTCACGACGAAGATCAGTGGATCGGCGGCGTAGCCCCACAGCGTCAGGTGCTTCTGGTTGAGCGTGTGCATCTTCGCATTGATGACCAGCGCCGCCCATCGTTCGCCCGCCTTGCCCCAGGCGTAGCTGCCGGGGAGCACGGTGGAGAGCTTGTATTCCGGCTTGTAATTCTGGGCCGGCGCCGAATGCGCCAGCAGCAGCACAAGCGGGACGAAGGCCGCGGTCAGCACGCGGTTCCTTATGTCAGGCACTCTAATCTCCTATTCGTCGGCGCGCAGTTCCCTGCGGTAGACCTTGAAGTCTTGCGAATATTGGTCGGCGGCATCGAGTATGAACTTGATTTCCCGCTCCGTGAGCTGCCGCACCACTTTCCCCGGTGAGCCGACGACGAGCGAGCCGTCGGGTATCTCCTTGCCTTCGGCGATCAGCGAGTTGGCGCCGATCAGGCAGTTCTTTCCCACCTTGGCGCCGTTCAGGATCACCGCCTTGATGCCGATCAGCGTGCCGTCGCCGATGGTGCAGCCGTGCAGCATGGCCATGTGGCCCACGCTGACGTTTCTCCCCAGGGTGACGGGGAATCCCGGGTCCACGTGCACCACGCAGTGGTCCTGCAACTGCGAGTTCTCGCCGATGGTGATGGTGTCGTGGTCCGCGCGCACCACGCAGTTGAACCACACGCTGGCGTTGTTCTCGAGGATGACCGAGCCGATGACCGTTGCATTGGGCGCGATCCAGCAGTCTCCCCTGCAGACGACCTTGCGGTCAGGAAGCGAGAATTTCACAGCAGCGGCACGATCAGCAGCGCGACGATGTTGATGATCTTGATCAGCGGATTCACTGCCGGGCCGGCCGTGTCCTTGTAGGGGTCACCGACGGTGTCGCCGGTCACCGCCGCCTTGTGTGCGTCGGAACCCTTGCCGCCGTGGTTGCCGTCCTCGATGTATTTCTTGGCGTTGTCCCACGCGCCCCCGCCGGTCGTCATCGAGATGGCGACGAACAATCCTGTGATGATCGAACCCATCAGCACGCCGCCCAGCACTTTTGCGCCGGCGCCAGGGCCGGCAATCCACGTGAATCCAATGCCCACCACGACGGGTATCAGCACCGGAAGCAGCGACGGCACGATCATCTCCTTGATGGCCGAACGGGTCAGCATGTCAACTGCCCGCGAGTAATCGGGCTTCGCCGTGCCCTCCATGATGCCGGCGATCTCCTTGAACTGGCGCCGCACTTCGACCACGACCGATCCCGCGGCCCGGCCCACCGCCTCCATCGCCATCGCACCGAACAGGTACGGCACCAGGCCGCCGATGAAGAGCCCGATGATTACCAGATGATTCGAGAGATCGAAAGTGATGTTCTTGCCCGCCGCTTCCAGCGCATGAGTGTAGTCGGCGAAGAGCACCAGTGCCGCAAGTCCCGCGGAACCGATGGCGTAGCCCTTGGTCACGGCCTTGGTCGTGTTGCCCACGGCATCCAGCGGATCGGTGATGGCGCGAACCTCCTTCGGCAGGTCCGCCATTTCGGCGATACCGCCGGCGTTGTCGGTGATCGGGCCGTAGGCATCGAGCGCGACGATGATTCCCGTCATCGACAGCATCGAGGTCGCCGCGATCGCGATCCCGTACAGGCCCGCAAACGCGTACGCCGCATAGATGCTGGCGCACACCGCGAGCACGGGCCAGGCGGTCGATTTCATCGAGACGCCGAGGCCGGCGATGATGTTGGTGGCGTGTCCCGTGGTGGACGCCGCTGCCACGTGGCGCACCGGAGAGAACTCGGTCGCAGTGTAATACTCGGTGATCACCACCATCAGGGCCGTGAGAACCAGGCCTACTGCCGCGGCGCCGAAGAGCTTCATGACGGAGAGTTCGGGATACTGCGCGCCGATGTCGCTCATCAGCCACACCGTCGCAAAATAGAAGCCGATGGCGGAGAGCGTGCCCGAGACGATCACGCCCTTGTAAAGCGCGCTCATGATCTTCTTGCCGGGCGTCGCCTTGACGAAGTAGCAGCCAATGATGGATGCGATGATCGAGATTCCGCCCAGCACCAGCGGATAGACCACCGCCAGCCGCACGACCTCAGGTTTGGACAGCAGCAGCGCGCCGAGCAGCATGGTGGCGATGATTGTGACGGCGTAGGTTTCGAACAGATCCGCGGCCATGCCGGCGCAGTCGCCGACGTTGTCGCCGACGTTGTCCGCGATCACCGCCGGATTGCGCGGATCGTCCTCCGGGATGCCGGCTTCGACCTTGCCCACAAGGTCGGCGCCGACGTCGGCGCCCTTGGTGAAGATACCGCCGCCCAGCCGGGCGAAGATCGAGATCAGCGAGCCGCCGAAAGCGAATCCCACCAACGGATGCAGAATGTCCTTGATCGAGGCGCCGTGCGCAGCGGACTCGTGCAGCGCCCAGAAGAACCCGGTGACGCCCAGCAGGCCGAGGCCGACCACCAGCATGCCGGTGATCGCGCCGCCGCGGAAGGCGACCGAGAGGGCCTCGTTCAAGCCGGTGCGGGCGGCTTCAGCGGTGCGGACGTTGGCGCGCACCGAGACGTTCATGCCGGCGTAACCCGCGAGCCCCGAGAGCACCGCGCCGATGAGAAAGCCGACCGCGGTGGACCAGGACTTGAGCGCGACGCCAATGACGATGAACAGGATCAGGCCGACGATGCCGATCGTGGTGTACTGGCGGTTGAGGTAGGCTGACGCGCCTTGCTGGATTGCACCGGCGATCTCGCGCATGCGGTCGTTTCCCGCGGGACGGGACAGTATCCACTGCGTGGACACTCCCGCGTAGACCACACCCGCAAGCGCGCATACCAGCGCGAATATCAATCCGTTCGACATGATGACTCCCTTTGTTGACGTTGTCGGCCGGCGTGTCGCCGGTCTTGATTCTGTTCTAGCTCTTCTCCGGATCAAGCGCGAGACCGCCCTGAAACCGGGTGCCGGGCCGGAAACCGAAGATGCGTTCCAGTTCCATTTCCACGATCAGCCGATCCACGGCTTCCTGGCCATGTTCCCTCGTGACCTCCGACAGGATCAGCTTTGACGAATTCGCATTATAGAATCCGCCGAAGTCCGCCTGCACTTTCAGCAGTTGTCGCGCCCTCTCCAGGGTCATGGGATGCTGATGCGCGCCTCGTCATCAAACACGGAATGTCGCGGCCAGCTTCTTCTTTACAGGGATGTTCCTCAACTTCACGTAAACCGGCAGGCCGTTGCGAAACGGCGGCGGGTCCTCTCCCTGGATCAATGGCGCAAGGTAGCGGCGGCAGCGAGCCGTGATGCCAAAACCGTCTTCCGTAATGAAATCGCGCGGCACCTTCTTTTCCCGATTCGAGATGTCCTTCAGTTCGGCCACGCCGATCGTCCAGCGATAGGGCCGGTCCGACTTGCGCACGATCACCGGCATGACCGCCGTGCGGCCCTTCACCGCGAGTTCCACCGCCGCCTTGCCGACCGCGTAGGCCTGCTCCACATCCACACTGGATGCGACATGGCGGGCGGCGCGCTGCAGGTAATCAGCGACCGCCCAGTGGCAGCGGTAGCCGAAGCGGTCTCTGACGAGTTTCGCGATGCGCGGCGCGACGCCGCCGAGTTGAGCGTGGCCGAACGCGTCGCGCATGCCCGACTCCGACAAGAACTTTCCCTCGGGGTCCCTCAGACCTTCCGAGACGGCGATCGCGCAGTAACCGTACCGTGCGACGACGGTCTCGACGCGCGCGAGAAAGCGCTCGAGATCGAATGCGAGTTCCGGGAACAGCAGGACGTGCGGCGCTTCACCTTCCTTTTCACTCGCCAGGCCGCACGCCGCGGTGATCCAGCCGGCATGCCGTCCCATGACCTCAAGCACGAAAACCTTGGTCGACGTGCGGGCCATCGAGGCGACGTCGTAGCCCGCCTCGCGTATGCTGGTCGCCACGTACTTGGCGACCGACCCGAAACCCGGGCAGTTGTCGGTGACGGCGAGGTCATTGTCGATGGTCTTGGGAATCCCGATGCAGGCGAGGGGATAGGCGAGCTTTTCGGCGAGTTGCGACACCTTCCACGCGGTGTCGGCGGAATCATTGCCGCCGTTGTAGAAGAAATAGGCGATGTCGTGCGCCCTGAACACGGCGAACAGCCGCTCGTACTGGGCACGGCTTTCCTCGAGCCCCTTGAGCTTGTAACGGCACGAACCGAAGGCGCCGGCGGGCGTATGACGCAGCGCGCGGATGGCCGCGGGCGTCTCCCTCCCGGTGTCGATCAGGTCCTCGGCGAGTACCCCGATGATCCCGTCGCGTCCGGCGTACACTTTGCCGATCCGGTCCCGGTAGCGGCGCGCCGTTTCGATGACCGCGCAGGCACTGGCGTTGATCACTGCAGTGACGCCGCCGGACTGTGCGTAAAGGGCGTTGCGCTTTGCCACAGGCATGCGGGATTGATGCGTCAAAAATGTGCCATTTTACCGCAGCCTGACCGCGAGACCCCAATCCATCAGCTTGTTGCAACACATCGACGCGGGCGCTGGGCCTGGTCCGTCCATCAACAGCCTGCGAGGTCCCGGCCGGTTTTGCCCGAGGCCACGCCGGCGCGATCCTTTTCGTGATCCGCCTGCAGCCGCAGCGTCGTCGTGACGCACTCGGCGGGCTCAACGGCTACGTGCCCGCCGTAGCGTTCCTTGAGCGCCGTTTCGACGACCCGGCGATCGGCGTCGGTGAAGTCGGAGATCTTCCGCGTCATTGGAGTCCCAGGGCCGCGAAAACCCGCGTGCGCGAGGTTGCCACGCCGCCGCTGCCGTCGACCCGGAGGCAACGCGGGGCATCCGGATCGCCGCTTGCCGCCCACTGCCGGTAGTACGCGGTCAACGCCGAAGCCACGGCCTGATAGTCCGCGAGGCGTTTGCGGACGATTTCTTCCGCATCGTCGGGCCGCTGCATGAGCGCCTCGCCCGTCGCGTCATCGCGGCCCGCGACACGCGGTGGATGCCGGGTCACGTGATAGATGCGCCCCGAGGCCGGGTGGATGCGCCGCCCGGTCATGCGTTCGATGATCTCCGCTTCGGGCACGTGCAGTTCGAGCACGACATCCAGTTTCACGCCGGCCGCGCGCAGGGCTTTGGCTTGCCCCACCGTCCGGGGGAAGCCGTCGAGGATGAATCCAGTCGTGCAATCCGCCTCATTTACGCGTTGCACGACCAGCTCGATCACGAGCCGATCCGGAACCAGTTCCCCTCGATTCATGTAGCCTTCCGCCTCACGGCCGAGCGGGTCGCCGGCGCTCACCGCGGCGCGCAACATGTCACCGGTCGAGATCTGCGGCGCGCGCAGTTTTTCCGAGAGCGCAGCCGCATGAGTTCCCTTTCCCGCGCCGGGCACCCCCATCAGCATGATTCTCATCGCATGCGGGAGCACCCCGGTTCAGCCGTGCTTCGCGGCGAGGGCTGCGAACATCTTGTCGCGGATATGCGCGACCGAGCCCTTGCCGTAGATGTTGGCATAGTGGGGTGTGTGCCCATTGCCGCGCTCAGCCCATTTCATGTAATAGGCGATGAGCGGCTTGGTCTGGGAATGATAAATCGCGATGCGGCGCTTGACGGTGTCCTCGTTGTCGTCGGGGCGCTGCACCAGGGGCTCGCCCGTGATGTCGTCCCTGCCGGGTACCCTGGGGGGATTGAACTCGACGTGATAGCTGCGTCCCGACCCGGGATGGACGCGGCGCCCGACCATGCGCCGCAGAATCTCGCCGTCACCCACTTCGATCTCGACCACGAAGTCGATATCGACCCCCGCCTCGCGCAGCGCCTCGGCCTGCACGATGTTGCGGGGGAAGCCGTCGATGATGAAACCCTTGGCGCAGTCGGGTGCCTTCACCCGCGCCTTCACCAGGTCGATCACGATATGGTCGGGCACGAACATTCCCTTGTCCATGTACGACTTGGCTTCCATGCCGAGCGGCGTGCCCGCCTTGATTGCCGCGCGCAGCATGTCGCCGGTCGAAATCTGCGGGATACCGTATTTTTCCATCAGGAACTGGGCCTGCGTGCCTTTGCCGGCGCCGGGAAGACCCAAGAGCAGGATACGCATGCGGGCGCTATTTCCGGCGCATCGCGCGGCGCAGCCGCCGCAGGTCGTGAGGCGTGTCCACGCCCGCATGCGACGCCCTGCCCGTGACCGCGACGCTGATGCGATGCCCGTGCGCGAGCGCACGCAACTGCTCCAGCGCCTCATAGCGCTCGATCGCCGCACTGGCAAGTCGCGTGTAGCGCTTGAGAAAGGCACAGCGATAGGCATAGATGCCGAGGTGACGGTACGCGGGGAGCCCGCGCGGCAGCGACTTGATCCCGCGGGCGAATGCATCGCGCGCGTAAGGTACGGGGGCGCGGCTGAAGTAGAGCGCGTAACCGTCGCGGTCGAGCACGACCTTTACGATGTTGGGATTGCGGAAATCGCGTACGTCGCTGATCGGCGTACAAACGGTCGCAATGTCCGCGTCGCCGTGGCGGGCGAGATTTTCCGCAACGCGGGCGATAAGGCGCGGGTCGATCAGCGGCTCGTCACCCTGAACATTGACGACGATGTGCCGCGCCGGGAAGCGCCGTCGCGCGGCCACTTCGGCAATGCGATCCGTGCCCGTGGCATGGCTGCGCCGCGTCAGCACCGCCGTGTGTCCGTGCCGCTCCACCACCTCGGCAATACGGCGATCATCGGTCGCCACCAGCACCTCGGTTGCGCCGCTTCGCTTCGCGCGCTCGGCGACATGCACGACCATCGGCTTTCCGGCGATATCGATGAGAGGCTTGCCGGGGAGACGCGACGAACCGTAGCGCGCGGGAATGACGACGGTGAACTTCATTGGTGAAACGTGAAAAGTGAAACGTGAAAAGTGAAAAGTGAAAAGTGAAAAGTGAAAGGTGAAACGAGTGCCTGCCTCAAGGTACGCAGGCTGCGCAGTGCATGAATTCGTGACGTTTCACGTTTCACATTTCACGTTTCACACCTCTTCCTCGGGAGGAAGTTTGCGCGCCTCGTCCTCGAGCATGACCGGGATGTCGTCCTTGATGGGGTAGCCGAGACGGCACGGCCGGCACACGAGTTCGGACTGCGCCTTGCGGTGCACGAGAGGTCCTTTGCACAGCGGACAAACCAATATGTCGAGCAGCCTGCTATCCATTTATGAGGGCCCGGTGATTCCGCGCACAACGAGTTCGCCGAAAGCGGGATCGATCTCGGCGTCGACGGCGAGCGCCCACCAGCGTTCATCCGCGAATCCGCCGCATTTTACCGCATCCTTTTCCGTCATCACGACCTCCTCGCCGCGAAACGGCGCGGCGTCGGCCTTGGTGTAGGCATGGTGGTCGGGAAACGGGTGCGCCGTGAAGTCGAGACCGAGATGTTGGAGGTGCGCGAAGAAGCGGCGGGGATTGCCGATGCCGGCGATGGCGTGCACCCTCCTGCCGGCGAAATACTCGGGTGCGACGCAATGATCGGGATTGAGGAGGTTGCGAAATGTGCCGCCTCGCAACGCCATCGAAAACACGGCAGGCGCTTGCAGAAACATGTCCGTCGAACCGTCTCCGTTGACGACGACTGCTTCCACCGATGACAGCCGCGCGCGCGGTTCGCGAAGCGGGCCGGCCGGTAACATCCAGCCATTGCCTAAGCCACGCTCGCCATCGACCACGACGACCTCGACGTTCCTTGCGAGCCGATAATGCTGAAGTCCGTCGTCGCACACGATCACGTCGCAGACGGGGTGCGCCGAAAGGAGCGCGTTCGCGGCCGCGACGCGATCCCGCCCGACCCAGATCGGCACATCGCAGCGCCGCGCAAGCATCACCGGTTCGTCGCCAACCGCGGACGGATCGCTGTCCGCTGCGACGGGCTGGACCGTGCCTGAGCCACCATGGCCGCGACTGACGATGCCGGGGCGTAGCCCCCGGCTGGTGAGCAGCGCCGCCACCCACAGCACGAGCGGGGTTTTTCCCGTCCCCCCGACGTTGATGTTACCGACGACGATCACGGGCACCGGGAGCCGGGTGCTTTTCAGGATCCGGATGCGATAAAGCACCTTCCTGGCAAGAACGGCCAGTCGGAAGACGAGACTTAGCGGGTAAAGAAGAACCGCGAGGGGCGTCACCTTCCGCCAGTAGCGTTCGATCCAGGTCATGACATCGTAAGGCGTTGGGCGAAAGAGGGAGGGTTTGCGGGCCGTGGAGCGGCCGCGCGCACTGCCGGGGGGCCGGGATGCCGGTTACTTATTGCCAGCCTGCGTGGTAAAGGTGATCTTGCCGTAGCCCGCGATCCGCGCCGCTTCCATGACGTTGATCACCGATTGATGGGGCGAATTGGCGTCGGCGCTGATGACGACGATGGGGTCTTTCCGGTCGCCGGCGGCGCGGCGCAGCTCCTGGCTGAATCCGTCCGCGCCGCTGAAGACGACCGGCGACTTGTTGATCAGGTACTTGCCCTGCGCGTCGACCGCCACGTCGATCTGCTCGGTGCGCTCCGGCGCTTTGGATGCGTCCGCCGTGGGCAGGTTGATCTGCAGTTCGGCGAACCGCGAGTAGGTAGTGGTGACCATGAGAAAAATCAGGATCACGAGGAGCACGTCGATCAACGGGATGAAGTTGATCTCAGGCTCTTCCCGGAAGGCGCGGGGGTGGAAGCGCATCGGTCAGGCCTGGCGTTCGCCGTGCAGGATCTCGACGAGCTTGATCGCCTGCAGTTCCATATCCACCAGCATGGCGTCGACCTTGGCGCGGAAATGCCGGTAGAAAATCATGCTCGGGACTGCGACAACCAGACCAAACGCCGTGTTGTAGAGGGCGATCGAGATGCCATGCGCCAGCACCAGCGGGTTGGTGCCCTGGGGCGTCTGCGCGCCGAAAATCTCGATCATGCCGATGACGGTGCCGAACAGGCCCAGCAGCGGCGCGATCGCCGCGATGGTGCCGAGGCTGGTCAGGAAGCGTTCCAGTTCGATCGCCACCAGCCGGCCGGACTCTTCGATCGCCTCCTTCATGATGGCCGGCGCGTTTCGTGCGTTCCGCAGGCCGGCCGCGAAGATGATGCCCAGGGGGGAGGCTTCCGAGAGGCGGGTCAGCGTCTGGGCCGAGACTCCGTTTTGCCTGAAATCCTGAACGACCTGCGAGAGCAGGCTTTTCGGCATGACGACGTTGGCGCGCAGCGACCACAGCCGCTCGCCGATGATGGCGAGGGCAATGACGGAACACAGCAGCAGAGGCCAGATCGGCCAACCGGCCGCTTCGATGATCGCAAACACTGATTTTGCTCCGCAAAAAAGTCCGCGTAACTTTATCCGCCTGCAGGCGTTTCAGCAAGCGACCCGGTAGAGCGCCGGCGGACAAACCAATTTGCGACAACCACCTGTTTGGCAACCGCAAACGCGCCGCCGCGTGGCAAATCACACGGCTTGCCTGTGCAAGGGACCTCCTGTGGATAAGCCTGTGAACAACATGTACAGAACGTCGCCTGAATTCCTTGGCCAGGTGAAGGTTTGGCTGAGTTGTTGCAGGCTGGGTTGCCTGTTTCCGACGTGAAAACATCGATATAAGGCGTTTTCCCTCTGGTGTGCGGTGCAACACACTGGCGTGGACCGCGGTACGAGCGCGCTTGTGGATGAGGGGTCTGTCAAGCAGGCATGGATGCTGCTTGGATTGGCCACGGGAGTTGGCGAAGGCGCGGCCCATCGCGCGTGGGAGCGTGGCGCGGGCCTGCGTTAGAATCGAACCATGTTGGACTCCGCACTACCTGCGGCGGCGCGGCAAGTGATATCGGTGAGCGAACTCAACCGACTCGCGAGGGACGCGCTGGAGCAGAACCTGCCACTGACCTGGGTCGCCGGCGAAATCTCGAATTTCAAGCGCTACGACTCGGGACATTGCTATTTCACGCTGAAGGATGCGCAGGCGCAGGTCGACTGCGTCATGTTCCGGCACAAGTTGCAGTACCTGAACTGGTTGCCGGAAAGCGGCATGCAGGTCGAGGTGCGGGCCTATCCCACGTTGTATGAGGCGCGCGGCAAGTTTCAGCTGAACGTCGAGGGCGTGCGGCGCGCGGGCCTGGGCGCGCTCTATGAGGCATTCGAGAGACTCAAGGCGAAGCTCGAGAAGGAGGGACTGTTCGATGCCGGGCGCAAGCGCGCGCCCCCCAGATTCCCGCGCGCCGTGGGCGTGGTCACGTCGCTGCAGGCTGCTGCGCTGCGCGACGTACTGACGACCCTGCGGCGGCGTCTGCCGATGCTGCCGATCATCATTTATCCATCGCCGGTGCAGGGCGAGGGCGCTGCCGGGAAAATCGCGCAAATGATAACGATTGCCGGCGCGCGGGGCGAATGCGACGTTCTGATCGTATGCCGCGGTGGCGGCAGCATCGAGGATCTGTGGGCCTACAACGAAGAGGTCGTGGCGCGGGCTATATACGCGTGTCCGCTTCCGGTCATTACCGGGATCGGCCATGAAAGCGACTTTACAATCGCCGATTTCGTGGGGGATGTGCGTGCCGCGACACCGACCGCGGCGGCCGAACGCGCCGTGCCGGACCGCGCTGACTTGGGGCAGCAACTGAAATACCAGTACGACGGTCTCAAGCGGTCGATGAAACGCCATCTTGAAGACCACATGCAGCGGCTCGACTACCTGTCGCGGCGGCTGCAGCATCCGGGCGAACGGATACGCAACCGGTTGTTGCACCTGAATCATCTTGCAGCCCGTCTGGGCGGAGGCTGGCGGCGACAGCATGAAACGGCTTCCTGGCGCGTCCGGGAACTCGCCCAGCGCCACGGTTTTGCCCGGCCGGACCTCGCCGCGCTCGGACGCCTTAGCGCCGAGCTTGCGCGTCGCCTGGGCGAGGCGGCGCGCGGCGGCATGAAGGCGGCGGCGACCCGGCTCACGGCGGCCGAAGCGCACCTGAGGCACCTCAATCCACAACTCGTGCTGGAGCGGGGCTACAGCATCACCGAGACGGGCGCCGGGCACATCGTTCGGGACAGCGCAGTACTCGCGGCGCGCGCGGAGGTGAAGATCACGTTCGCGAAAGGCTGGGTGGCGGCGCAGGTGACGGCAAAGGCGGGCGAGAAGCAGTAGCGCCTCGCTCCGGATGGTTATCCGATGAGTACGGACGATCTCGACTTCACACAACCGGCGCAGAACGCGATCTACGATCTGGCGGTCGCGCGCGCTTTTTTCGAATCCGCCGGCGCCGCGCAAAGCGTATCGCAGGGTGAGTCCCTCTTCATGCAGGATCAGAAAGGCGACAAGGTCTACTTCCTGCTGGAAGGCGAGGTCAGCCTGATGCGCGGTAGGAAGATGATAGACATCGTCAAAGCGGGTGAAATCATCGGTGAGATGGCGATGGTCAGCCAGCAGCCGCGCTCGGCGACGGCACTCGCACGGACGCCCTGCCGGGTGATCGCGCTCGACGCGCGCCAGTTCCAGGGCGCGATTCAGAGAATGCCGGAATTCGCGCTCATGCTGATGAGTACGACGATCAACCGCATTCGCCTGACGGTGGCGACGCTGAGCATCGGCAATGCTCTCTCGGGGCAGGACCGATGGCGCGACTGCAGCGTGTTCGACCGCGCCTCGCTGTCAGCGCTCCTGAGCGAGCTGGGCGATCGTACCCCGCTCTATGCTCCGCGCCGCAAGACCATCATGAGCGAGGGCGAAGCGGGAGTGTTCATGTACGTTGTCCTGGAAGGAACCGTCGCCATCTCGATCAAGGGCAAGGCGGTCGAGAAAGTCGGGGCGGGCGGGGTTTTCGGGGAAATGGCGCTAGTCGACAAATCGCCGCGCACGGCCACCGCTGTCGCGGAGTCCGACTGCTCGCTCCTCACGATCAACCGTACGGATTTCCTTGCGCTGGTAAAGACCCGGCCGGATTTCGCCATGTCGATCCTGAGGGCTCTGGCGGACAGGCTGCGGTTCCTCACGTCGAAATACGGTTAGCGGATCCCAAAGCTGCCGCGGCTCACCCGCCTGCCATCTGCGCTTCGATCTCCCGCCGCAGATACTCGAGCACGAGCTGCGGCAGATTCTCGTCGAGACAGTCGAATTCGGTCGCATCCTGCATCGATCGCAACCAGGTCAACTGCCGCTTGGCGAGCTGCCGGGTGGCGGCGACGGCTTTCTCGCGCAATTCAGCGAGACTGAATTCGCCGTCCAGGTACTGCCAGACCTGGCGATAGCCCACGCACCGCATGGAAGGCATGGCAAGGTCGAGGCCATATTCCTCCCGCAGCCGCCGCAGTTCTCCGATCAGGCCGAGTTCCAGCATCGCCTCGAAGCGGTGTGCGATGCGCTCATGCAACACTTCGCGCCGGGCGGGCACGAGAGCGATCTTGATCGCGGAATACGGGAAATAGACGTACTTCGGCTTGCGCAGGAGCTCGGACATCGGCTTGCCGGTGAGGTAATAGATTTCCAGCGCGCGCTGGATGCGCTGGGCGTCACGCGGCTCCAGGCGCTCGGCAGCTTCCGGGTCCACTCGCGCAAGCTCCGCGTGCAGGCCGGGCCAGCCGGATTTCTCCGCCATGGTGTCGATGATGAGCCGCATGGTGGGATCGGCTTCCGGCAGATCATTGAGCCCCTCGGTGAGGGCCTTGAAATAGAGCATGGTGCCGCCGACGAGCAGCGGAATATTGCCGCGCTCGGTGATCTCGCGCATTGCGGTCAGCGCGTCGTCGCGGAACCGCGCGGCAGAATAGCTTTCGTGCGGTTCGATGAGGTCGAGCAGGTGGTGCGGCACGCGCGCCCGCAGCCCGGCTTCCGGCTTGGCCGTGCCGATGTCCATGTGACGGTAGACCTGAGCGGAGTCGACGCTGACCACCTCCACCGGCAGCGTCTCCGCAATGCTGGCGGCGAGGGTCGTCTTGCCGCTTGCGGTCGGGCCCATCAGCAGGATGGCCGGGGGCCCCATCATTCATCTCCCCCGCATGAAGAGTTGGTCGAGGTCGGCGAGCGAGATCTGGTGCCAGGTCGGACGCCCGTGATTGCACTGGCCGGAGCGCTCGGTCTCCTCCATCTCCCGGAGCAGCGCATTCATCTCAGGCAGCGCCAGCCTGCGGTTCGCGCGCACCGCCGCATGGCAGGCCATCGTCCCGAGCAGCTCGTCGCGACGCTCGGTGAGGACGCGGTCGGCACCGTATTCGCGCAGCTCCCGCACGACTTCAAGTGCGAGCGCCGGCAGGTCGGCGTCCTGTAACAGCGCCGGAACGCTGCGCGCAACCAGCGTCGTGGGTGATACGGGGCTCAGGTCGAAGCCGAGTGTGCTCAGCACGTCGGCGTGCTCCTCGGCCGCGGCGACATCGACGGGTTCGGCACGGAACGTGATCGGCACCAGCAGCGGCTGGGAGGGCACGCGCCGGCTATCGAGCGCATGCTTGAGTTTCTCGTACATGATGCGTTCATGCGCCGCGTGCATGTCGACGATGGTCAGCCCCTGGGCGTTCTGCGCGAGTATGTAGACGCCACATAGCTGGGCGAGCGCAAAACCCAGCGGCGGAGTCGGTTCCGTGGCGGATTCCCCGGGTGACGTTTCAGGTTTTCCACGCCTGCCGAACAAGGCATCGTAGAACGCAAGGGGCTGTGCCGTCTCCAGCGTCATCGAATGCTGCTGTCCGTACGCCGGCGCGCCCGCGTGTGCTGCGCTCGCAACGGCCTGCGTGGAGCCTGTGGCGGCTACCGCAGGCGCTGCCGGGGCGGCCAACGCCTTGTTCAACGCGTGGAACATGAACTGATGGATGCCACGCGCGTCGCGGAAACGCACCTCGATCTTGGTCGGATGGACGTTCACGTCGACCTGGGCGGGATCGACCTCCAGGAACAGCGCGAACGCCGGATGCCGCTCGTGATGCAATACGTCCTGGTAAGCCTGCCGCACCGCGTGGGCAAGCAGCTTGTCGCGTACGAAGCGGCCGTTGACGAAGCAGTATTGCGCATCCCGCGACGAACGCGCGTGCGACGGCAATCCAACATAGCCTGTAAGCCTCAAGCCCGAACTGGGTTCGTCGATGGCAAGCGACCCGGAACGGAATTCCTCGCCGAGCACGGCACCAACGCGCTCCGCGACGCCTTGCGCCCTGAGGTGCCGTTGCACGCGCCCGTTGTGCTGCAGCGTCAGTGCGATATCACTGTGGGAAAGCGCAATGCGGTTGAACGCTTCCACGCAGTGCCCGAGTTCGGTCGCTTCAGATTTGAGAAACTTGCGCCGCGCCGGCGTGTTGAAGTAGAGGTCATGCACCTCGATCGTGGTGCCCCCCGTGTGTGCGGCCGGGACGACCGCCGCGATTTCGGCGCCGCGCGCGGCGATGCTCCAGGCATGCCTGTCGCCCGCCCGGCGGCTCGTCAGCGTCAGTTGCGACACGGACGCGATGCTTGCCAGCGCCTCTCCGCGAAATCCGAGGGTGGCGACGCGCTCGAGATCCCCGCTTGACGCGATCTTGCTGGTTGCGTGGCGCGCCAGCGCCAGGGCCAGTTCGTCGCGCGCGATGCCGCAACCGTCATCGCTCACCTTGATCAGCTTGACGCCTCCCTCCCCGAGTTGCACCGCGATCTCGCGGGCGCCGGCATCGACGCTGTTTTCGAGCAGTTCCTTGAGGGCCGAGGCCGGCCGGTCCACGACCTCTCCCGCGGCGATCTGATTGATGAGCAATTCGGGCAGTACTTTGATGGGCGGCATCACCGGATTATACCGGCGCGGATGCATTGCCGCGGCCTGGTGTGCCTGCCGGTTTTCGTATGCGGATCAGGCTTGTGCGCAAGAATTGCAGCAACAATGCGGGCAGATCGGGCACGGGCAGCCGTCCCCGTTCGGTTTTTTCCTTTTCGCACGCGGTTTGATGGAGATCAACAAAGTGGGGGTGTCCCTTACCCGTATAATGCGACACGTCGCGCTGCGAGGGCGCGTTGTTGCAGTCGATCGTCAACATCCAGTGGAAACAAGAGGGAAATTCATGCCTCAAGTGATAGGGGTGCCAACAGAGACGGCAGCCGGTGAAAAGCGCGTCGCCACCGTTCCGGAAGTCGTTGAAAAGTTGATCAAGCTCGGTTTCAAGGTCGCCGTGCAATCCGGGGCCGGCGAGGCCGCGAATTTCAGCGACGAGGTTTATCGCACCGCCGGCGCCGACATCGTGCCCGACGCCGCTCGGCTATGGGCAAGCTCGGACATCGTCTTCAAGGTGCGGGCGCCGAGCGCAGAGGAAGTGAGGCTCGCGCGGGCAGGGCAGGCCATCGTTTCGTTCATCTGGCCGGCCCAGAATCCCGATCTCATGCAACAGCTCGCGGCGAAAAAAGCCACCGTGCTTGCCATGGACAGCGTGCCGCGCATCTCGCGCGCGCAGAAACTCGACGCGCTCTCCTCGATGGCCAACATCGCCGGCTACCGCGCCGTCATCGAGGCGGCGCATCACTTCGGCCG
>JACQGN010000030.1 GCA_016199545.1 Betaproteobacteria bacterium | reverse complement strand
GCGGTGACGCGCGTGGTGTTGAGCCTGCTCCAGAACCGGCTGCCCCCCTGATTGCAGGAATGATTGCCCCTAGGAGTTTGTCGGACTTAGCCCCGGCAAACTCCTTATGCAAAACCGGTGCCGGGAGAAGTGCGAGAAAATGATGAAAACTATGCGATGTCGCCCACGCTTTTCCTCAAATTCGATCGCTTTGGCTCAGTTTATTATGAATTGTCAGTCGGTTTTGCTTATAGCAGCCTGTGCGGACCGCTGAGTCCGACAGGCTGCTAGGCACTGTCCACTATCTGGAGTATCGTATCGGCAGAACACATATATAACGAGGAGGTGGCGACAATGAAACGGATATTCTTTCGCTGTTTTCTTCTTGCGTGCGCGGTGTGTTTTGCCGCTTTGGCCCGGGGCGCCGAGTTTCCCGAGCGCCCGGTACGGCTCATCATTCCCTACCCGCCGGGCGGCGCCTCGGATTTCGGCGGGCGCCTGGTCGGCGCCGGGCTGACCGATATCCTGGGCCAGCAGATCGTCGTGGACAATCGCGCGGGAGCATCCGGCCTCATCGCCACCGAAATCGCGGTGCGCTCGCAGCCGGACGGCTACACGCTGTTTCTCGGCAACGTCAACACGCAGGCAATCAATCCGCACATTCAGCGGATGAAGGTGGACCCGATAAAGGATCTCGTCGCGATCGCCCCGGTGGTGAGTATTCCCACCGCGATCGTCGGGCACAACAGCGTGAAGGGGAGCACGTTGAAGGAATACCTGGACGATGCCTTGGCCTCGAAACGCGAGATCCGCTACGGCACCGCAACGCTGGCGTCCCCGGGACGGTTCATCATGGTGACGTTCCTCAAGTCCAAGGGCATAAAGGTACTGGAAGTGCCGTACAACGGGGCGGGGCCGGCGACGACGGCGTTGCTCGCCGGCGAGACGGAAATCCTGGCGGCGACGCCGGCCTCGATAGCGGGCCTCGTGAAAGCAGGCAAGTTGAAGGCGCTCGCCCTGGCGGCCACCTCACGCAGTCCGCTGATGCCCGACGTGCCGACCATGCCGGAGCTCGGCTATCCGGAAGTCATCATGAGCCAATGGAATGGCGTGTTCGGCCCGGCCGCGACGCCGCGGGCGGTGGTGTTGAAGCTGCACAAGGCCATAACGAGCGCGATGAAGCAGGAGCAGATCATCCAGCGCCTGAAACCGGCAGCCGCGGAGGCCGTCTTCAGCCGGTCGCCGGAAGAGTACGCCGCGTACGTCCGCGGCGAAAACGCCCGCTGGGGGAAGATCATTCGCGCGTCGGGGCTCGCCGCAAAGTAGTGACTCCCTGGGGTCAGTGACTCCCTGGGGTCGGAGTACTTTTCCTTGCTCCGATATCACCGAATCATCGTACACTGATGCATGCTACTCGAACAGGAGGCGGACATGGGCATAGAGCGTGTTCCGAGCGCGCGCGGCGCCACTTTCAGCAAGGCGGTGGCGGTCAGTGGAGCGGGAAGGACGGTGTACGTATCGGGACACCTCGCCCCCGGCCGGTCGCTGGCCGAGCAGACGAACGGGTGCTTCGACCAGATCGAGGCGGCGCTGCGGGCCGTCGGCGGTTCGCTCGCGCACGTCGTTCGCATAACCGCCTTCCTTGCCAGCCTGGACGAGTACGCCGAATATTCGCGCGTGCGCGGCGAGCGCTTCGGCACGAACCTGCCCGCGAGCGCGGCCGTCCAGGTCGCGGGCCTGCTCCAGAGCGCGCTCATCGAGATCGACGCGGTCGCCTTCATCCCGGATTAGTCAAGGAGACAGAAAGGGGCATCATGAAAGTCGGAACCGGCAACTACACCTACGAACTCGTCGAGAATTTCGCGAAACTGCCCGACGGCGAGACCTTCGGCTTGATCAGCCGCGTCACGACGGATTCCCGCAACCGCCTGTATGTCTTCCAGCGCAAAGACCCGGCGGTGCTGGTGTTCGACCCCGATGGCAAATTCCTGCATTCATGGGGCAGCGGGCAGTTCAAGCGTGCCCATGGCTTCAAGATCGTCGGCGACCTCGCGTACCTCACGGACCAGGTGGATTGCGTCGCGCTGGTCTATACACTCGAGGGCAAGCTGGTGCGACAGCTCGGCACGCGCGGACAGCATTCCGATACCGGTTGCGAAGACTGGCACAAGCTCCCGTTGCGCGCGGCCGGTCCGTTCAATCATCCAACGGAGATGATGCCGGGACCCTCGGGCGATCTCTATGTGAGCGACGGCTACCGGAACAGCCGGGTCCACCGGTTCACGAAAGATGGCGAGCTGATTCAGTCCTGGGGAAAGCCGGGGAACACCGCGCCGGGTGAATTTCATCTGCCGCACAGCCTGGCGATCTCGCCCGATGGAACGATCCACGTCTCCGATCGCGCCAACGCCCGCGTCCAGCATTTCACGCCGGACGGCCGGTACCTCGGCATGTGGACGGGCATGGGCGGTCCGAACGACATGGCCCGGGATGCCGCCGGCAATTTTTATCTGTGCGAACAGGCGATCGCCGGCGGCGAACCCGCGATCAGCGTGCGCGACGGCAACGGCGCGGTGCTCGCCCGCTGGGAAGTCACCCCGACGCACGGCATGGGCATCGACGCAGCGGGCAACATCTACGCCGGCCTGAACAAGATGGCTCGCGTGGACAAGTACGTGAGGATGCATTGACGAAGTACAAAACTGTGTCTCGCCGCTGAGGATCGCGATCGTCGCCGGGCCACCGCCTTTGCAGTGCCCGGCAAGCGACGCCGGCCGGATGCGCCGGCGTCAGTTCAGCGTGATGCCCGCGTCCTTGAGGATCTTGCCCCAGCGCGCGACGTCCTTCTTCAGAAAAGACGCGGCCTCCTCGACCGTGGTCGGGCTCGGCTGCACGCCCTGACGGATGAGCTGCTCGCGCACATCGGACATCCTCAGGATCTTGACCATACTCAGGTTGAGCTGGGCGACGATCGCGCCGGGTGTCGCAGCAGGCGCCACCAGGGCGAACCAGGTGCCGATGTCGAGCTGCGGATAGCCTGCCTCCGCCATGGTCGGCACATTCGGCAGGACCGAGCTACGCTGCGAGCCCGAGACACCGAGCGCCCTGAGGCGTCCCGACTTCACGTGCGGCGCCATCGACGACAGGTTCGTGAAGAGCATGTGGACCTGCCCCGAAATCAGCTCGGTCGAAGCCGCCCCGCTGCCCTTGTAGGGAACATGCGTGATCTCGATGCTGGTGCTGGTGCGCAGGAGTTCTCCGAGCAGATGCCCGGTGCCTCCCATACCGCTCGATGCATAGTTGAGCTCCTTCGGCCGGCGTTTCGCCAGGGCGATCAGCTCCTTGATCGTGCCGACGGGCAGCGACGCGTGGACGACGAGCACGAAGGGCAGCGTGCCGACGACCGATACGGCCGCGAAGTCGCGGATCAAATCGTACTTCGCCCGTGCCGAGTGCATGTTGATCGCGACGCTCGAGCTGGGCAAGAAGAGCGTGTAGCCATCGGGCGCAGCCCGCGACGCCGCATCCGCGGCGAGGACCCCGCCCGCCCCTGGACGGTTATCCACGATCACCGGCTGACGCAACTCCTCGGTGATCTTCGGCCCGATGATGCGGGCAACCGTGTCGTTGCCGCTGCCGGGCGGGAACGGCAGGATGATGCTGATCGGCCTGGCTGGATAACTCTGGGCCGATGCGTTCGCGATGAACGCGGCGGTCACCGACATCGACACGGCCATACTGCCCAGCACGAACACGCTGCTACGTTTCACGTCTTACTCCTCATACATCCATCCCGAAGTGCAGGCGGCGGTATGGGATGCTGACGACGTTGCGGGAGATGCGGAGGTCGATCACCATTGGCCCGTCGCCGGCGAGGAATTCGTCGATGGCCGTGCTGAATTCATCCAGCGTGCGCGCGGTCGCGCCGCGGCAGCCGAAGTCCCGGCCGAGCCCGGCGAAGTCGGGCGAGCGCACGAACGAAAGCATGGGGTCGCGCTCGTGGGCGCGCAGCTTGTGGTATTCGGCGCCGTACGCCTCGTCGTTCACGACCACGTAAAGAAACTTGAGGTTGAGGCGCGCCACGGTATCCAGCTCCTGAATGTTCTGGAGCGCGCCGCCGTCGCCCTCGACGCACACAAGCGGTTGGCCCATGCCAAGGGCAGCCCCGACGCCCGTTGAAAGCGCCTGCCCGATGCATCCGAACGAGGTGCAGAAGATCTGCAGCCCGCGCCGGCGCTTCATCAGCATCACCCGGAACGAGCATGCATGGGCATTGCCGGAAGAAACGAGGTGCATTTCGGAAGGAAGTTTTTCGTCCAGCAATGCGACCGCCTCGCGCGGGTCCACCGTGCCGGGCTCGATCTCGAATTCCGCCGGATCGCGTCCCGCGCCGCTCAGAATCCGGCGCACTTCGGCCGTATGGAAACCCCGGCTCTTCACGTCGTCACGCTCGAGCCGCTCGAGGAGCTCCTGCAGGGTCGCCGCGGCATCACCCTGGACATAGCAATCGGCGCCGCGGTCGCTACCCATCACCACGTGCGGTGCGATGTCGATGTGGATGAAGCGCGCCTTCGGATACAGATAGCCGCCCGATAGCGTGTGCGTGGAGAGTCTCGCGCCGACGGCGATAACGCAGTCGGACTCCTCGAAAAGCTGCATCACCTCGCGCGAGGAAAAGAGCCCCGATACGCCCACGTAGTAATCCGAATCGGCGAGCGTGCCCTTGGCGACGAGCGTGGTCGCGATGAGCGCGCCGATGCGCTCGGCCAGCCGGTTCGCTGCATCCTTCGCCGCGGGCGACATCGCTCCGCGGCCCAGGACGATGACCGGCTTCCTGGCTGCCTTGACGATGGCGGCGGCCTCGCGCAGGCGCTCGACGGCCGGACGGATAGCCTGCTGTCCCGAAAACATTTCGCTCGAAGGCCTGTAGTCCTCGCCGTCGGCATCGCAGTCCATGCGCTGCACGTCGAGCGGCACGCACAGCACGATGGGCAGCGATTCGCGCCGCGCGCGATAGAACGCATCCCGGACCGCGTCTTCGGCGTACGACGCCTTCAGCACCTCGATGTAGCCGGCGCCGGTCGCGGTGACCAGCCGGTCCTGGTTCAGGTGCTGAGCGACGTGTTCGTTGTTCGACGCCGTCTTGCTGGTGTACACCACGACCGGCGTGCGTGAGCGCGAGGCAACGATGAGCGAGGTCGTCATGCGTGCGAGGCCCGGCCCCTGCGTGGCGCTGGCGACGCCGACCTTGCCGGTGGCCATCGAATAGCCTTCGGCCATGGTGACGGCGCAGCCCTCGTCGCGGACGTCGATGATCTTCAGCTCCGGATATTTGGCGATGGCGGACCACCATGTCATCTGCCCGTCGCCCAGCAGGCCGAAGAGCGTCGTGGTGCCTTCCTTGATGAAGGCATTCGCCATCGCTTCGTACACTTTCATGAGTCCCCCGAATCGAACCGTGTCACATGCTCAAGCGACACAGGGAAAATTCCTTCCCCCTCAGGAGGAAGGTTGGGATGGGGGTGGGGCTCGACGATCCATTGACCCATCCCCACCCTAACCCTCCCCTTGAAGGCATAGGTATCTACACATCTTTTAGGGGCCATATTGGTTGGGGAAGATGACTTTCGCATATTCTTTGAGTTGATCCAGATCATAATGTTCAAGCAACGTCAGAGTCGAGAACAGCAT
>JACQGN010000317.1 GCA_016199545.1 Betaproteobacteria bacterium | reverse complement strand
CACGAATTCGGCCACGGCCTGCACCACCTGCTCACGCGCGTGGATTACCTGGGCGTATCGGGAATCAACGGCGTGGAGTGGGACGCGGTGGAGCTGCCCAGCCAGTTCATGGAGAACTTCTGCTGGGAGTGGGACGTGCTGGAGCCGATGACACGTCACGCCCAGACCGGCGCGCCGCTGCCCCGCGCCTTGTTCGACAGGATGTACGCGGCCCGGAATTTTCAGAGCGGCATGCAGACGATGCGCCAGATCGAGTTCGCGCTCTTCGACCTGCATCTGCACCACGATTTCGACCCCGAAAGCGGCAGGACACCGCTGCAACTGCTCGGCGAGGTGCGCTCGCGCGTCGCGGTCGTGTTTCCGCCGGCCTACAACCGTTTTCCGAATAACTTCTCGCATGTGTTCGCAGGCGGTTACGCGGCCGGATACTACAGCTACAAGTGGGCGGAGGTGCTCTCCGCGGACGCCTACAGCCTGTTCGAGGAAAACGGCGTGCTCGATCGTGCGACCGGTCAGCGTTTTCGCGACGAGGTTCTGGGTGTGGGCGGAAGCCGCCCGGCGTTCGAGTCATTCGTCGCGTTCCGCGGTCGCGAACCCCGGATCGATGCCCTAATGCGCCACAACGGGATGATGGAAACATTGTGACGTACACCTTTGCGACCGTGCTAAAGAGGTGTTACATTGTGGCGCATTAACCTCCTGCGGAGGTGAGATTGTGAAGCGGTTCATTTACGGATTACTCATGTTAGCGGGGAGCAGTGCGCTGCTCGCCGCTCAGCTTTACCGCTGGGTCGATGAGAAGGGCAACGTGGAATGGCGCGACACTCCACCCCCGCTGACCGCGAAAAAGGTCGAGCAGCGCAAGGTCGGCGCCACGCCTGCTCCCGGTGGCGAGCTGCCGTACAGCCTGCAGCTCGCGGTCAAGAACTTTCCAGTGACGCTGTGGACCACCAGCTGCGGCGATGCGTGTGACAAGGCTCGCGCGCACCTCAGTCGGCGCGGCGTGCCCCACACCGAGAAGAACCCGCAGTCCGACTTCGAGACCTTCAAGAAGGTCACCGGTGGAAGCGAAGTTCCGGTGCTGTTCGTCGGCAACAACCGCGTCAAGGGCTATCTCGAACCGGATTGGGATGCGGCGCTCGATGTCGCGGGCTACCCCAAGACCGCGCTCGTCCAGGTGAAGCCCAAGCCGGCCCCCGACTCTCCCCAGAAACCGGCACCGGCGGCGGGCCCGGTGCGGCTCTACACCAATACGCAATGCGGGCCGAATTGCGACGAGGCGAGGAAACTCCTCGCCGGCCGCGGCATAGGATTCCAGGAGATTGCCGTGGAAACTCCACCGCAGATCGAGGACCTGCGCAAGCTCTCGGGCGACACCTTCGTGCCGGTGCTGGTGTCGGGCCGCTTCGTGGTGCGCGGCTTCAGCCCCTCCGAATACAACCGGGCGCTGGACGAGTCGGGACATCGCCGCGAGCAATAACGGCGCCGCATGCGGCGCGGCGGGCTGATGCCGGACCCCGCGGACTTCCCTATCGTTGCGTCGCGCGAGGTGGTCAGGGTGCCGCCGCCACACGCGGTCTCCTCGTGACGCGATTGCCGAGCGGTGGCAATCCGCGGCCTGGGACGGGAATGTCGTGAAGCTCGCGACCTGGAATGTGAACTCGCTCAAGGTGCGACTGCCCCAGGTGCTGGATTGGGTTGCGACGCACCGGCCCGATGTCCTGTGCCTGCAGGAAACAAAAGTCGAAGACGGGTCTTTCCCGCTCGAAGCGATCAATGGCGCCGGCTACCAGGCGCTTTACAGCGGTCAGAAAACCTACAACGGCGTCGCCGTTCTGAGCCGCACGGCGGCGCGCGACCCGGTCATGACGATGCCGGGACTGAACGACCCGCAGAAACGGATTCTTGCGGCGACGTTCGGCGAAGTGCGGGTGATCTGCGCGTACGTGCCCAATGGCGAAAGCGTGGCATCCGAGAAGTATCGCTACAAACTCGGCTGGCTGGCGGCCTTCGGATCATGGCTCACACACGAACTCTCGCGACACCCGCGGTTGGCGGTACTGGGAGATTTCAACATCGCGCCGGAGGCCCGTGACGTTCATGATCCGGCGCTGTGGGAGGGAAAAGTTCTTTTCAGCGAGCCGGAACGCGAGGCGTTCTGCAAGCTGGCCGGAATGGGGCTCGAAGACGCATTCCGGCTTTTCGAGCAACCGGAACGGTCGTTCACGTGGTGGGACTACAGAATGCAGGCTTTCCGCCGCAAAATGGGACTGCGCATTGACCATATCCTGCTCTCGGATGAACTCGCGAAGGCATGCACCGCGTGCAGCATCGATAGCGAACCGCGGCGCAATGAACGTCCCTCCGACCACGCACCCGTCATCGCCGAATTAAACCTCATAATTGATTCCGGTTCTTCCCGTATAGAAGCGTGACGCAGGTCACGCTTCTACCTTCACGCCTTTCCAGAATGCGATGTAGCCGGCGATGTTTTGCGCCGCGGGCTTGGGGTCTGCGTAATACCATGCTGCGTCCTTGTTGGCCTGCCCGTTCACCACGACATCGTAGTACGAGGCCACGCCTTTCCAGCCGCAGGTCGTATGCGTCGCGCTCTCGCGCAGAACATCGCGCCTCACCGCATCCGGCGGGAAATAATGATTGCCCTCCACGGTCTCGCAACGGTCGCTCTCTGCGATCAACTGCCCGTTCCAGCTTGCGCGTGCCATGGATTTGCCTCCTTGCTTCTCCTCGCTCGACGCGACGGTAGAATGCCTGCCCGTCACCGAACTGCGGCTGATCGGTTCTTCACCGGGCGCGCCGAGTGACGAAATCAATCTTCCTTCCGGGTTGGCTCGATCTCGAGTTCCTGTATCTTGCGGGTGAGCGTGTTGCGGCCCAGGCCGAGCAACTGCGAGGCCTCGATCCGCCTGCCGCCCGTGTGGGCGAGCGCCCGTGCGAGCAACGTTTTCTCGAACTGCCGCAGTAGCTCGTCCATGATGCCGGTCGCGCCGCGACCGAGCCTCGCTTCGACCTCCTTTTCCAGCGCCGCCACCCAATCCTGTGACGGCGCCGCCGCGGCTCCGGCCCGCAATTCCGGCGGCAGATCCTTGATCTCGATAGTCACCGATGGCGCCATCACCGTGATCCAGTGGCAGAAATTTTCGACCTGCCGCACGTTCCCCGGGAAGCTCTGTGCCGTCAGGTGCTTCAGCGTCGCTTCCGACAGGCGCTTCGGTTCGACCCCCAGCTCGCGCGCCCACTTCTGAAGAAAGTGCTTGGCCAGCAACGGAATGTCTTCGCGGCGCTCGCGCAGCGGCGGCAAGCGCAGCCGGATCACGTTCAAGCGGTGGTAAAGATCTTCGCGGAACAGACCCTGTTTGACGCGTGCTTCGAGATCCTGGTGCGTCGCGGCGATCACCCGCACATTGGCCCTGATCGGCTGATGTCCGCCGACCCGGTAGAAATGCCCGTCCGAGAGCACGCGCAAGAGGCGTGTCTGCAGTTCCGGGGGCATGTCACCGATCTCGTCGAGAAACAACGTGCCTCCCTCCGCCTGCTCGAAGCGCCCCCGGCGCAGGCTCTGGGCGCCGGTGAACGCGCCGCGCTCGTGACCAAAGAGCTCCGACTCGAGCAATTCCTTGGGAATGGCCGCCGTATTGATGGCGATGAACGGTTTGTCGGCCCGCGGGCTGTGCCGGAACAGTGCCCGCGCCACGAGTTCCTTGCCCGTGCCGGACTCGCCGGTGATGAGGACCGTGGCATGCGATTGCGCGAGCCGGCCGATCGCGCGGAACACCTCCTGCATCGCCGGCGCGTGCCCGAGGATCTCCGGTGTCGCCCCCATCTCGACCGCCGCGTCCTCGCTGCGCGAACTTTCCTCGATGGCGCGACGAATGAGCTCGACCGCCTCGTCGACGTCGAACGGCTTCGGCAGATACTCATAGGCGCCGCCCTGGAAGGCCGTCACCGCGCTGTCGAGATCCGAGTACGCGGTCATGATGATCACCGGCAAGTGGGCATGTCGCGCCTTGGCCTTCTGCAGCAGCTCCAGGCCGGACTCCCCCGGCATCCGAATGTCGCTCACCAGCACCTGGGGCGATTCCACTTCCAGCGCGGCAGAGGCTTCGCGCGCAGAGGAGAAGGTCTTGAAAGCGATATTCTCGCGGGCAAGCGCCTTCTCGAACACCCAGCGTATCGAGCGGTCGTCGTCGATGATCCAGACGGGCTTCATATCATCCTTCCGCCTTCATCCTTCCGCCTTCATCATCGCCGTTTACCGGCAGCAGCACCGTGAAACAGGTGTTGCCGGGAATGCTCTCGAAGGTCACCGTGCCGTGATGCTGCGCGATGAAATTCTGCGCGATCGTCAATCCCAGGCCGCTGCCATCGGCGCGTCCTGACACGAGTGGAAAAAAAATGCGCTCGCGGATCGCCTCCGGGACACCGGGGCCGTTGTCGATGACGTGCACGCAAACCGCGTGGCGATGCCGTCTGCGGGCGAGTGTCACCTGGCGCGCGATGCGCGTCCGCAACGTAATCTCGCCTTCGCCCTGCAAGGCCTGGGCAGCATTGCGCACGATGTTGAGGACGGCCTGTATCAGCTGTTCCCTGTCGCCCATCAGCGGCGGCAGGCTCGCGTCGTAGTCGCGGTGGATCGTGATGCCGGCCGGATACTCGGCGCCGATCACGCTGCGCACGTGCTCCAGGACTTCGTGCACGTTGAGCAACGTCAGCTGCGGCAGGCGGTGCGGCGTCAGCAGGCGATCCACCAGCGCTTGCAGCCGGTCCGCCTCCTTGATGATGACCTGGGTGTACTCGTGCAGGTTGGGACGTTCCAGTTCCCGGTCGAGCAGTTGCGCGGCGCCGCGGATTCCGCCGAGCGGATTCTTGATCTCGTGGGCGAGGTTCCGGATCAGCTCGCGGTTCGCCTGAGTCTGATCCAGCAGCCGCTCCTCGCGAGCGATTCGCAACTGCTGCTCGATGCGCCTGAATTCCAGCAGGAAGCCCCCGTCGTGGTCGGTCTCCACCGGTGTCACGGTACAGGCAAGGTGCAACTTGCCTCGCCCGCCCGGCGCGAGCGTGAGATCGTGTTCCGTGTAGCTGCAGTTGTTGCTCCGCGCATACCGGATCGCGCCGGTGAGCTTCCCGTCCCCGCCAAACAGCTTGGCGACGGCAACACCCGCTACATTGCGGTTACTGAGCTCGAACAAGTTTTCCGCCGAGGGATTGAGGTACCTGACCGTCAGCGGCGCATCCACCAGCACCACCGCGGTGTCGAGCAAGTCCAGGCCAGAGAGCGCTTCCGGTGTCATCTTCCAGTCCGAGACAAAACTCGGAGCAAGAACTGCGCCAGTCCCCGGGTCGCACGCCCCGGGGCCCGGCAAGAGATCAGGCGCGCGTGCGGCGCCGCTTACCTGAGGTTGGCAAGCTCCTTTTTCAGGTTGGCGACGTTGTCCTCGTGGAGCTTGACCTTTTTCTGGTAGGGCTCCAGCCGGTCGAGGACGCGCTGGTAGTTACGCTCGCTGCCGAGACGTATCGACTCCTGCTCGGCGAGGTCTTTCCTGGCGAGCCCCAGCAATTGCTCTTCGCTTGCGAGCTCGCGTTCGAGAATCCTGCGGCGATCCGTGTCGCGCTGCTTCTGCGTCTGCGAATCAACCTTGGGGAAATTCGCGGGGCTGGCGGCCTTCCCCTGCTGGGATTTGGACGAGGGCGCGACATTTACCGGCCCGACATCCAACTGCCTGCAGCCTTTCGCCTCGGACTTGACGTTGGTGAGGAGCTTGCTGCCGTCCGGGTTGATGCATTCAAAGATCTGCGCCCGAGCCCCGAAAGCGAGCATGGTGCCACACAACAATACGGCCAATTTTCTCATGCACAATCCTGTGGTCATGGTTCTGGAGAAACGTTCGAGGATTCCCCAGGTTGACCGCATCCAGCGTCAAAAGTTGCGCTAAGTCTATGTGATAAAACTGAATTTGGCAATGCACAATAATGGTGCAGCAACATTCTGGGCAATAAAAAGGGCGGTGGATCAAGCCGCCCTTGAAGGATGCAGAGAGTTGAATTAGAGGCTGTAATACATCTGGAATTCGATCGGGTGCGTGGTCATGCGAAAGGCCGTGACTTCCTCCATTTTCAAGGCGATGTACGCATCGATCATGTCGTTGGAGAATACCCCGCCGCGTGTCAGGAAGTCGCGATCCTTGTCCAGGTAATCCAGCGCTTCGTCGAGCGACGCGCACGGATGCGGGATCTTGGTCGCGATCTCAGGCGGCAGGTCATAAAGGTTCTTGTCGATCGGGTCGCCGGGATGAAGTTTGTTCTGGATGCCGTCGAGACCGGCCATCATCATCGCGGTGAACGCGAGGTAGGGATTGCAGGTCGGGTCCGGAAAGCGCACTTCGATTCTGCGTGCTTTCGGATTGGACACTAGCGGTACCCGCACTGCGGCCGAGCGGTTGCGCGACGAGTACGCGAGATTGATCGGGGCCTCGAAGCCCGGGACCAGCCGCTTGTACGAGTTGGTGCCCGGGTTGGTGATCGCGTTGAGCGCCTTGGCATGCTTGATGATGCCGCCGATGTAGTAAAGCGCGAGCTCCGACAGGCCCGCGTAGCTGCTGCCGCTGAAAAGATTCTGTCCGCCCTTGGCGAGCGATTGGTGCACGTGCATGCCGGAACCGTTGTCCCCCACCACCGGTTTGGGCATGAAGGTCGCGGTCTTGCCGTACGAGTGCGCGACGTTGTGCACCGCATATTTCAGGATCATCATCCAGTCCGCGCGCTTGACCAGGCTGTTGAACTTGGTGCCGATTTCGTTCTGTCCCGGCGCAGCGACCTCGTGGTGATGCACCTCGCATTCGACACCCATCTCTTCCATCGCCAGTACCATCGCGGAGCGGATGTCCTGCAGCGAATCGACCGGCGGCACCGGAAAGTATCCGCCCTTGATGGGCGCGCGATGCCCCATGTTGCCGCCCTCAAAGTCTTCGCCGGACGACCACGGCGCTTCTTCGGACTTGATTTTGTAAAACGCCTGTCCCATCTCGACTTTCCATGTGACGGCGTCAAATACGAAAAACTCCGGCTCGGGCCCGAAGAAAGCCGTGTCTGCGATGCCGGTCGATCTCAAGTAGGCCTCCCCGCGCTTCGCGATCGAGCGCGGGTCGCGATCGTAGCCTTTGCCATCGGAGGGCTCGATCACGTCGCATTGGAGAAGCAGCGTCGGCTCGTCCGTGAAAGGATCCATCCGCGCGGAATCCGGATCCGGCATCAGTACCATATCGGAGGCCTCGATACTCTTCCAGCCGGCGATTGACGATCCGTCGAAAAAGTGGCCGTCGCTGAACTTGGCATCGGTGAAGGCTTTAACGGGGACGGAAACATGCTGCTCCTTTCCGCGCGTATCCGTGAAACGCAAGTCCACAAACTTCACCTCATCGTCCTTGATCATTTTCATTACATCGGCAACTGCCATTGCTTTCTCCTGAGCACTGTTGGAAACAAATCGAATGATGGAAGTCCCATTATGAGCACAAATTGTGCCAAGTACTGACGCGGGAAATGCATTGTGTCACAAGATCTTATATTGAAAAAGAATGATCATATGCACCGATTTGGTGCAAAGTATCTCATATCCGCACCTTGATTGTGCATATCATATTCGACTATCTCGGATAAAATCGCAGTTTCGTTTATTTGTTGAGTACTGGTCGTAATGGCAATCAGCCAAATTCTAGACAATGCCCGTGAACGCGGACAGCAAATGGAGCTCCCGTACAATGGGGCTTTGTTGCCGCAAGAAGCTTATCAGCTATGCCGCGAAGCACCCGGCGCCAAAATCGTGGACGTGCGCACGCGCGCGGAGCTGGACTGGGTAGGTCGGATTCCGGGCGCCGTTGAAATCGAATTGCTCAGCTATCCGGGCAGCCGGCCGAATCCGGGTTTCCTCGCCGCACTCGAGCAGCAGGTCGACAAGGAGGCGATGGTGATGTTTATCTGCCGCAGCGGCGCACGCTCGCACAACGCGGCCATGCTCGCCATGCAGGCGGGGTACACCGAGTGCTACAACGTGCTCGAAGGCTTCGAGGGCGATAAGGACGCACAAGGCCACCGCAATACGAAAGGCGGCTGGCGCAAGGCCGGATTGCCGTGGATCCAAAGTTAAGGATGAAGGATGAAGGCGGAAGGATGAAGAAGGACACCGATTACCCGCATGTCAGTTGCGTTTTCTTCATGCGGTATTGCGTGCTCACGCTGACCATGTAACGACGCCAGCGTAGCCCGTCGCCAGCACCACCACGCCGAAGACGATCCGATACCAGGCGAACGCCGTGAAGTCGTGGGTGGCGATGTAACGCAGCAGCCACCGCACGCACATGAACGCCGACACGAAGGCCGCTACCGCTCCGACCGCGAAAATGCCGAGATCGCCGTCGCCCAGCAGTGCCCGGTGCTTGTAGAGGTCATATGCGCCGGCGGCAATGAGCGTTGGCACTGCGAGGAAGAACGAGAACTCGGTTGCCGCCCGTCGCGACAGACCGAACAGCAACCCTCCGATGATGGTCGCCCCGGAGCGTGAAACGCCGGGTATCAACGCAAGTGCCTGCGCGCAACCGACCTTGAGCGCGTCGTGCCAGGTCATCGCCTCCACATCCTCTATCCGGTGTCCGCGCCGGCCACGTTCGACCCACAGTATGACCAGGCCGCCCGCGATGAACGCGGAGGCGACCGGGACGGCCTGAAACAGGTGCTGCTTGATGAGGCCGCCAAACGCGAGTCCCAGCAACGCGGCGGGCAGGAAAGCCACTATCAGATTCGCCACAAAGCGCCGCGCCGCAGCGTCACGCGCGAGGCCCGCCACAATCCGGCCGAAGCGCCGCCGGTACTCCCATATGATCGCCAGCATCGCACCGCTCTGAATCACGATCTCGAACAGTTTGCCCTTTTCATCGTTGAAGCCGAGCAGGTCGCCGACCAGGATCAGGTGTCCGGTGCTGGAAATCGGCAGGAATTCGGTGAGCCCTTCGACGATACCGAGTATCAGGGCCTTGAGGTAGAGCGCGAGGTCCATGAGCCAGCCGCTATTCTACGTGACCGGGAACGACGAGTCGCTGATGGCGCCAGTCGCCACTCGCGACCGCGCGCTGCGAACCTCGTGTCTTCCCACAAACCCGCGGGAAGGGGGTGATTTCCCGATAACCCCGGGGGCCTAGAGCGGCGTGGACGGGCTAGCGGGCGGCAATACGGGGCGAGGCGTCGGGGCTTCCCGCAGAGCCTGCTTCGCGCGTTGTTCCAAGGCAGCGAGCAACGCGAGAGCTGCGAGCGCGCCTTGCGCCTTGAGCGCCCGGCCGAGCACCTCCGCTCGTCCGGTCAGTTCATCCGGCGCCGGCGGCGGCTCGCGCCCCTGAATTCCGGCGATGAGGGATTCGCGCACAAAGTCGAAGAGCAGGGAAACATCGCGCTCGCGCACCAGACCCCTGAGGATCTGTTCCGCCCCGGTCAACGCAGGCGCATCGTCCGCGTCCTCAGCCGCCACCGGAGCTGCGGCAGCAAGACCAGCACACAGTGCGACGATGGCAAGAAACGCGCGCATGAGTCATGCCCCCCGTACGAAAATCCCCGCAATCCGGTACAACGCTCGGCGTTTCCCCAAGTTTACAGCTTCGTGTAAATCTCTGCGCCCCGGGTCACGAACTCGCGCGCCTTGTCCGCCATGCCCTTGTCGAGCGCGTCGGTCTCGGAAAGGCCCTGCTTCTCGGCGTACTCACGCACATCCTGGGTGATCTTCATCGAGCAGAAGTGGGGCCCGCACATCGAGCAGAAGTGAGCGAGTTTCGCGCCCTCCTGCGGCAACGTCTCGTCGTGGAACTGCTTGGCCTTGTCGGGATCGAGGCCGAGATTGAACTGGTCTTCCCAGCGGAACTCGAAGCGCGCCTTCGACAACGCATTATCCCGGATCTGTGCGCCCGGATGGCCTTTGGCGAGATCGGCGGCGTGCGCGGCGATCCTGTAGGCCATGATGCCGTCCTTCACGTCTTCCTTGTCGGGCAGGCCCAGGTGTTCCTTGGGCGTCACGTAGCACAGCATCGCTGTGCCATACCACCCTATCATCGCGGCACCGATCGCCGACGTGATGTGATCGTAGCCGGGGGCGATGTCGGTGGTGAGCGGGCCCAGCGTGTAGAACGGCGCTTCCTTGCAGTATTTCAACTGCAGGTCCATGTTCTCCTTGATGAGCTGCATCGGCACGTGGCCGGGGCCCTCGATCATTACCTGCACGTCGTGCTTCCAGGCGATGTCGGTCAGCTCCCCCAGGGTCTTCAGCTCCGCGATCTGCGCTTCGTCGTTGGCGTCATAGATTGACCCGGGGCGCAGGCCGTCTCCCAACGAGAACGACACGTCGTAGGCCTTGAGGATTTCGCAGGTCTCCTCGAAATGGGTGTAGAGAAAGCTTTCCTGGTGGTGCGCCAGGCACCACTTGGCCATGATCGAGCCGCCACGCGAAACGATCCCCGTCATGCGCTTTGCGGTGAGCGGAATGTAGGCGAGCCGCACGCCGGCGTGGACGGTGAAGTAGTCGACGCCCTGCTCGCATTGCTCGATCAGGGTATCGCGGTAGATTTCCCAGGTAAGCTCCTCGGCCTTGCCGTCCACCTTTTCCAGCGCCTGATAGATGGGAACCGTTCCAATGGGCACCGGGGAATTGCGGATGATCCACTCTCGGGTTTCATGAATATGCTTGCCGGTCGAGAGATCCATCACGGTGTCTCCGCCCCACCGGATCGCCCACGTCATCTTCTCGACTTCCTCCTGGATGCCGGATGAAATCGCCGAGTTGCCGATGTTGGCGTTGATTTTGACCAGGAAGTTGCGCCCGATCACCATCGGCTCGGTCTCCGGATGGTTGATGTTGGCAGGTATGATGGCGCGCCCGCGCGCCACTTCGTCGCGCACGAATTCGGGCGTGATCAGTTTCGGTATCGACGCGCCGAAGTGCTCCCCACGGTGTTGCCGCGTCAACAGTTCCGCCAATCCTTCGCGCCGCTGATTCTCGCGGATGGCGATGAATTCCATCTCCGGCGTCACCATGCCGCGCCGCGCATAGTGCATCTGGGACACGTTCATCCCGGGCTTCGCGCGCCGCGGCTTGCGCGCAAGGTTGAAGCGCAGGCTGGCAAGCTTGCCGTCGGCGAGCCGCTCCTGGCCATAGCGCGAACTTGGGCCCTCGAGGGCGACGGTGTCGTTGCGTTCCTCGATCCACCCGAGCCGCAGCGGAGCAAGCCCCGAGCGGATGTCGATTTTCGCCGCCGGATCCGTGTACGGCCCGGAGGTGTCGTAGACGAAGACCGGCGGATTCTTCTCGACGCCGAACGAGGCCGGCGTATCGGACTGTGCGATCTCCCGCATCGGCACCTGGATGTCCGGGCGCGAGCCCGCAACGTGCACCTTGCGCGAACTGGGCAGGGGCTTGACCGCCGCCTCATCGACGCGTGCCGTGACGTTCAGAAACTTCGGATTGGCGTTCATGTCTCGCTCCTATGGCGTAACCGGCGAGGAGCGATGGTGGGGGATGTCGCACCACGCTTCCCTACGACGGCATTACCCGCATCAGGTTCAGAGGGTTTGTCTCACCCCGCGGGCTGCGCCCCGAGGACCCCTAACGTGTTCTATCAAGCTACTTGAAATATGGGATAATTGCAAGTTCCAGAACCGCTTTTCTCCCGCCGTTTCACATGATGCCGCAGATGGACTTCGAGCGCGCGCGATTCAACATGGTCGAGCAGCAGATCAGGCCATGGGACGTGCTCGATCAGCAGGTGCTCGACCTGCTCTTGCGGGTGCCGCGTGAGGACTTCGTGCCGCAGCAGTACCGCGTGCTTGCTTTCGCCGATCTGGAGATCCCGCTGGGACACGGCGAGCGGATGCTCCAGCCCAAGCTCGAAGCGCGCATGCTCCAGGAATTGGCGCTGACGGGGACCGACAAGGTGCTGGAGGTCGGCACGGGAAGCGGTTACATGACGGCGCTGCTCGCAAGCCTCGCCCGTCACGTGCACAGCGTCGAACTCGTCGACGAGTTCACCGTGGCGGCGGAGGGGAAGCTCAAGGCCCAGGGATTGCACAACGTGACGCTGGAAAACGGGGACGCGGCGCGCGGCTGGGACCGCCATGCGCCCTATGACGTGATCGTTCTGACGGGTTCCGTTCCGATCCTCCCGCCGGCATTCGCGGCGAGCCTTAATCCAAGTGGACGGTTGATCGCCGTCGTGGGCGAGCCGCCGGTCATGGAGGCTCGCCTCATCACGTGCGTTGCACCCGGCGCCTGCAAGTCGACGGACCTGTTTGAAACCTGCATCCCCTCGCTGCGCAACGTGTTGCAGCCGGAACGCTTCGTCTTCTGACGGTGATGTGGGCTCGATTTCAGATGCGTCGTCTGCTTGCATCGGCAGTGCTTGCCTCATCGTTCGCTGCGGCCAGTTTCGCTGCGCCCGCGGCTGATCTGCTCCAAATCTACCGCCTTGCCCAGGACGCCGACGCGGTGTACGCGGCTGCAAGGGCGAGCTGGACCGCAATCCAGGAAAAGCTTCCCCAAGGACGTGCCGGACTGCTTCCGTCGGCCACGTTCTCGAGCTCCACGCAGTACAACGACCGCGACGTCCAGTTTCGCACCCCGGGTTCCGCGGTTTCTGCACGGCAATTCAACTCCAACACCTGGAGCCTGTCGCTGACCCAACCGCTCTACCGGCGGCAGAACCTCGTCGCCTACGAGCAAGCGCAGACGCAGGTCGGTCAGGCGGATACCCAGCTTGCCCTCGCGGGGCAGGACCTGATCCTGCGGGTTTCGCAGGCATATTTTGATATCCTGTTCGCACTGAACAACGTCGAATTTGCCGCGGCGCAGAAAGTAGCCATCGCCGAGCAACTCGCGCAGGCCAAACGCAACTTCGAGGTCGGCACTGCCACCATCACCGACACCCATGAGGCCCAGGCGCGCTACGATCTGGCCGTCGCGCAGGAGATCGCCGCGCGGAACGATCTGGAAATCAAGCGCCGGCAGCTTGCGCAGATCATCGGGCGGCCAGCAACGGCGCTGTCCCTGCTGGCAGGACAGATCACACTGGAATTGCCGCAGCCCAACCAGATTCAACGCTGGGTGGAGGAAGCCACGCGCGCGAGTCTGCCAGTGCTGGTCAGCGAGGCTGCACTGGTTTTCGCCCGGCAGGAGGTGGAGCGCAATCGTGGGGGCCACCATCCGACGCTCGATGCGTTCGCCAGCTACACCGATTCTGGCACGGGCTCAGGGGTGCAAGGGAGTGCGGGCGTCGACATCTCCCAAAAGGTGATCGGGCTGCAACTGGCCGTGCCCCTGTATCAGGGCGGCGCAACGACCTCGCGCGTGCGCGAAGCCCTGGCGAACGAGGATAAGGCGCGCCAGGAACTGGAAAACGCACGCAGGAGCGCGGAGCTCGCCGCGCACCAGGCTTTCCTGGGCGTGACCAACGGAGTCGCGCAGGTGAATGCTCTGCGTGCCGCTCTGGTGTCCAGCCAGAGCAGTCTCGACTCGACGCGGCTCGGGCTTCAGGTGGGCGTCAGGACGCAGGTCGACGTACTGAACGCCCAGCAGCAACTCTTCTCCACCCGGCGGGATCTCGCGCAGGCAGCTTACAACTACGTGCTGTCGCTGTTGCGTCTCAAAGCTGCCGTGGGTCGTCTCGGCGAAGACGACCTCGCCAAGGTCAATGCCTGGCTGGAACGCAAGTAGGCTAGCAGCCTGTCGGGCTTAGCTGCCCAACAGGCTGCT
>JACQGN010000318.1 GCA_016199545.1 Betaproteobacteria bacterium | reverse complement strand
TTGAATGCCGATCAACGCGATTTCCTCGCGAAATTCATCGTCGAAAGGCAAGACCCCGGTAAGATGGAGATGTTTAGGTTGGCCTCATGAGGTCAGGCCCGGGGTAAACTCGGGACTCTTGAGGTCGACAGAAAAACGAAAATAAACATCCGCAGAAGACAAAATCCGGAAAGGCCCCGGGGGAAAAGTCGAATAAGGCGCTTCTTATCGGCGTTCATCGGCGGCTTCATTCGCCTTTCCACAAGTGCTGACGCACGGCAGCCATCGCATCGTCGAGATCGGTGTAAAGCTTGATTCCGGCCGCCGACAGCACCTCGCGCGCCGCCGGCAGGCCATTGCCCACCAGGCGCACGACGACCGGCACTCGGAGCGGCGACTTCGCGAGTGCCGTGACCAGCAGCCGCGAAAACTCCCCGAGCTCGGTGATGCCGGCGAAGATGTTGATGAGCAACACCCTGACGCGCGGGCCCCGCGCGATCCACTCCAGGACGCTGACGAGGCGCGTGATTTCGCCACGCAGTCCGCCGGTGCGGATATCGAGAAAGTTGTAGGGCTTGAGCCCCGCGGCGCGCAGTTCGTCGATCAGCATCATCGAAAGCCCCGCGCCGGTCGTGAGCAATCCGATCTCGCCTTCGGGATCGACCACGACATAATCGAACCCGTGCTCCAGCTTGAGCGCGGCCTCGGGGTACGCCGCGGCACGGCGCGCGAGAAGTTCGCGCAGCGCCGGCTGGCGTTCGAGGGCGCTATCGTCGGTCACCAGCTTGGCATCGCCCGCCACCCACGATCCGTCGGGCCGGATGAACAGCGGATTGATCTCCACCAGCAATGCCTCGCGCTCAAGAAATACCCGCGCGAGGTGGAGCGTCGCATCGCGCAGCGGCGCGCCCAGGCGCTCCGGCATTGCACCTGTGAGCTGGCTCACGCAGCGCGCGATCGCTTCGATATCCGGCGCAGCGACGGCGGAATGAATGGCGTCCGGCGCAAGGGCTTCAACATCGACGCCGCCCCGCTCGGAGACGATGACCCGCACGCCGCCTGCCGCGGCGTCGAGCATGAGGCTGACGTAGGCCTCGTCGGCGCCGGAGATCTGCTGCTCGATGCGCACCGCCTCGACCCGGCGGCCGTTCACCGTACTGCCGGTAATCGCGCTGACCTGGGCATGGAGTTCCGCCACGGTTGCGGCCTTCCGGATGATGCCCGCTTTGCCGCGCCCGCCGGCGGAAATCTGACCCTTCGCCATCCACGGGCCGGGAGGTAAAACGCCATCGCGAAGTTCTGCCCCCGATGTGGCGAGACACCCCGCAGGAACGGGGATGCGGGCCTGCGCAAGAATTTCCTTGGCGTCGTGTTCGAGGAGATACATGAAAGGTCAGTGAACGGTGAACGGTGAACGGTGAACCGTGGACAGAGGACACGCGGGTTTGTCTTGTCGAACTACTGTTCACTGTTCACCGTTTACTGTTTACGCTTCCCCCGGCGTTCGAGAAAGGCAGCCATCATGCGCTGCGGCTCGTCGGTGCGCCGCGCTTCCACGCAGGCGCGAATGCCCTGCTGGATGGCGTCGTCGAGCGGCATGCGTTCCCAGTCGCGCACCAACGCCTTCTGCAGGCGCAGCGCCCGCGCTCCGCCGGCAAGGATAGCCGCGAGCCAGCGCTCGACCGCGGCATCGAGTTCCGCGGCGGGAACGAGTTTTTCGAGAAAGCCGCATTGCCAGGCTTCATGTGCGTCGATGATGTCGCCGGTGTATACGAGTTCGCAGGTCTTGCCCCAGCCGATGAGCCGGGGCAGGAGCACGGCTTCCATGCCGGACGGTATGCCGACCCGCACCTCCGGCATGCCGAACCTGGCTTGGTCTGCCCCCACCCGCATGTCGCAGGCGGCCGCGAGTTCCATGCCGAAACCGAGGCAATAGCCGTTGATGCGCGCGATGACCGGCACCGGGCAACTGCGGATCGCTTCGCAGGCGACATGGGTCAGCGTATGCTCGACCTGGGCCTGCTCCGTGTCGAGGTCTTTCATCTCGGCGATGTCGGCGCCGGCGATGAACGATCTGTCGCCCGCGCCCGTGATCACCACGGCCCGCAGCGCGTTGTCGCGGGCGAGCGTATCGAACGCGGCTGCGATCGCGCGCTTGCCCGCCATGCCCAGCGCATTGCGTCTGGCCGGGTTGTTGACAGTGAGGAACGCAATCGTGCCGGCATCGCCGCGCCGCTCGATGCGCATTAGTACAGGTTCGGAGGGGTCGGACATTCCTGTTCGATCGAAGGGCCGGAGCTGCCCGGGAATTTCCTGCAAAGCCGGTCGAAGTGTAGCAGATGGAAAGCGGGCTGCGCGAGCCATGAGCGGGGCGCGTAGAATTGGAAACCGGCTCCGCTCCATCCGTGAGACGTTGCCGGACAACAGCCTCGACTGGCACCCGGCGCCGCGCCGTCAGTACATCGTCAATCTTGAAGCCGGGGTGAAGCTCACGGCGAGCGACGGGGAAAGCCGCGTCATCGGCACAGGCGAGGTGATCCTGGTAGAGGACACCACCGGCAAGGGCTACCTGTCGCAAGGGATCGGCGGCAAGCTCCGCCGCAGCCCGTTCATTCCCGTGGAATGAAGACGGCGCCATCGCGCGTGCTCCGTGTCGATGTCGCGGTAGATCCTCAGGACTTGAACAGCCGGGCGGCGCTCCCGCCCGAGATCATCTCCCGTGGGGCGCAATAACCAACGGGCATTGCGCCGTATGGATAGCGGCCGGTGCAATGCGCTTCGCTTAGTGCACCCTCTGGGTGCTCACCTGGAGCCACCAAGAATAAATTCGCTTTGCCCGCTCCGTGGAGGCAAGTTCCTGGTGTTAAGCCAGTCTTCGAGAAAAGTCAACGTCATGGCGCGGGCCCAATCTTCTGTCTGGTTGGGACACACGTTGTCTTCCCGCAGCAGCTCCAGATGCTCCCGGTTCAATCGTCGGTCCGGCGTGATGTCTCCATAAAGTTGGCGCAGGGGTTTGCCCAGGAGGGGATGCTCCTGTATCGCGATAAGCATTCTGCCGAGCCCCAAGGGAAAATGAACCCGCCGTTTGCGAAACCCCAATCTGCGTTCAACCAGTCCGATGATTTCGTTCAAGGCCCAGGTTTCCGGTCCGCCCAGGTGATAGGTCTTTCCTGCGTCCCTGTCGAGGTCCAGGCTTTTGACGACCGCCATGGCCACATCCTCGACGTGGATTGGCTGAAGGAGGCATCGCCCGGGACCTGGAATCGGAATGATGGGACCCGTGCGGACCAATAGTTCCAGACTCTTGACAAAGTCACATCGTTCCCCAAAAACGACGGATGGCCGGAAAATAGTCCATGCCATGGCGGAATTTCGCACCAACTCTTCGGCCATCCACTTGCGCCTGTGGTAATGGCACCGGGAATCCTGTGCGGCCCCCAGGGCGCTCATGTGGACGTATCGCCTGACTTCCGATTGCTCCGCAAAAGCCAAGACCCGCGCCGTGGCCTCTACTGAAATATGGCGGCCCACCAGTTGTATGACGGCAGCCGGTTTTCGCGAAAAAGCCGTGGTGAGCGCGTCGCCGCATAATACGTCTCCCACCGTCACCGTTACCCCGTTACCGGCCAAGACCTTCGCGTCGCTTTCTTGCCTCACGAGCGCCAGAACGGGATATCCCGTCGCCTTCAGCCGATCCACCACCGCCCGGCCGATAAACCCGGCGGCGCCGGTAACGAGGACCCGGTCTTTCAACTTGGAAATCCCGTCATGCGACCTGTTGGTTGAAGGGCAACAACTCGCATAGCACAACCTCCCGTGGACAATCCCAACGCAAAGGAAAGGTATCCGAAACCCCGCGACTCACGATCAAGGTCGATTTCCCCTCGTCGAACCGAAGACCATTCCACCGCCAAAACCAGGCCCCCGGAAACATGCGGCCCCGCCGTCTGAAAATCACCCATTGCAGCCCATGCAGGTGTCCTGCCAGAACCAGGGAATAGCCCGCCTTCCGGGCTCTGGGCCACACGCCCGGGTCGTGGGCGCAAAGAATTCTTACCGCGCCATTCGGGACGGTCTTCCGGATATTTGCGTCCACCCGAATCTCACGGGCGTTGCCGATCTCCAGGGACATTTCAGGTAACCAGCTCCCGCCCCCTGCCAATACCGCTGCGCGCACGCGTCTTTCCCCCGGGATCAAGTCATGGTTCCCGGGTATCGCGTAAACCGGCGCTGCGTCGCGCAAACGAGTGACAAGGGCCGTCAGCCTTTCCAAGCCGCCTCTGAAATCGGCAAGGTCTCCCCCCAGCAAAATAATGTCCGGCCTGGTCTCCTCCGCATGTTTTACAAGTTGCGTCGCGGGTTTTTCCGTCCAGGAACCCGAAAGATGAAGGTCGCTTGCGAAAAGAATTCTGGTCCCTGCCCCTGTCAAGCCACGAACGAAAACCTGTTCGCGCCGCAACAGAAGTTCACCACGGCAAAGTAACTCAAGCCGTGGCCGAACTTCCCCTTCCGGGGCAATTTCCGTCTTCAACGGCCGGCTACCCACCCCCGGAAGAGGGGCTTGCCGCAAAACGAATTCTGCCGCAGGCGCTCTACACTGTTGCCGACTGGCAGTTGGGCCATGAACTCACCTGTAAGGGAGCTTCTCGTAAAGGCCGGGGTTGATGGTCAGCGGTGCACCCGAGCCCATCATGAGCGTGTAGTCATCGCGCGCCGAGCGCGCGCCGGATACGTTTGGACCTGGCCTGAAGAGACGTCCGCAATATCAGCGGCGGACACCGATCTTCCAGCCGTCCTTCGTTCTGTCCAGATGCGCCACGGATACGACACCCGGTCCATCCCGCGCTTCCAGCACGGCGTGGTCACCCTTCACCTCGACTTTCTCGATCTGCTTGCGGCGCGCCTCGCCTTGCGGCTCACCGCGCATCTTGGCCTAGAATTCCCTGAAGCCTTCCGCCTGCGGCGACTTCTGTGCTTGCGCGCCGGTCAGGGTTTGCGCGTGGCTTGCGGGCAGTGCCAGGGCGATTGCAGCCAGAACAGCGAAAATGGGAATGGTCCGTTTCATGATGGTCTCCTTTGAACGTGTGCGGCACACAATACCCCATGTTGGCTGCACGCGCTCATGGCCTGGGCCAGTGGCGCGCCGATCGGCGACTCGGGCGTCAGGCAGATTCAGCAGCTCGTGCGATCGGCGCTGGACAGACTTCCCTGAATGATAAGTGCTGTACGGCCGATCAAATGGGTGTAGACTGGTCCGCTATGAGTGAACTCTTCGCCGGCATTGCGCTCCCCGGACCCGCGTACTGGCGCGAGCTGGTCCGGCCGTGGAAGCTGTTTACCTTTGGCGTGGCCATGGCCCTGCTTCTCTACGGGGCCGTGACCTTCAAGATCGCGGACTGGGATGTGGGCATCACGCTCATCATGGGACCGCTCACTTACGTCACCGCGCCTTGGTGCGTGGCAACCCTGATGGATGCCGTGCGGTATCGCTCGCGCGGTTGGCTATTCCGCGTCGCCGCCGCGCTGGCGATCGCCTGGGTCGTGGTCGATGGCGCCTACTGGTCGTACCACACGGCAGTAGGCAACCTCATGTATCGAGAGGACAACCTGCTAGTTTCCTCCATCGTCTATTTCATGGCGGGCCTGTTCTGGCTTTATCGCGGAACACTCAAGGAGTTTGCGGCCAATCTTGCGCAACTGACGGGGCGGAAATAGTCTCGGGGTCACTCAGCTCGTGTAGGGCGCAATAACCAACGGGCATTGCGCCGTATGGATCGCGTTCGGTGCAATGCGCTTCGCTTATTGCACCCTACAACGGACGCGGCAAGGGGTCATGCCAGCGCGAGGAGGGCAATCACATTGTGGAGCGAAAGGCCCTCCACCCACGACGGCAGGTACGCGACCAGGCGCTCTTCGCTCTGGTGGGCGCAGATTCGCACGGGATAGCAGTCCCGCTCGGGTGGTGTTTGTTGCGCCAGCCCTCG
>JACQGN010000312.1 GCA_016199545.1 Betaproteobacteria bacterium | reverse complement strand
CGTGGATATCGAGCTACAGACCAACCAGATTCGCCTGCTGGTCTGCTCCGTGGAAAAGGCCCGCGAGATGGGCATTGACTGGTGGATGACGAATTCCTACCTCAGCTCCAGCGCCGCGCCGGAAAAGTGCCAAGTTGAGGACCTGAGTACGCGCATCGCGCGGTTGGAGGAGGCGTTCCAGCAGCCTCAACCCTCGGCTGCGCAGGCAGAGGGCAAGGGACCTTCTCCCCTCGCTCCAGGAAAACGGGGAAAGGCTGAGTGCTGAATGGAACAACGATAAGTGGATGCACACATGGACTCCACGCCCTCCGCTCCGGCCAAGGTTCTCGTTGTGGATGACCTGGAGGAGGCCCGCTGGGTCCTGTCCAATCTCATTCAGCTCGCGGGGTTCGCACCGGTGGCGGCGGCGAGCGGGGCGGAGGCGCTGGCTCGCATCCGGCACGAGGCGCCCGACGTGGTGCTCCTTGATGTCCGTCTGCCGGACATGGATGGCTTCGAGGTCCTTGCACGCGCCAAAGCGCACGATAAAGCGTTGCCCGTGATTATGGTCACCGCTTACGGTGAGACCCGTGATGCCGTCCGCGCGATCCGGGCGGGGGCCTACGACTATGTGTCCAAGCCCTTCAACAATGAGGATGTCGTCCTCACCGTGCGCCGTGCCCTCGAGGAACAGGCCGCCCGCCGCAAGGCGGAGCAGGAGTTGAAGGAAGCACAGGAGCGCTTTCGCAACATCCTCATGCTGGCAGCCGACGCGATCATCTCCGTGGACGAGGATCAGCGCATCGTAATCTTCAACAAAGGCGCGGAGCAGATCTTCGGGTACCGCGCAGAGGAGGTCATCGGCAAGCCCCTGGAGCTGCTGCTGCCGGCGCGCTACGCCGAAGCCCACCGCAGAAACATCGAGGCATTCAGCCGCGCTCCGGAGACAGTGCGGGAAATGAACAAGCACGGAGAGATTTATGGACGGCGCAAGGATGGCACTGAGTTCTGTGCTGAGGGCGGCATCTCCAAGCTCATCCAGGGGTCAACGACAACTTTCACCGTCATTTTGCGCGACATCACCGGGCGCAGACGGGCGGAGAAGGCGCTGCGCGAGAAGGACGAACTTCTGACGATGGTGGGGGCGATGGCGCATGTGGGCGGTTGGGAGTTCGACGTCCGGACAGGGAAGGGAACGTGGACGGAAGAGGTAGCCAGAATTCATGACATGGATCCGAAGGAGGAAACCGGCGTCGAGAAAGGCCTGGCGTTCTATCAGGGCAAGTCCAGGGAAAAAATCAATACGGCGGTCAGGGAAGTGATGGAACAGGGCAAGCCCTACGATCTGGAATTGGAGATGGTCACCGCCAAGGGCAATCGCAAGTGGGTGCGAACGGTCGGCCAGCCCGTCAGAGAGGGCGCCGCGGTCGTCAAGGTCACGGGTTCGTTCCAGGACATCACTGACCGCAAGCGGGCGGAGGACGAAATCCGCGCACTGAACGCCACGCTCGAGCGCCGCGTGGCCGAACGCACCGCCGAGCTCGAGGCGGCGAACAAGGAACTGGAGAGTTTCAGCTACTCGGTCTCGCACGACCTGCGCGCGCCGCTGCGCGCGTTGGACGGTTACTCGCGGATGCTCGAAGAGGATTACGGTGACAAGCTCGACGAGGAAGGCCGCCGTTTGCTCGGCGTGGTTCGTGACAGCAGCCAGAACATGGGCGCGTTGATAGATGACCTGCTGGCGTTTTCGCGGCTGGGCCGCAAGGCGATCACGGCTATTGAAGTGGACATGAATGCGCTCGTGCGGGAGGTCTTGAACGAGTTGCGGCCTGTTGCCGGCGAGAGCGCGCAGCGCTGCGTGATCGAACCGCTGCCCGCGGCATGGTGCGACCGCGCGCTGCTGCGCCAGGTGTGGGTCAACCTGCTGTCCAACGCGTTCAAATTCGCCGGCAAACGCGAGCAGCCGGTAATCAAGGTGGCGGGACACCACGCCGGAGAGAACGTGTATAGCGTCAGCGACAACGGCGCCGGTTTCGATATGCAGTATTACGACAAGCTCTTCGGCGTGTTTCAGCGCCTGCACAGCAACGATGAGTTTCCGGGCACCGGCGCGGGGCTCGCCATCGTGCGGCGCGTTGTCACGCGGCATGGCGGCCGGGTGTGGGCCGAGGGAAAAGTGAACGAAGGGGCAACGTTTTATTTCGCATTGCCCAAGGGAGCGGCAAATGGATGAATTGCAACAGGTGGAAATTCTGCTGGTGGAGGACAACCAGACCGACGCCGAGCTCACATTGCGTGCGCTCAAGAAACACAACCTGGCGAATAACGTGGTGTGGGTCAAGGACGGCGCCGAGGCGCTCGATTTCATGTTCCGCACCGGCGCCTACGCCGGGCGTCCTGACGACAATCTGAGACTGATACTGCTCGATCTCAAGCTGCCGAAGGTGGACGGCATCGAGTTACTGAAGCGGATCAAGGCGGACGAGCGCACGCGGGTCATTCCGGTCGTCATGGTCACCTCGTCGGCGGAGGGGCACGATGTCATCGAGAGTTACAAACTTGGCGTCAATAGCTATGTCGTCAAGCCGGTGGATTTCGACCAATTCAGCGAAACCGTAGCAAAGGCGGGTTTCTACTGGATGCTGATGAACAAGACGCCGGACTAGGAAGGCGACAGGCGGCCGGCAAATATGTCCAGACAACTCAAGATCCTTTTTCTTGAAGACGTGTCCGCCGACGCCGAACTCGAATCGCGGGAGCTGCGGCGCGGCGGCGTCGACTGTGTCACGCAGCGGGTGGAGACGAAGGAAGAGTTTATCCGCATGCTCGCAGAGTTCCAGCCGGATGTCGTCCTGTCCGACTTTTCGCTGCCCACGTTCGACGGCCTGTCGGCGCTCGATATTGCCCAGGAGCTTCGGCCCGACACGCCGTTCATATTCGTTTCCGGCACCATCGGCGAGGAACGCGCGATCGAGGCGCTCAAGCGTGGCGCCACCGACTACATTCTGAAAACCAATCTGCGCCGGCTGGTGCCGGCGGTACAGCGCGCGATGCAGGATTTGGAAGAGCGCGCCGCGCGCAGGCGCGCGGAACAGGAAGTCGCCGAACAGCGCGAATTCTACAGAAACGTTATCGATCTTGATCGGAATTTCATTTTCGCCAAGGACCGCGAGGGGCGGTTCACATTGGTGAACCAGGCCCTTGCCGAAGCCTACGGATGTTCCGTTGAGGATCTGTTGGCGAAGACCGACGCCGATTTCAACCCCAACCTCGAAGAAGTGGAGCATTTTCGGAAGCTTGATCTGGAAGTGATGGATACTCTGCGCGAAGCGTTTATTCCGGAGGAACGGATTACGGACGCGGCCGGCAGGGTGCGCTGGCTGCAAACCGTGAAACGTCCGCTCGTCTCGGCAGACGGCACGGTGAAGATGGTGCTCGGCGTCGCTACCGACATCACCGAGCGCAAGAACCAGGAACTCAGAATCAGCCGGTTGAACCGGATTCTCGCCGTGCTCTCCGGCATCAACTCCGCGATCGTGCGCATGCGCAACCAGCAAGAGCTGTTCGAGGAAGCCTGCCGCATCGCGGTGGAGCACGGCAACTTCGGGCTCGCGTGGATCGGTCTGTTCGATCCGGCAACCCTGGACGTCACGCCCGTCGCTTGGGCGGGCCTCGGCACGGATGAGTTGAAGCGAAGCAAATCCACCGCGCGTGCCGATGTTCCGCTGGGGCAGGGGCTGGTCGGGCGAGCGATCCGGGAACGCAAGTCGGTGTTCGATAACGACATCTCCATCGAGACGGGCGTGGGTGGCAAGCGCAGACAGGAAGCGCTCCGCCTCGGCTATCGCTCGCTCATCGTGCTGCCCCTGTTCGCGGAGGACGCGGTCGCGGGGATACTCGCGCTGTTTGCGAAGGAGCCGAACTTTTTCACCGAGGAGGAGCTGAAGTTGCTGATCGAGCTCGCCGGCGACATCTCGTTTGCGCTCGAATACATCGCGAAGGAAGAGAAGCTCAATTATCTGGCGTACTACGATCCCCTGACCGGGCTGCCCAACCGGACCCTGTTCGATGACCGCATGACACAATGCCTGCGGGCCGCGAGCCATGACCAGACCTTGATCGCGCTGGTGCTGGTCGACCTGGAACGGTTCAGGATCATTAACGATACCATGGGCCGCCATACGGGCGACGCCTTGATCAGGCTCATAGGGGAGCGCTTGCAGAGTGTATTTTTTGATCGCGACAGCCTGGCCCGGGTCAATGGCGATCTCTTCGCCGTCCTGTTGACCGAGATCAAAGACGAATCTGACATCGCGCGGATCTTCGAAGAGAAAATCATCGGCCGCCTGAAACAGCCTTTTACGCTTGCCGGGCAGGAGCTGCGAGTTTCCGCAAAGGTCGGAGTGGCCCTGTTTCCCAGTGATGCGACGGAACCGGATGCGTTGTTCAGCAGCGCTGAGGCCGCATTGAGGGAAGCTAAGGCATCAAACGACCGCTACCTTTTTTATGCGCGGAAGATGAATGCGCAGGTCGCCGAAAGGCTCAAGCTCGAAAACAAGCTGCGGCGGGCCGTGGAGCGACAGGAATTCGTGCTCTTTTACCAACCCAAGGTCGATCTGCTCACCGAACGCGTTACGGGTCTTGAGGCGTTGATTCGCTGGAACGATCCTGACGCGGGCTTGGTGTTGCCATCGCTGTTCATCCCTCTACTCGAAGAAACGGGCATGATCATCGAAGTGGGCGCATGGGCGTTGAAGTGGGCGGTGTCGGAATACGCAGCATGGCTGGAAACCGGGTTGCGGCCACGGCGGATTTCGGTCAACGTGTCACCGCTGCAATTGAAACGGAAGGACTTCGTCGCGATGGTGCAACAAGCCATTGCGGCGGCCGGCAATCCCGACCACGGCCTGGATCTTGAAATCACCGAAAGCGTGATGATGGAAGACATCGACTCCAGCATCGTAAAGCTGAGAGCCGTCAGGGAGCTCGGGGTCGGAATTGCGATCGACGATTTTGGAACGGGCCATTCATCGCTGCGGTACCTTGCGCGGCTGCCGATTGCCACTTTGAAGATTGACCGTGCTTTTGTCCAGGGTATGACCACGAATCCGGATGACATGGCAATCGTGTCAGCCATCATCTCGCTGGCGCGCAACCTCAATCTGAAGGTGGTCGCCGAAGGGGTGGAAACCGAGGAGCAATCGAAGTTACTGCGGCTGCTCAAGTGCGACGAGATCCAGGGCTTTCTATTCAGTAAGCCCGTGCCGGCCGCACAGGTGCCGCTGCTGCTGGAGCGCGGCCGGGAAACCTGCCCCGGGAGGCTTTGAAGATGGGATGCCGTTCCACGGTGTGTCTGCCGCTGGTGGTGGACGACAACGTGGCGGCCCTCATTGTCCTCTTCGCGGCCGGGTGGGGATTCTTCGACGAAGACGAACTCGCGCTCCTCAACGAGCTGGCGGCGGACGTTTCGTTTGCGCTCGATGACCTCGACAAGACGACGCGCCTCGACTACCTTGCTTATTACGACAGCCTCATCGGCGTTCCCAACCGCAGCCCGTTCCGCAACCGGCTCGAGTTGGCCCTCGCCCACGCGCGGCGCCGCAGTGAAGTGCTGGGCGTAATACTCATCAACCTCGACCGTTTCAAAAAAATTTCACCGACCCCCACCGCGCCGAGGAAGGCATCAAACTGGTGCTGCGCGAAAACAAGGTCACCAACTACGAGCTCACGGCGCGCCGGAAGGATGGGAGTGTAACGGTCGTCTCCTACAACGCGGCCACGTTCTACGACCGGGATAACAAGCTGCAAGGTGTGTTCGCGGCTGCGCGCGATGTCACGGACCGCAAACGCTTCGAACAGTCGCTGCAGGAAGCCAACCGGATGAAGAGCGAGTTCCTGGCGAACATGTCGCACGAACTGCGTACCCCGCTCAACGGCATCATCGGCTTCTCCGAGTTTCTCATCGACGAGAAGCCCGGCAAGGTCAACGGCAAGCAAAAGGAGTATCTCGGCGACATCCTCAATAGCGGACGGCATCTGTTTCAGCTCATCAGCGACGTGCTCGACCTGTCGAAAGTGGAGGCCGGCAAGATGGAATTGTTCCCCGAAACGTTTTCGCTCGCGAAAGCGGTCGAGGAGGTTTGCTCCGTCATCTCGCCGATGGCGAAGAAGAAGAATATCGCCATTGGGAAGGACATTTCCGCCGTAGTCGAAAGCGTCACGCTCGACCCGCAGAAGTGCAAGCAGGTGCTCTTCAATCTGCTCTCCAACGCGGTCAAGTTCACCGACGACGGAGGCAGCGTGGACATCGTCGCCACGCTCGACGGCCCGAACCGGGTGCGCATGCGAGTCAAAGCAAGCCGTGGAGGAAATCAAGGCCCGCAAGCCCGAAGTCGTTCTGCTGGACTTGAAACTGCCCGGCATGGACGGCCTCGCGCCCGCGCGGCGGTTGAAACAAGACCCGAACACGCTGCACATCCCCATCGTTGCGATCACCGCCGCGCCCGAAACATTCAGCAAGGAAGAGGCGCTTGCCGCCGGATGCGACGCGTACGTCGTCAAGCCGGTCGATACGCGCAAGCTGCACGAACAAATCGTGGGCGCCGCGGCCAACAGCCCTGCGTCGCCCGAACAGGGCGAAGCCCAAGGCTCATCCCATGAACATTCTCGTTGTTGACGACCACGTGACCACTCGCAAGTTGCTCTGCGCGCAACTCGAGGCCGAAGGGCACGCCGTGTTGGAAGCCACCGACGGCGTGCAGGCGCTGGCCGTGCTGGAGTGCGAGCCGGTGGACGCCATCGTGTCGGACATCCTCATGCCGCGGATGGATGGCTACCGGTTTTGCCACAAGGTTCGCCAGCACCAAGAGTTCAGCATGCTGCCGCTCATCCTTTACACCAGCGCCTACGATTCGGCTTCCGACCGCCAGCTTGCGCAGACCGTGGGCGCCGACCGTTACGTCATCAAGGACGCCACATCGAGTGGAAGATTGCCGCGTTGCCCAAGGTGACGGGCGATGCCGCGCTGCTCAAGCAGGTCCTGGCAAACTTGCTCGGCAACGAGGTGAAGTACACGCGTCCGCGCGAGGCGGTGGTAATCGAGATCGGCAGCGTCGGCGAGGAAAACGGCCGGCTCGTCCTGTTCGTGCGCGACAACGGCGTGGGGTTCGACATGCAGTATGCGGACAAACTGTTCGGGGTGTTCCAGCGGCTGCACCGGGCGGACCAATTCGAGGGCACGGGCATCGGGCTCGCCAACGTCCGGCGCATCATCGCCCGCCACGGCGGCCGGGTGTGGGCCGAGGCCGCGCCGGATCAGGGCGCCGCGTTTTATTTCACGCTGAAAAGAGTGAAGAGTTAAGAGTGTGAAGAATGAAGAGTGAAACAAATGAATAAGCAGGCTGAATTGCGAATAGGTTCGAGGGCTGCGGTCATCACCCGCACGATGGCCAATCCCGATATGTTTTCCCCTAATGCTTAACTCTTAATTCTTCATTCTTCATTCTTAACTCCTATGCTCTCCCTCAAACGCATCCTTCTCGTTGAAGACAGCCCCAGAGACGCGGAACTGGCGCTCCACGCACTGGCGGCCCACAACCTGGCGAATGAGGTCCTGCACCTGCACGACGGCGCCGAAGCGCTGGACTACCTGTATCGGCGGGGCGAGTTCTCCGGCTGGGCCAACGGCAACCCGGCGGTCGTGCTGCTGGACCTGAAGATGCCGAAGGTGGACGGAATAGAGGTGCTGCGCCAGATCAAGGGCGAGCCCGCTCTCAGCACGATCCCGGTGGTGGTCATGACTTCCTCGCGCGAGGATCGCGATTTGCAGGCCGCCTACCGGCTGGGCGTGAACGCCTATGTCGTAAAGCCGATGAAGTTCAAGGATTTCATCGACGCGGTGAAGCAGGTGGGCGCCTTCTGGGCGATCCTGAACGAGCCGCCGCCAGGCACCGTATCGAGGGACGATCGGCCCGGGACATAGGGGCGTGAGAGCTCTGAACCAGAGGCCGGGATGAACCGCTTTCGAGTCGGCGCTGGAGCGGGGGGCATTCGACCTGGTCTTGACCGATTACAGCCTGCCGGACTACGACGGGATGTCGGCGTTGAACCGGGTCCGCGAGAAGCAACCAGATCTGCCGGTGATCGTCATCTCCGGCACGCTGGGCGAGGAGGAGGCGGTGGAGTGCCTCAAAGCCGGCGCCACCGATTACGTGCTGAAGGACCGCCTGCAGCGGCTCGTTCCGGCCGTGAAGCGCGCGTTTAGCGAGGCCGGAGAGCATCGCAGACGGCGGCAGGCGGAAGAGGATCTGCGCGCGCTCAACGCCGCGCTGGAGGGGCGCGTCGCGGAACGCACGCGGCAGCTCGAGGGAGCGAGCCGCGCCAAATCGGAATTCCTCGCCAACATGTCGCACGAGTTGCGCACGCCTTTGAACTCGATCATCGGCTTTTCCGAGATGCTGAAGTCAACGACATCCTCGATCTCTCGAAGGTCGAGGCAGCGATGCTGCAGCTCGAAGCGGGTGCGGTGGACGTTGCGGCGCTGCTCAAGGCGAGCATGCTGGTGGTGCGGGAAAAAGCGCTCGCGCATCGCATCCGGCTCGACACCCAGTTCGATCCGGCGCTCGGCGCCATGCTTGCCGACGAGCGCAAGCTGAAGCAGATCGCCTACAACCTGCTCTCGAACGCGGTCAAGTTCACGCCCGACGGGGGCGCGGTGACGCTGCGCGCGCGCCGCTGTGCGCGCGCCGAGGCGGCCCTCGATGAGGCGCTGCCGGGGCGGCTCCTCGCGCTGCCGCCGGGCGAAGGCGGTGAGTTCCTCGAGATCTCGGTTTCGGACACCGGTATCGGCATCGCTGAAGAGCACTTGCCGAAGCTGTTCGAGCCGTTCACGCAGGTGGACAGCTCCGCCGCCAAGCACCAGGGGGTACGGGACTGGGGCTTTCGATGGTGCGGCGCCTCGCCGAGCTGCACGGCGGCACGGTGGGCGTCGCGAGCCGTCCGGGAGCCGGCAGCCGCTTCCGTGTGTGGCTGCCCTACCGTGAGGCCGTGCCTGCCGCGCAAGAGAGCCGAACGGCACCCGAGGCCACCGCCCCATCGGCGCCCGGGGCGTCGAGGCCGCGGTCGCCTGCGCGCCCGAACTGATCCTCATGGACGTGCAGATGTCCGGCATGGACGGCATCTCGGCTTTGAGGCGCCTGCGCGCCGATCCCCGCACCCGAGGGCTCAAGGTGGTTGCGCTCACCGCGCTGGCCATGAAAGGCGATCGCGAGCGCCTCCTTGCAGAGGGCTTCGACGGCTATCTCGAAAAGCCGATCCGCTACAAGGAATTTCTGGCGAGCGTCGCGGCGCTGCTGGCAGAGAGGAACGAATGAAACACGCATTCCTGTTGCGCCTGATGCTTGCCGCCGCGCCGCTCCCCGTTTCACGGGAGGGTAAGATATGAGCGCGTCTGACAGGACGACTTCCGCGCAAGCGCTGAGACACGCTACCGATCGGGCGGCCACTGCCGGGCGCTATGCAACACACGCAGGATCTCGATCGCGCCCCGCGCGATTCGGTATACAACCACATAGTTCGGATGCACCACCATTTCGCGGGTGCCCTTCACCCGCCCCGCGCGATAAAGCCTCGGATGCTCCGGCAGCCCGCCGACACGCCGGTCGATCGTATCTCCCAGCTCGATCGCAGCAACCGGGCTGTCCTGGGCGATGTGCTCGACGATGGCGTCGCGGTCAGCCTCGGCAGCGGGCCGCCAGTGAACTCTCAAGCCTTCGCCCTCTGCGCGGACTTGAGCTTCTTCAGGAGCTGCGAGCGCTTTCTCCGCCAACGCGCGGAGACTTCTTCATGGGGGATGCTCGGGCGCGGATCATCGAGCGCCGCCCGCACCTGGCCGCGAAACCACGTGTCGTAGGCGGCCGCGGCGTGCGCCCGCTTCAAGCTTGCGGCCCGATCCGGCCGCGCCCGCCGCGCAGGCTGAGGATCGTAACCGAGGACGTCTACATCGAAGCGTGCGATGCCGATCCCCTTGAGGTACGTCGCCGCGGTTTCCAGCCTGGAAAAGAGCCGTACCTTGCCACGCTGCGCCGCAAGCGGCCGGATGCGTCTGCCGCACTTGACGCTGATCCCCCAACCACCGGCCAGCCCGATGACGTGCGCGGCGCGCACGCCGCCGGATTCGACCAGTTTCGCCAGCGTGCTGTGGTTGATCGCGTTCTCAATCATGATCCCTCCGCTCCGGGCAATGCCAACGTGCCAGCGGGCAGTATAATCGATTTATTGTTAAGTGATAAGCGGCTGCCGGACCACACCGGGACCCCGGTCTGTAAAGCCGCTGGCATCGCGGCGCTGCTGGAAGGAAGGCACGAATGAAACGCGCAATCCTGCCCTGGACGATGCTCGCCGCGCTCCGCGCGGGCGCGCGAGCGCTACTTGCCGCAGGGATTGACCCAGCGCAGCGCCGGAAAGCGGCCGAAGTCGGCGTCGGTCGAATACAGGATGTAGCCGCGCTCCATCGCCAGCGCGGCGAGATGGGCATCCGTGGTCAGGTTGCCCGCGGTCCCGAGCCGCTCGAGTTCCGCCCGCAGCCGCGCGAAATGCGTATCCGATGGCTGCGCGACGTGCACATGCGGCAGTTCGAGCCAGCTGTGAATCCGCGCCATGACATCGCGAATCGGAAGCGGCCGCGCGACGACCTTGCGATTGGTGGTAATGCGAATGAAACCCAGCAGGGTCGCCCACGCAAGCCCGACGCCCTCGGAGCCGGAGAGACAGGCATCCCACCAGCGCCGCGCGGATTCGTGAACTGCCGAATCGGCGTTATGGGCGTGTACGAGTACGTTGACGTCGGGCAGGATCACGCGAACTCTGCGAGGAAGCGGCGAAGGCCTCGGATTCGAGCTCATCCGCAAGCTGGTTCAGCTTGTCGGGATCGATGCCCGGCCTGAATCCGAAGGAGTGCGGAATCGTCCTCGGCACCGCGCCGCGCCGCGGCCTGGCCGCCTCGCCCAGGCCAGACCGGATTGCCCGATTGACCGCTTCCTTGAAGGGAACGCCGAGCTCGCGCGCGCGCCGCTTCAGCAGTCCGGCGAGATCGTCGTCGATGGTGAGCGTCGTCCGCATCCGAAAAATCATAGATGCCTCGAAATCTGATGTCAAGACATCACCCAGCCGTCTGCCGGCGCACCCCGCCCATGCACTTCGACCCGGCGGTGCTCGACGCCTTAAAGCCCTGCACCGGGTGCGGGCGCGGCGATCTCGCGGCAGGAGGTTTGTCCTTGCGAGGCGGTGGGCCGACGAAGCAATCTCGCGGCAGGCCGCGATTGCGTTGCCCGCAACGGGATTGCTTCGCTCCGCTCGCAATGACACCGTTTCAGTCACCGCGAGGAAGCAGAGCTGAGAAGGCGATTTCACCGCGGGCGTAGGGCTTTGCCTGAGGCGAGATCGCCGCAAACCTCTCAAAATGAGAGGTTCATTTCGATGACGCCCCCTCTTCCCGGTCCTTTCAGCCAAATCTGAGGTTTTCCCCCACCTTCCGTAGGGGATTGCCCGATAGCCACGCTGCAACACGGGCGACACAGTTTCACTCTATGTATAGAGAGATTTAGCCGTGAATTGCGCGG
>JACQGN010000311.1 GCA_016199545.1 Betaproteobacteria bacterium | reverse complement strand
GGACGGTAACGTCCTTGACCGCGGGCCGCCCTCCCGAAGCATTTCCCATAGCCATAAACAAAAATGCCCGGCGACTCACCGGGCTTCTAGAACAGCGGATTGAAACGACCCTGAGAGTCGTCTCAATCCTTATGGGTTAGACGCTCGCCGCTGATGGCAAGATTGAGCGTTCACAGCACTGCCGTGCACTGTAGATCCGCGCCAACAGTCCCTGCGGGTGCACTCGCGCGGCCATCGGCTCCACACTCTTGCGCTGCCCAGGCAACATCAGCCCCCGCAAATACCAGCGCGCCGGCGTTGCCCGATCCGCGTGCCCCAGTGCCTCCACCATCTTCCCGGCATAACATTCAAACCGTGTTTCCACGCCGCTACCCATCGCTCACCTCCACGGTTACGATGACAGCCTCGCGACGGTACCACGATCACTGACACAGTACAACTAAGGAACCTCTGATTAACCTGAAATTGTCATTGCGAGGAACGCCGTGACGAAGCAATCCCGTGGCACACGAGATCGCCGCGTCGCCTTCGGCTCCTCGCGATGACAGTTTTTCAGAGATTCTCTAACGGCAAAACCGCCTGCGAATTTCGAATCAAATCCAGCATAACAACTCTTCTCGGCCTCCAATGGGAACGCGATCATGCTGGAAATGAGTTTTTCAGCCCTCCCGGCCTTCGGCGGCCACCTGCCACCCGGGCTTACCCAGGCCGTCCACCAACGGCAGGTCGCGCTTGCGGTAGAGCTTGGGAAACTCGAACTGCAGCCGCACTTCGCGACTGCGCACCCGTGCGCGCAACGAGAGGTCCATGCGCACCTCCGCGCCGCTGCCGTCGTCGCGCCAGATGAGCGCGTGCGCCCCGGGCGCAAGGCCGGAAACGCGCACATCAACCGCCTCGCTGTTGCCCAGGTCGCCCCACTCATAGCCGACTGAGTAGAGCAACGCCCAATCGAGCGGGGCGTCGCCGTCGTTGATCAGATAGAAGCTCCACTCCTTGCCGTCGTCCAGCGCTTCGCGGCAAGCGGCGACACGGCAGCGGATCGGGTCGCTATTCCCCATCGGTGCGGCGCCAACCCTGGTACTCAACTCTTAGCATCTCGTTTTCAATCTGGTCCAGATAAGTGCATATTACGATGTACCCGATCGCGCGCTACGCTCGTGTTTCGCCCGGCGAGACCTGTGGCACGCTTGCGCGCGCGGCAAGCAGGCAGACGAGGCCGGCCGCCGCGGGAATCGCGAGCAGAGTGAAGGCGAGCGCGTAGCTGCCGCCGAAGGCGTAGGCGTTGGCGAACGCGATCGGGCCCACGAGCTTGCCGCTGTTCACCACTACCAGCGAGCCGCCGGTTGCGCTCGATATGTCGCGGCGCTCGCTGAGCCGCGCGACCTCGGCGAGAAACGCGCCGTTCCAGCCGCTTGCGGTCGAGCCGAGGACGAAGAAGAGCGCGCACGAGGCGAGGATCGGCCACGCCGGCGTGATGACGATGCACGCGAGGCTCGCCGCGGTCATCACGACCGCCAGAATCGCGAGCATGCCGAATCACGAAGCACGCCCCGGCGATCGACAGCAGCCGCAGCGCGGGGCTGCGCCAGATGATGCCGACCCCGCTGAAGGGATTGCCCACCATGCGCGCCGCGGGCTGGCGGTCCTCATCCCAGTACGCGCGCCCTCGTTCCAGGAGCGCGATCAGCAGGAACATGGCGAGCGCATTGCCGATCAGCGCCCACTGCCAGCCGAACGCGAGCGCCACGGGCGGCGTGATCACCGCGGCGCCGATCCCACCCAGCGGCACGCCGGTCTGCTTGAGCGAAAAAATGAAATTACGATTGTGACCGGGGGCAAAGCGGGCGAGAAGATGTGAGTGCGACGGCGTGATCAGCCCGTAACCCAGGCCCAGAGCGATCGCCGAGGCAAATACCAGGGAGACGTGCGGCAGCACCGCGACGATCGAACCCAGCGTGAGCAGCGCCAGGCCGGCCTGCGTCACCCGGCACGCTCCCCAGCGCACGGTGAGGTTGCCGCCGAACATGAGCGAGACCACCATCGCCAGCGCGAGCAGGCTGATCTGGTAGCCGATCAACGAGGAGTGCACGCCGTAGGTCTCGGCGACCTTGGGCGCGACCGCCGGCAGCATGCTGGTCGCCATGGTGCCTAGTGTCTGCCCCGCGAGCAGGACAGACAGCAGGAACCTGAAGGTGGGCGTCGCCTTTCCCCTCCCGGCCTCCCGATCTCCCGCTCTCACGTCGTTCGCGCGCGCCCCTGTGCCCGCGCTTCAGCGTTTCCGCGCCGAGGTCACGACGCGCTTCGCCGTCCAGTTGGCGGTCGCCTGGGCGATCGTCACTTCGCCGCCGATCTGGTCGCCGTTGATCACGCCGCGAAACTCCCGCGGCGCGGCGCGCGGCGCTCCCGGCTGCAGCACGAATCGGATCCTGTTGCCCTCGAGATGCATGTCCCTGATCTCGACGCGACGGCCGCCCTGCCGCGCCTCGCCTTCCAGTTTCTGGAACTTCTGCTTGAGGGTGACCGTGTAGAGCTTGTCGGAATTCCCGGAAAGGGCAATCCGCCACACGCCCTCGACCCGCGCCGGCACCACCCACAGCATGACGTTCGACGTCCAGGTGCCCCCGGGACCGTACTTGTCGGGCGCATCGATCGTCACCTTGCGGTCCGGCTGCCACTCGCCGAATTCGAAGTCGTGCGAGACGACGCGCGATCCCGGCTTGAGTTCCGCCAGTATCTTCGAACGCAGCGAGGCCATCATGTTCGGCAGCAGGTAGAGGGTCAGCACGCTCGCCTCGCCGATGTCGGTCTGCAGCACATCGCGCTGATCGAACTGCACCAGATGGTCGAGCCCTTCGCGCTGCGCGGCGGCGTTGCTCTGATCGACCAGCTCGCCGTCGATGTCCACCCCCATGCCGCGCGCCTGGAAGCGCCGCGCCGCCGTCAGCACGATGCGCCCGTCGCCGGAGCCCAGATCGACGACGAAATCCTCCTCGCGCACGCCGGCGAGCTTGAGCATTTCGTCGACCACGGACTGGGGCGTCGGCACGTACGGTCCGCCGGTGCGCTCCTCCTGCGCGGCCGCCGTCGCCGCCGCCGCGAAACACAGCACCGCCAGGACAAATTTCGTCAGTCGCATCAATCGCTACCTCGCAAACAACGTTTTCGTGGCATCACCGTTCACTGGTCACCGGTCACCAGTCACCAGTCACGCCTCTTGTGTCAGCTTTTCTGATCGTCGAGCCCGACGCTTTCACGCCAGTCACGCCCCCTGAAGATGAGCGGCCTCAACGCGAACAGGAACAGGATGAGCCCGAGCACCAGCATGGTGGTCGCGATCGGACGCTCGAGAAAGATGCCGTAGTCCCCGGCGCTCATGGCGAGCGACTGCCGCAGCGACAGTTCGAGCATCGGCGCCAGCACCAGCCCCAGTGCGACCGGGGCGAGGTCGTATCCGAACTTGCGCAACACGTAGCCCACGCCGCCCATGATGAGCAGGATCCACACATCGATCAGGCTGTTGGCGACCGAGTAGGTGCCCAGTATGCAGAACGCGAGTATGCACGGATAGAGATAGGCGTAGGGGATGCGCAGCAGGTTGACGAACAGGCCCACCATCGGCAGGTTGAGGATGAGCAGCACGACGTTGCCCACGTACATGCTGGCGACGAATCCCCAGAACAGTTCCGGCTGCTCCTGGATCAGCATCGGGCCCGGGGAGATGCCGTGCACCATGACGGCCGCGATCATCACCGCGGTGACCGGGGAGGTCGGTATCCCGAGCGCCAGCATCGGCACGAAGGCGCCGCTCGCCGCGGCGTTGTTCGCGGATTCCGGCCCGGCGACGCCTTCGATCGCGCCCTTGCCGAAGCGCTCCGGTTCGCGCGCCATGCGCCGCTCGATGCCGTACGAAACGAACGATGAGATGATGTGCGCCGATCCGGGAATGATGCCGATCAGGAATCCCAGCAGGCTCCCACGCGCGATAGGCCCTACGGACAGCCTGAATTCCTCGCGCGACGGCATGAGGTCGCGCAGCTTCGGCCGCTGCACCTTCGGGGGGTTGGCCTGGCCGGCGCTCAACAGGATCTCGGACACCCCGAACAGCCCCACGGCGACGGGCACGATCCCGATGCCGTCGCCCAGCTCCACGATACCGAAACTGAACCGCGTGTAGCCGCTCATCACGTCGATGCCGATCATGCCGATCATAAGACCGAATCCCGCCATCGCCAGCGTCTTCAGCATCGAGCCCCCGCTCATGTAGGCGAGGATGAAAAGCCCAATCAGCAGCAGCGCCGTGTACTCGGGGGGCCCGAAGCGCAGGGCAAACTCAGCGAGCGTCGGCGCGAGCAGCATCAGCCCCACCACGCCCAGCGTGCCGGCAATGAAGGAACCGATTGCGGCGATGGCGAGGGCCGGCCCGGCACGCCCGTTCTTGGTCATCTCGTAACCGTCCACGCATGTCATCACGGAAGCCGCCTCGCCCGGAATGCGCATCAGTATCGAAGTGGTCGATCCGCCGTACATGGCGCCGTAATAGACGCCTGCGAGCAGCACGATGGCGATGATCGGATTCAGGCCGAAGGTCGCCGGCAGCAATATGCTGATGCCGGCAAGCGGGCCCAGGCCCGGCATCATGCCCACCAGCGTGCCGATGATGCAGCCGGCGAACGCGTACACCAGGATCTGCGGCTGCAGCGCGATCGAAAAACCAACCATCAGGCTCTGCAGCGTCTCACCCATTACCGTGGCTCGTGACTGGTGATGCGTGACTGGTGATGCGTGACTGGTGAATGGTGACTGGTGACCGGCATCGTAGGTTGGGGTGAGCGTGGCGAACCCCAACACGTATCGCGGCGGTGTTGGGCATCGGCGCGAACGCCTCAGCCCAACCTACGAACTCTTCATCCTTCATCCTTCATCCTTCATCCTTCATCCTTCATCCTTCATCCTTCCGCCTTCAGAACCCCCACCGGCTGCGCGGCAGCGGCACGTGCAGCAGGTCGCCGATGACATAGAACGACGCGAGACCGAAACCGACAGCCACCAGGCCGACGACGAGCGGCGGCCTGCGCTCCACGACGCCAAGGAAAAAAATCAGCAGCGCCGTGATGGTGATGCGGTAGCCAAGCCGCTCGAGCGCGAACGCCGCGACGGCGCACGCGATCAGGATCGCCATCGCGCGCGGCGCCTCCACCCAGCGCAGGTCCTTGAGCGGGGCCGACCGGCCGCCCCATGCAACGATCAGCGCGCCCATGGCTCCGAGGAAGATGGCGAGCAGCAGCGGCATGTAGCCCGGTCCCGGCTCGGAGAGCGTGCCGACCGGATAGGCGCGATTCTGCCACCCGATGAACAGCGCCAGCGCGATCAGCATCAGGCCCGAGACCTGGTCGCTGCGCAGCCCCCCGCGGGCCCCTTCGCCACCCCGGTGTTCAGCGCTCATCGAAGCGTTGAGAGTCGCGAGTCACGATTCACCAGTCACGAGTCACCAGTTAAATGACCCCCGGCAAAGCCGGGGGCTTATTGGGTGAGCGCCTCAAAGGCGCT
>JACQGN010000321.1 GCA_016199545.1 Betaproteobacteria bacterium | reverse complement strand
GTCGTCACGGGAGTGTCCGGGCAATGGAACGCTACGATCCTGAAATGGCACCAGCCGGCGAGGATTGGCTGGGAATTGATGAAGGGGAGAGACTCCTGCTCGTTGAAGAGTATCATCGAGACGCGCGAATTCCCTTGCCCAGGAGCGCACGGAGACTCCACGCTTCCATGCACGTTGTCGTTGAGAATCAATTGGCCTTGAACGACGAGCCTGTTGTTCGCGCGCTCACCCGCCTGATGAAAGAGGGCCTGTCGAGGCATGACGCAGTTCACGCCATTGGTTCCGTTGTCGCCGGGGAGATTTATGCTCTCCTCAAGCAGGAGGACCCTGCCGATACCGTCTGTGCCCGGTACTACGCGGCGGTCGAGCGGCTTACCGCTGCAACGTGGCGCGCAAGCGGTGACGACTAACCCCCGGTTCGAGAACGGCGCTATGGAGGTGCGTCGCCCCGCGAACGCGCGCCCTGCCCGGACACGTCAAGCGCCACGATGATCTACCAGGGATCCTGCCATTGCGGAAGAGTCCGGTTCGAGGTTGAGGCGGACATCGACCATGTTCGAGTGTGTGACTGCTCCATCTGCCGGCGGCGAGGTGCGCTCAATCATCGTGTGCCGAAAGAAAATCTTCGCTTGTTGACGCCATGGGAAGACCTCACGCTATACCAATGGGGCTCGCGGACCGCGAAGGACTATTTCTGTCCGAGATGCGGCATTTTGCCTTTCAGACGCCCGAGTGATCCAACACCACAGGAACTGCTCGAAGGAGTAGAACCCTTCGATGGATGGGCTATCAACGTCAGATGTCTTGAAGGCATGGAAGACCTGGAGTCGATTACAGTCAAGAAAATATACGGCAGCAGAATCCAAACCTGAACTTCGTGGAAGCCGAAGTGGCGCGCCTCGGCCCGCGCGTCCATTGGCTGCAATGAAGGGCGGGTAACATATTGGGGAACCAATAAGCCCCTGCAGAGGACGTAACAGAAATGTCGGCTTCATCTTTCTTCAAGCGCCTGCTCAAGGAGGTGGTCCATCCTTCCGAGAACTTGCGCGTCGAGCGCCAGGCGCGCAAGGCGGTCGACCTGTGCCGTGCGCTGCTGACCGAGCAGGGCGAGTTCTCGGGAGCATCCCTTGCCCAGGACGTACTTGCCGCATACCGTGACCTGCCCGAACCCGGGGTGTCGGCATTTTTTCGCCACCTGATCCACGAGTTTTCGCCCGACAGCAATGCGATACTGGGCGCGGCCGACGCCTATCGGGACGAACCGTCCTGGGATCGTCTGCTGGCGCTGCAGCAGGTCGTTGAGCCCGCACGGCAGGAATTGTTCAGACGGCTCAACGTGGCCCCGGGGGGCACCGCGGCGCTGGTGGCGATGCGCCGGCAGGTGCTGCGCGGGTTGAGGGAGCACCCCGACTGGCGCGTCATCGATGCCGACCTCGCGCATCTCTTCGGGTCGTGGTTCAACCGCGGATTCCTGCAACTTTCGCGCATCGACTGGAACACGCCCGCCATCGTGCTCGAAAAGCTGATCGCCTATGAGGCGGTACACCAGATCCAGGGCTGGCAGGACCTGCACCGCCGCCTCGAAGCCGACCGGCGCTGTTTCGCGTTCTTTCACCCGGCGCTGCCGCGCGAACCGCTCATCTTCATCGAGGTGGCGCTTACCCGCGGCATGAGCGATGCGGTGCAGCCGCTGCTCGACGTTCGCGCGCCGGTCGCGGAACCGCAGAAGGCCGACGCCGCGATCTTCTACTCGATCACCAATTGCCAGGATGGCCTGCGCGGCATCTCGTTCGGCAACCTGCTGATCAAGCAGGTGGTGCAGGAACTGCAGGCGGAACTGCCGCGCGTCGGGCGCTTCGCGACGCTGTCCCCATTGCCGGGATTCAGGAACTGGCTGGAAGGCGCGGCAGCGAATCCGCACGGCGTGGCGAGGGGCGAGGCAGCCGTCCAGGCGCTGCAGCACTTGCAGACCCCCGACTGGCACCAGCGCCCGGAACTGGCGGAGCCACTCGAACCACTCCTCCTGCAACTGGCCGCCTATTACCTGCTCGACGTGAAGCAGGACGGAGAGCCGATGGACGCCGTCGCGCGCTTCCATCTCGGAAACGGGGCGCGGCTCGAGCGCCTGAACTGGCTCGCCGACGTCTCCGAACAAGGCATGCGCCGTTCGGCCGGGGTGATGGTGAACTACGAGTACCGCCTGTCCGACGTCGAGGAGAACCACGAGGCCTTTGCCAGGGAGCACCGCGTGATCGCCTCCTCCGATGTGCGCCGGCTCGCACGCGCGGCGCGCCGCCATCTGTCCGCCGGGCAGGATCAAGCGCCGCCACGCAAGGAGGGCAAGCGCAGAAGAAAGGAAGCCAAGGAGGATTGAGCGGCGCCCGGGAAGGGCGGCCCTCCGCCACGCGCCGGTCACTGATACACTGCGCCCTGCAGATCAGCTGGAGAGACTGGCGATGGAAATAACCGGGGAGCAACTCATACCCGTACCGCAGGAAACCACCTGGAACGCGCTCAACGACACCGCGGTGCTCAAGGACAGCATTCCGGGGTGCGACTCGATCGAGCAGGTATCCCCCACCGAGTATGAACTCACCATGACCGCCAAGGTCGGCCCGGTGAGCGCCAAGTTCAAGGGGAAGATGACGCTGTCGGACGTCGCGCCGCCGCATGCCTACACGCTCACGTTCGAAGGCCAGGGAGGCGTCGCCGGATTTGCGAAGGGTGAGGCGCGGGTCGAGCTGGCGCCGGTCGACGGGGGCACGCGGCTCGGCTACTCGGCGAAGGCCATGATCGGCGGCAAGCTCGCGCAGGTCGGCGCGCGCCTGATCGACGGCGTGGCGAAAAAGATGGCGGAACAGTTCTTCACGGCTTTCAACAAGCGCGTGAGCGAAAACCACGGCGTGCAATGAGCGTCGGGCGCGAAGAACCCGGTCACGGGGCGCCGGGAGGGGCGTCGCCAACGCCTGAACCGGGTGCCGGCACACGCCGGCAGTGGCGTGCGTGGACATTGGTGCTGGTGGTGCTGGCGCCGCTCGTGGTGATGATGCTGGTTCTCGATCCGATCCGTCAGGATCCGGCGTACCACCTGTTCGCGGACTACCGGTCGTATTGCGGCGTGCCGAACTTCCTGAACGCCGTCTCGAACATCCCGTTCCTGATCGTCGGCGCGATCGGGCTCGCGTTCTGTCTCAGAAACCCCGTCCCCGGCGCCCTGCGCTCGTGGCAGGTGTTCTTCCTGGGCGTCGCTCTCGTCTTCCTGGGGTCAGGCTATTATCATTGGGCGCCTGACAACCGGACGCTGGTCTGGGACCGGCTGCCGATGACGATCGCGTTCATGGGGCTGTTCGCGGCGCTGCTCGCCGAACACATGGGAGCAGGGCTCGAGCGCGTGCTGCTTGCCCCCGCGGTCGCGGTCGGAATCGCGAGCGTTGCGTGGTGGGCGTACTCGGACGACCTCAGGTTCTACGGGTGGGTGCAGTTTGCGCCGTTGCTCGCCATCCCGTTCGCGCTTGCCGCCTACCCCGCACGGTACACGCATCGGCGCTACCTGCTGTACGGGCTCGCGTGTTACCTGCTTGCCAAGGTCGCCGAGTTCTACGACCCTGAGATCTTCACGCTGACCTCGCGCGCGCTAAGCGGCCACTCGCTCAAGCACCTGGTCTCGGCAGTGGCGGGCTACTATGTCTTTCGCATGCTGCAACTGCGCCAGCCGGTTGGCGCGCCGATTCCGCCGCCAGGGCAGCGGCAAGGCGCACACGGAGACAGGTCGGAGCCGAGGCGATCAACCCCGGTTTGACGCCTCTCGCCTCTCTCCTGTCCCCTCTCGCCTTTCCAGCCTATCCTATGTGTTTGCGCAGGAACTCGAGCGTGCGGCTGCGGGCGAGCTTCGAGCTGTCGGCGTGGAACGAACCGCGCTGATCGCAGTTGAAGCCGTGACCGGCCGGGTAGAAGTGGTGGATCTGGGTCTTGTGCGCCTCCGCCACGGCCTTGGCCTTGTCGAGCGGAATCGACTGGTCGGTCTCGCCCCAGTGGAACATGGCGGGGCATTTCGGCTGCTCGCCGATCAATCCCGGGATGCCGCCGCCGTAGTACGGCACTGCACAGGTAAGCCCCGCGACATTGCACGCGGACTTCCAGGCGACGGTGCCGCCCCAGCAGTAGCCGACGATGCCGACCTTGCCGGCTGACCTGACCTCGTTCAGCGCGGCCGTGACCTCCTTCAACGCGTCTTCGAGCTTCATCTTCTGCATCAGGGGACGTGCGATTTCGATGTCCTGCGGCGTATAACCCACGTCGAAGTTGCGCTGCAGCCGGTCGAACATAGCCGGCGCGATCGCCAGGTAGCCGTCGGCGGCGAACGCGTCGGTGACGCTGCGGATGTGGCTGTTTACGCCGAAGATTTCCATGATGACGATCAGGCCGCCGCGCGGTTTGCCCGCCGGATCTGCGCGGTATGCGGAGAACTTGTGGCCGTCGGCCGCGGTGAGTTCGATGAACTTGCCCATATGTGCTCCCTTGGTGAGGTGATCGGACCGGAATGCGCGGGCGGCGCCGGTCGCAGTCGCCGGCTGCCCGCGCCAACCGCTTGCATTATAGCGCGGCTGTTTCACGCGGCGCGTTGCCGCGATCGCGGGCGCCCGATAGACTACGGTTTGCGCGCACTGCTCGGTATCGGAGGAGTCGTCATGCTCAAGATCTGGGGCCGCAGGAATTCCATCAACGTGCAAAAGGTGCTCTGGTGTTGCGCCGAGCTGGACCTTCCCTTCGAGCGCACCGACGCCGGCGGGCAGTTCGGCGTCAACAACACGCCCGAATACAAGGCGATGAACCCGAACGGCCTGGTGCCGACGATCAACTATGATGGTTTCATCCTGTGGGAATCGCACGCCATCGTGCGCTACCTGAGCGGCGTCCACGGGCTCGGCACGCTGTGGCCCGGCACGCCGCGCGCGTTCGCCGAGGCCGACCGCTGGATGGAGTGGTACGACACTACCATCTGGCCGGACCTGCGGCCGGTGTTCTGGAACCTCGTGCGAATCGCACCGGAAAAACGCAATACGGCGCTGGTCGCCGCCAGCGTGCAGAAACTCGCCGAAAATCTCGGCATCGCCGACACGCACCTCGCCAAGCACCGCTACCTCGGGGGTGATCAGTTCACGATGGGTGACATTCCCATGGGAGTGGCAGCGTTCCGCTGGTTCAATCTCAACCTGCCGGCCGAGCGCCCGCGCCACCGCCATCTCGAGGCATGGTACCAGCGCATCCTCCACCGCCCGGCATTCCAGCAGCACTGCGCCGCGCCGCTTACCTGAGCACGCCCGGTTTGTAGCGCAGGCGCCTCGCCTGCCCGTCAAACGAGGCGGACGGGTCAATTGCGCCGCCGGCCATCGAACCCAGACTCCAAATGACCGCCCGTCACAACTATCGCTATTACGACTTCGTGATGGCCGGTTTCGTCACGGTGCTGATCTGCTCCAACCTGATCGGACCGGCCAAGATCGCCCAGATCGAGGTCCCCGTGATGGGCGTGCTCACGTTCGGCGCCGGCGTGCTGTTCTTCCCAATCTCGTACGTGTTCGGCGACATCCTTACCGAAGTCTACGGCTACTCGCGCGCGCGCAAGGTGATTTGGGCCGGGTTCGGCGGACTCGCCTTCGCCTCCTTCATGGCCACGGTAGTCGTGGCGCTGCCGCCGGCGCCGTTCTGGAAGCATCAGGGGGCGTACGAGATCGCGTTCGGCAATACGTGGCGGATCGTCGCGGCATCGATGTTCGCCTATTTCTGCGGCGAGTTCGTGAATTCCTACGTGCTCGCAAAGATGAAAATCTGGACGGCCGGGCGCTGGCTGTGGACGCGCACCATCGGTTCGACGATCGCGGGCGAGGCCGTGGATTCGGCGTTGTTCTATCCGCTCGCCTTCTACGGCACGGGCATCATTCCCGACGAAAAATTGCCCCTGGTGATGACCGCGCAGTTTGTGGCCAAGGTCGCCGTCGAGGTGGTCCTTACGCCCGTCACCTACCGGGTCGTCGGCTGGCTCAAACGCGCCGAGCGCGAGGACTACTACGACCGCGACACCGATTTCAACCCGTTCACCTTGAAAGCGTGAACCGTGAGCGGTACTTTTGGAAGACGATATTGAATTCGACGTTGCAGCATTTGACGGGCGCGGCAAATCGCGTCACAATCCAGTCGCGCCGATTTGATATTCAGCTTGCGGGCGCGGACGCGGACGGAGCGTTCAATAAATACGGCTAAAGCGGGTAGACCCATGCAAGCCCGTTCGAGCACAAGCTGAACGGGCTTTTTTGTTGCGCCTCGCCGGGAGAAGATCATGGGCACACGCGGGTTTACCACGGCCATACTGCACTCCGACCGTTCCAGACCGATCGAGCACGGGGCACTGCACAAACCGATCCACACCTCGGTCGCGTACGGCTATGCCGATGCGCGGGACCTCGCCCGGGTCTTCCAGGGCGAACTTGCCGGCTACACCTACGCACGCCAGGGCACGCCGACGACGAGCGCGCTCGAGGACAAGGTCACCGCCATGGAACAGGGCATCGCCACGGTCGCCTTCGGCGCCGGCATGGGCGCCATCGCCTCGACGGTGCTGGCGTTGCTGCGCGCGGGCGATCATCTGGTTTCCAGCAGCTACCTGTTCGGCAACACCGACAGCCTGTTCAACACGTTCGATCAGTTGGGCTTAGTGGTGAGCTTCGTCGATGCCACCGATGCCGCCAACATCGAGGCTGTGCTCAAGCCCGAGACACGGATGGTGTTCGTGGAGACGATCGCCAATCCGCGCACGCAGGTGGCGGATCTCGCTGCAATCGGAGAATTGTGCAAGGCGCGCGGCATCATCTACGTCGTGGACAACACCATGACCTCGCCCTGCCTGTTCCTGCCGAAGCGCGCCGGCGCGAGCCTCGTCATCAATTCGCTCACCAAGTGCATCGGCGGCCACGGCAACGCGCTCGGCGGGGCCGTGACCGATACCGGGCTCTACGACTGGTCGACCTACCCGCACATCCACGAAAACTACCGGAAGGGCGATGCGGCGAAATGGGGCATCTGGCAGATCCGCAAGAAGGGGCTGCGCGACATGGGCGCCGCCCTTGCTGCCGACGCGGCGCACCACCTTGCGGTCGGCGCGGAAACGCTGGCGCTGCGCATGGAGCGGAGCTGCGCCAACGCGCTGAAGCTGGCGACATACCTGGAGGCGCACCCCAGGGTCGCGCGCGTTTACTACCCCGGATTGCAAAGCCATCCGCAGCACGAGCGGGCCAGAGCCCTGTTTCGCGGAGCGGGGGGCCTGTTCTCCTTCGAACTGGCGGAAGGCATCGACTGCTTCGATTTCCTGAACCGGCTCGAGATCGTCGTCTCCTCCAGCAACCTCGGCGACAACCGTACGCTCGCCATTCCGGTGGCGCACACGATCTATTTCGAGATGGGCGCAGAACGGCGCGCCAGCATGGGGTTCGGCGATTCTCTCATCCGGATCTCGACCGGCATCGAGGACGCCGAGGATCTGGTCGCAGACTTCCGCCAGGCGCTCGGCTGATTCCCGGGCGCGCCCCTCGGGAAAGCTGGTCGGGGTGACAGGATTCGAACCTGCGACATCTTGCTCCCAAAGCAAGCACTCTACCGGACTGAGCTACACCCCGCACGTCGACAGGCGCCATTCTAGCAGCCTGTCGGACTTACCGGTCCGACAGGCTGCTAAACGCAAAACCGCCCGCAGACTTACAACAGTGCGGGGTATAACGACCTTTGTTGGCCGTCAATAGGGCACGAGTGGGGCCGAATTCACGTTTTTCGACTCCAATCGTACCGTTTGTCT
>JACQGN010000320.1 GCA_016199545.1 Betaproteobacteria bacterium | reverse complement strand
TTCCCCTCGCCCTCCGGGAGAGGGGCTAGGGGTGAGGGAAACGGCGGCGTCACCTCGCGAAGGATTTCTTGTTACCCTTTCTACGGATTCGTCAAGGCCTTCGCCGGCGGCGGCACCCGGCGCTTCGACGCGGCCTCGTAGGCGGACGCGATCTTGAGCACGACGTCTCCCTTTCCCGGCTCGGCGCGGAACACCAGCGAGAAGGGCAGGCCGGGCGGCGGTATGGTCGTCGCCCGGTCGGACACGGCGCCGCGCAAACTCTTCGCGAGCGTGGCCCACTCTGAAGACCAGCGCGAGTTGATCAATGAAGAACCGTGAGGGCGGAAAAGCAGGAGGGCGTCAAGGCGTGCTTATTCCCTTCGACCGCCCCACAGTGCCACAATATGGCACACTATGCCAGCCGAGCCGCTTCGCGAATACGTGGTACCGTCTACCGGACGACCAAGATTCGCAAGTACTGGAGAAACGCGTCATGAAGATCACTTACGACCAGCACTCCGATACGCTGAGCGTGATTTTCCGCGAGGAATCACCCATTGCGGAGAGCGACGAGGACAAGCCGGGCGTGATTCTGGACTACGACGCGCTCGGAAATCTTGTTTCGCTCGAAATCCTCGACGCGTCAAAGCGCGTGACCGAAACCCGCAAGATCGAATTCGAGACCGCGGAGTAGTCGCAGGAGCAAAATCAGCGATAGGCCGTCGGCGAGAACGCAGGCAAACGACGATCAGGCCTCCCTCACCCTCGGTCCCTCTCCCGGAGGGAGAGGGAAGACGAGCCCTTCTCCATCCAGCAGTCGCGCATCAGCGCCACAATGTTCCCCTCTCCGTCGATCTATTCCGCATCAGCGGCACAATATTCCCCTCTCCCCCCGGGAGAGGGGCTAGGGGTGAGGGAAGCAACAGGTTCATGTTGCTCCGGGAGAGCGGCACAATGTTCCCCTCGCCCTCCGGGAGAGGGGCTAGGGGTGAGGGAAACGGCGGCGTCACCTCGCGAAGGATTTCTTGTTACCCGTTCGACGGATTCGTCGAGGCTTTCGCCGCCAGCGGCCCGAAGGCCGGCGGCGGCACGCGCCGCTGCGACGCGGCTTCGTAGGCGGACGCGATCCTGAGCACGACGTCTTCCTTCCCCGGCTCGGTGCGGAACACCAGCGAGAACGGCAGGCCGGGCGACGGTATCGTAGTCGGCTTGTCGGACGCGGCACCCACATACTTCCTGCGATCCGGACTCAACGCGAACACCGCATCGTAAGCGGTCGTCACGTAGCCCGCCGGGATCAGGACTTCGGTGAGCCCCGCGTTCGGGCCGTACTGTGATTCGTTGCGCAGGCGCGCGATGAGCCCCGGTTCATCCGGCCCGCCGATCTTCGCCGGCGGCAGCGGCGTATGCAGGCGCACCAGCGCATCGAGACGGTTTTCGATGATCACCATCATGTCCACCCGGCGCAGCAGTTCGCGCAGCATGATGCGCTCGTCCACGCCCTGGCGCCCGCCCAGCGGGTTGCGCGGATCGGTGACCTCTTCCCAGTTCCGGTAGGCGGCGCGCCCGTCGTCGCCCCAGAACTTGGAGCGCGCGTTCAACGCCGGCCAGTCGGTGAGCGTCTCGGTAAACCCGCGCGCCTGCCAGTCCGCGGCACGGCGCGTGAGGTACTGCCGGATGTGATAGCGGAACGAATTCGCGAGGATCTGGTTCTGCACTGTCGAGATGTCGAGGTTCGCGGGCGGCGCGATGCGTTCGTCCGCCAGCTCCACCATGTAGTCGATCGGCTGCAGCTTGCCGCTGCCGAAGATCTTGCCGGGCGCGAACTCGGTCGGCACGATCGCCGCCGCGAATTCCGGGAACACCGGCTGCCCGTCCGGCTTCAACCGGAACAGAATGTCCGGCATGAACACCGGCACCAGCCGCACCAGCGCGCGCCGGAAATCGGTCTTCATCTGCTCGATCTCGGGATCGGGCTTCCACAGCGGATCGATTGATTCCACCAGCGCCGCGCCGAGCTTGCCGCCGAGGATCGTCTTGATCTCCCTCGCCACCGCGGTGGTGATCGGCTCCGCGGCCTTGGTGCCCGGGTTCAGCATCGACTCGCGCACGATCCCGATGCGCATGCCCTTCAGCGCGCCCGGGGCGCCGGACGCCTGCGCATGGTCCGCATAACGGGTAGTGAGCACCGACGAGCGCGGCACGGTGGTGTACGGATCGCGCGCATCGTAATAGCCCTCGACCGGGTCCTTCAGCGCGTCGAGCACCCTGGCGCAATCGGCGAGGGTGCGGCACAGGATGCCGCTGCGGTCGCAGTAGATGTCCGCGCCGATTGCCCCGCCGTCGAAACCGAGCATGGCTTTGTGCGGCAGGATCAGCGCTACGGCGTTGTGGTTGGCGGGGCCGCGGGTCGACGCGCGCGTCTCCTCGCCCAGGCTCGCCATCACCAGGTTGGTGCTGACCGACACCCCCGAGCCCGAACTGGAGCCGAGCGAGGCGGCGCGCGTCGTGTCGTACGGGTTGGAGGGATTGCCGGCCCACGTGCTGCGCTGATACCCGAGCACTGAGGGCAGCACCTTCTCGGGCTCGTGGCGCCCGCCCGGATTGCCGGCGCGCCCGTTGTATTCGGTGTTGACCGCTTTCGCGAAAATGATCGCGCCTTTCTTCCGGAGCTGATCGACCAGCACGTGATCGCGTGCGGGGAAATCGATGTCGTAGCGCGCATCGCCGCCGCCCGTGGTGCGCATGTCTTTGGTGTCGAACGGGTCCTTGAGCGAGAACACGACGCCGTACATCGGCATCCTGTCGAGATCGGGATTGCGGCCGTACTTCGCGTCGAGCTCGGCCGCCTGCTCCAGCGCATCGGGCTGCAGCCGGAAAATCTCGCACACCGCCGGCGCGCCGGGCGGCAGCGGCCCCTCGGACGGATGCCGGTCGTAATCGCCGCGGCAAGTGACCGAGCGCTCGCCGCGGATGTTGAGCATCGCCAGCGCATTCACCTGCCCGGCGTCGGGCATGCCGGCGATCATGCCGAACTGCTGCTGCACGGACGGGTCGGAGGCGGTGGGCTCCATGCGGCCGAATTCGACCGGCGGCCCCTGGTACTTGTCGAGATCAGGCAGCAGCGTAGAGGCCTTGATGGTCTGCGTGGGAAAGCGCAGCGGCGCCTGTCCCCGCACCGCTCCGGTCGCTTCCGGCACCGGCGCGCCGTCCTTCGTCACCAGCATGCTGGCGACGCCGTTGTACGCCCGCACACGCTCGATGTACTGCTTGACCACCTCGACGCAGGTCGTCCGCCCCTCGCGGATCGCTTGGTGCAATTCGGCTATCGTCGCTTCTTCGACACGAAACGGCTTCTTGTGCCCGCTGGCCTGATCTGGCATTGCTTCACCCTTTCTGGACCTACCGCGCAGGCATACCTTTAGCAGGTCATCTCATACTCGCTCTCCAGATACTCTTCCCATGGAACCCGTCGAACAAAGGGTGAATCACCGGTAAGCCGCACTTTCCAAGTTTCCATGCCGCTTAGTCTTGCAATGCCTCTAGCTTCAGCTATTAACCCATTGCATAGTTGGTCCAGATCCCCGGGCACGACGACAATGGATTTCGCGGTCGATAGATACTGCAATGTCCCACTGCCACCATGACTAACAACCTCAGTGTCTCTAGACACGAGAGTGTTCAGATCAAAGTTACTCCCAAGATACGTAACAAGGGGGTTCGGAGACGGCCGGATTGGTCCGACTACGCCAACTTCGCCATAGCGCTGGGCAAGTAGATCCGTTACAGTCTTGGGCAAGGGGAATTTGTCCCCTGAGCTGACGGTAACCAAGCAAGCAAGAGGTTTACCTCTCACCCAACCTATTCGGCTGGTACCGAAGGGCTTTGATGGATTACCCTTGCGTACAAATATTCCATCTGGCCCCGTCGAGATCTCCTCTATAGCGGTGCCACGCAGTTCGTCCCATGACTGAAACCTATTGTTCGAACCTGTGCGAACAATCAGGTCAAGAGCCTTTTGAATGACGCTCCAAGCCTTACGTCCGAGCTCGGCACGCTTCGTCCTCGCCAAAATCTGTGGAAAAGGAAGGTATGGGGCGTGGGTCACGGCGCCCCAAGGAATTCCAAGTTCCTGCCCGAGAATCCCGGCACGAATACCCGGATCACCAAGAATGAAATCGGGTCTAATCGTACCAGCAAGCACCTTGTCGTTTGCTAGCAATACTCCAAACTGCTCTAAGTCTAGCTTGCCTCTTGGGCTTGTTACCGTGAACCTCACGTCGTGCGAACGTATCGTCACTGTCGATGGAAGGTGCTTGTTAGCATGCTCGATTGCGTAGCTTGGAACCACAACGAATATTTCCTTCCAGTCACGCGAAAACGACTGAAGAACCTCACCTACCCGAATCAGATGCCCGAGCGCCGTTCCAACGTGAGGGAGAACTAGGAGCCGACCTGCCACTTGTACCTCCTGATTATCTGAAGGGCGATTATCGGAAAAACAGTCGCCACCAATAATGCCTCTGACAAGTCCACAACAAATGTAAGCAATCCAACAATCAGCGGGCCAAGGATCGACGAAACCCTGCCCGTGACCTCAAGAAAGCCGAACAGGCTTCCTTTCTCATCTTTGTCAAACGCCTCAGTCTCCGACAACCGCACAATCTCTGCCCGAACTAACGTGTGATGGGCCCCCAGAACCAGCCCCATCAGTACCAAGGGTGCCAGGTAGACAACGCCATGTTTCACCGCCCAAAGCAAGGGAGGAACAGCAATCCATAGCCAACATGTAATGCGAAAGAGCTTGTCGGAGCCATATTTTTCGGCAAAGTTGCCAATAAGCCAAGTTGCTATTGCGGCGATAAATTGCACCAAAAGAGTCAAAGCGAAAATCTTTGCGATCGGCAGTCCCACGTAGGTACCCAAGAAAATAGCGGTGAAATACAGCGCGATCGTAGCTGCCTCGCCAACCATCCAGTAGCTGACGAGAAGGCGCATTGTTCCAGGAAGGCGCCGGAGAATGCCGAGCACTCGATCCCATTGCCATTGATTAGCTCCATGCGTGATCGATTCCCCCCGATCACGCCACGTCCAGTAAAGTAATGGCAGGCTCAGTATCAGGTTGAACACCCCGGCAAGAACAAAAATTTCTCTGAATCGGTGCGGCTGTTCTGCCACAGGCGCACTTAGCGATCCCATGCCCAAGGCGATGAGAGCGACAACTATACCTCCCACGTAACCTACTGCCCAGCCAGTACTACTAGTTTTCTCAACAGTACTTCCGCTGGCTTCTCGCAGGTACGATGTATAAATCGGCAGAGCAACGTAATACCCAATTGCGCTGAGCATATATATTGCAACTACAACACCCGCATTCGGCGAAATGTCGAATCCTAGGAGCACGGTAAAAAACACGCACCCGATTGTTGTGGCGCCTAAACCGATCCAACGAATCTGATGGTGGTACAGCCAAGAGGTAATGAAAGGTGAAATCGCGGCGGAAATTGCCAATACAATCGCAGTAATCAGCGCCCACAATGTATCTGCCTGCGCGTTAGCTGCGAATAGGTACTGGCGAAAGTAGAGAGCGAAACCAACCGTCGATACCAACAATGCATGAGCGGAATTGCCGGCGTCGAACAGATACCATGACCAAGCGCGAACCGTCTGATTGCCGTTGATGTCAGAAGAAGAACTCATCCCTGCTTACCCAACCTCAAGGAGAAAAACCGGAGAGTAATCGTTAGCGTGCTTGACACCGCGAAAGTCAATGCGTTAATCGAAAAAGGGAGACGCCCATTATCCCCGGCTCCCCATGCCTCCAAGCTGATCTTCAGTATTTTTGCGTCTACACCGGGCGCGGTTAGGCACGCATAAACTCCTAATATTCCCGCAATTATTGATAGCCCGATAATATACCAGGAGTTATCTCTTGGTAGTCCAATGACGGCCAATGTTGCGGCGAGAAATGCTGGCAGAAATGGGCTCTGACGCCAACCTGTCTCAGCAACTAACCAAAAGTTGACGGCCATCAAGCCTATGGCGAGGTACAACACCGGTAACGCGTGCAGCAAACTTGGTTTGCACCAACGCATGTAAGAAGGCAGTTCTTGACTAGAAGACCAACACCACAAGGCGAAACCGTAGGCAATCAGCAGGAGCATAGTAGGTAAGATCAATGTCCCGCCAACGACCATCTGTAGATAGAGAAGTTTCTGGCTATTTGTTCCAAACACTATAATGGCAATGAGTTCGACCACAAGGAAAGTCAAACAAATTAAGATCATGGTCCACCAGTAGCCTCCATCACGGAGATCAGTAATCCGAAGGCCGTGTATAAGCAGCGGATAGAGGGGATCGAGCTCTGCCTTGGCAGCGGGAACCTCGATCTTAGGAGGCTTCTCACTTAACAGTGCTTCTTTGATTTGATCTCTTACGGCGTTGCTGTCATGGGTTCGTGCAAATGCCTTACCATTACGCCAAGCTGGCACGACGAATTCTTCAGTATTAGTTCTGCCTGCCCCCATAAACTGCCCTCCCAAATTGACAAACCCTTGTCCAACCCAAGTCCGCGCCCACATAATACGAGATTATGCACTGAGTCGTGAGCGGCGAGAGTGCAAGTGCGTACCGCACGATAGCCCCGGCCCGCCGGACCGCTGGCCAGAGCGGCTCCTGTTGTCCGGCCCGCTGGACGGCGGTCAAGGCCTCGGAGCGCCCCGCATTAGCTCGACGAATGCCCGTAAGCGCTCTTTCTCCGGATTCAGGTCCTGTAGTGTGGGGTAGCTTTCAAGAAGCGCAACGGCTTCAGGGAGTTACCCTGCTTCGAGCAGGAACGAGAGCTCATTTGAACACCATGGCGCCTTGTGGGCTCACCGAGTACCCTTATCTTACGCGCTGGGTTCCAGCAGACAAAGGTGACACTGTAGCGCTGGATAACGCGGTTCTCTGGCAGAAAAACGCGGAAACTTTCGAGATGTGGCGAGGTCCGGCCCGAAAGAAGCTTCAATGATGCTTGCCCAGCGTGAGCACGTAATGTCTATTCGAAGAACCTCGGCCGGTAGGCCTTGACTTCAGAACTGTTAGAACGCGAGTTAGGCGCCGAAGTAATGGGGCTTGATTTTTCGAGATTAGTTCATGATGCCAGATACGCAGAATTTGCCACCCTCGCTTACGGAGTTCTCGGTTGACCTGTTGGTCGCGCTCTTGGTTGCGCTCCAGCTTGCGCTTCCAATACGGACGATTGCTTGCTGGAACGGTGCCGTGCTGTGGACAGCCGTGCCAGAAGCAACCATCCACAAACACTGCCAGCCTCGCCTTCCGAAATATGAAATCGGGATGCCCGCAAATTGGCTGATGCCGCCGCCAGCCTGTAAAGCCATGCTCGCGGAATAGGCGAATCATCGCCAACTCGGTCTCAAGGTTTCCTTTTGATCGAATACGGGCCATTACGTAGGAACGCTTCGCCCGGGAAAAGACATCCGCCATAAGGCCTACGCCCGAGCTGTCAATTCGCCGCCGTCAACCCACTTGATATAAGCGTCCCGATCAAAGCCAGCTGATTCAAGCAGATTCGCAGCTTCCTGGAGTAGAGCCGCCTTCATCTCGGCGTTCTCAGAAAGTTTGCCATCGACATCTGCGATATTCGCAACTGACTCCGCCAGCTTTACAGCGCTATCAAGTTCGCTTGGGAACTGCTTCGCCGTAATTCTAAGTTTGGACATTCCAGTCGCATCCACGGGGGGCGCAAAGTTTGGCGTCATCTCAAATGCGAGTGAAAGCATCACGGCGCCTTTTTCCACGTTTGTGGAGTATCGATAGCTCCTCCGCATTGCAACAGTCCATTTTGGGCTAGCCGCTTGGCCCAACCGCAAAAGCCACTTCCCCAGCGCTACACCGAAAAGACGGATAAGCTCTTCGTCGGCCAGTCCGTCTAGATTCACGCTGCCGCCCTTCCCACTCTCCGGAACAGCATCCGGACAAAGGGCCTTCAGTTTTTCAAGGAAATCCACATGCGCGGCGAAATTCTCCCGAATCGGCTTGCACAATGTCTGCATTGATTCCTTATCCACGACAGCGGGCTCCACCACCGTCGTGATAAACAGCAGCCAAAGTGTCTTCTGAGCCTCAAACTGGTATTCGAGAAGCCGGTTTAGAGCGCTGTAATACGGATCTACACTCTTCGCGGTATTCGGAAACATTGAACCGCAGAGGTCGAGGTTTACTACATGGTATGGACCGTAACGCCTAAGGCTTCTGTAGGCTACAGTATTTCCGGCGATCGCCTCGAATCGGTCTTTTACCACTTGTGAGTCCGGTACAACACCCCCGAGTGACGTCACCGCATTGTTTGCCACGTGCACATCGGTTCCCACCTCCTCCGATCCCTGTCCCTCGTTAAAGCCCAAATAGCGGATAAAGCAATCCAGGGGGCTAATCTCAGCCCACATAGACCGTACATCTAGGAGGTGATTCCCGGGGATAACCAGACAGCGAAGCGGATTTGTCACGAGCATGGTGCTGCGTCCCTGCACAGCTGTACTTGACGGTTTCTGTAGATCGACCCGCCAAGTATCTTTCACATTACGCTTCGTAAGTTCATTCCACTGATGCCGCCGAATGTACTGCTTCCGCACTTTGTGCCACGGCAGGAATTCTGCGCGCGGCGGCGCGATGTGCTCGGGCAGCTTTTCCTGGATGATTCCCTCGGCGATGTCAGACCCTTCAGTGCTCACGTTCATTCTTCCAACATCACAATTTCCATTATGTCTCGGATCAGTTTCTCCTGCTCCGCATAGGACAATGAATCCAATAACCCCATTCCATGGAGTAGTTGCGTGATGGCCACGGCTTTTTTTTCCGCGAGTCGCAAGCGATTCGCCTCACCTTCGGTACGTCGAGTCTGAGTCGATGGCGGAATAACCATCTCTTTATGCAGAACGATCGTTCCTTCGCGCCGCAATTTGGCCGTATCAGCCTTTTGAACTCGCTCCAGCAACATGACGTCGGGCACGTCTTCTATTCCACGTGATTTCAACGCAGCCCGCACCTTGAGCGCCACTTTCTCATGCGCGTGTGCTGCTTCGCTTCGCAAGCGTGCCGTCCGCAGTTGTTTCCCGAGCTCTTTGTGCCGATTGCTGAACTGGCGAAACGCGGAATGTAGCCACTTCGTCAGAAACTGATAGTGTGGATGGGCATAATTAAATGATTCACGATCAATATTTATCGCGTCATCGAGCCCTTCCGTTACGAAGACCTCAGCAGTAACTTGCGACTTACGGGTCAACTCCGATGTTTCATATCCCATGAAATCCGGATCGAAGAGCGCGCCGGACGCGTTTCCGACCCGGAGAATGACGCCCTGATGCTGTTTGGGAACAATCTTCGGCGCCCAAAAAAGGTATGCCTCAAACGCTAGTGGCCCGCCCGTCAGCTCCCGGGCCTTCTTCTCAAATTCTTGGCGGTGTGCTCCGATAAAAAGGAGCGGATTCTTGACCGCAGTACTTGTACGCGGCAAGTCACGGAAAAGGATTGGCCGCAGGATTTGCACACCGTCCATAAACACTTCGAACCGCCCCGCGGTAGCGCCATTCGGGGATTTCAGTTTGAGAGTCTTACGTGGGGACCGTCCCTTCGGAATCTCAAGAGGTCGAGCCTGTCCCTTCAAGCGGTTCTCCAACCCGAAAAAAAACACCTCACCATCATTGGTCAAATCGAATGGATGACCTTCAAGATAGGCCACCGGTGCTGACAACGCGAGCGTCCACAATGTCCAGATGTAGTTGTCCGAGACCTTTCGCAAATCCACGGACTCGCGGTTATTTGTCAGCGTCCGAAGCTCTTGGACCAACTTTTCGAATCGCTCCCGTGGGCCGTCGGTTTCACCCCACGGCAGCGCCGGCTGGATAGACAACCGGTCCGTTTTATTTTCCATCCGCCCGATATGGATTTCGGGCGGCTCGCTTTTCTCCGCATCGGGATCAGCCTTCTGATAATCCTGTCTTGTCCAAAGGTCGTCGCTAGCCAGCTCATCACGGGTTCGGGGGAGCAGATCGAGCAGCTTTATTTCTGTTCCGTGTGCCTTCTTGTCCGCAGCGGATTCACGCCATATCCTGTAGTGACCGGTCTCGAAGACAGCCTCGACCTTGTCGCTGCGCTCACGTTTTTTCCCCAGCGTGATATCGGCCACTGTGCGAAAGCCATCGTCTGCCGTCTTAGTAATAACTAGAAAATGCCGGGTGAACTGCGCAACGGAAAATAGGCCAATGCCAAGTTTCCCGATGAGTTGTCTTCCGCCAGGACTGAGGTTGATGTTCTTGGAGGAAGTGACGTCAAGTTCCTTCCCCTTCTCGCTTCGTTTTACGCTGCCGCCGATGTGCTTAACAAGCTGAGTCAGTACCTCGGGACTGAGACCGCGTCCATTGTCCCGCACCGTAATTTGGCCAAATCGCGGCGCATCTGTCAGTATCACTACTTCACTGGCATCCGCGTCATACGCGTTGGATACCAACTCGCGTAGCGCCGAAGCTGGTTGACGGTAAATACCTTCCGTGATGCGAGCCAGAACGCGTTGGTCGGTCTCGAGTGTACCCTCGACTGGCGCGCGTGACGTTTCGGTCGCACGAATCCCTTTGGCGAGCGCTTTGTCGTCCAACTCAACCATCGTGGCAATGGCCAAGGTCTGTAAGTTCCGCGAGTACTTGCAGAACAGTGCGCGCGAGCGGCGGTGGAACCGCGTTTGTCACTTGCGCCATCTGATTGGCGAAGGAACCATAGATGCGGAAGTCATCAGGGAAGCCCTGTAAGCGCGCAGCTTCACGAACCGTGATGCTTCGGGGATACTTGTAATGTACGGGGGGTGCCCGATGCCCCGAGAAAAGCGTATTCGCCGGCTTCGTGGGATCTAGCTTTCGATACGACATCGGGCCGCCACCAACCGAGATGGCGGCGATTTTATCTTGAACCGCTTGTGAGTGGCGCATCGCCAGGTGATTCGGGGTGGCGCGCCGCAATTCGTCATCATCGCTGTACGCCGCACCACGGACCTCCGCCAATGGTAGGTCCTCCAGGCGGTCCGCACACGGAACTTCGGCCTTTCGAAGACTCGCAAATCGTTGCATCACGCTTGCCTCATCGAGCTGTTTGCGCGTGACAAGAAAAAAGGCACGGCGTCGTTTCTGAGGAACGCCGTAGTCCTTTGCGTCCAACTCAATGGGCAGCACTCGGTACCCGGCGTCGCGAAGGTGTTTTTCAAAATCCTTCACGCGCTTACGATGCTTGTCTGTCAAAAGCTCCTGCACGTTTTCAACCAACGCGCCAACTGGTCGGAGTGCTTTGATTGCGCGGGCAACCCCTAACAGGATCTTGTTGCGCTTGTCGCTCGGATCGCGAGAACCTGCTGCAGAAAATCCCTGGCACGGTGGTCCCGATAGAACGATTAGGGGCGCATTCGAAGCGAAATGACCGCTGGCGGCGGAAACGCAGCCCTCGATGGCCCTCTTCCCGCCAATGGTTGCCTCGATCGCAACGGCACCGGGGAAATTGCGTGAGAACGTCTTTAGTGAATCGCTGTCGGTATCAACACCAGCGATTACGGTCATTCCGAGCTGTCGAGCAGCCAATGATAGCCCACCCAAGCCACAGCAAAAATCGACTGCCAAAGGGTAGGAGGTGGAAGATTGTCCGATTGGATTTCCCACATCGGCGAACCGCGGCGTTTGCTCACGGACGCATCCAGTAATGTCGGCTCGGTCTAACTTCATCTGCGGCCCTGCAATCCCCCACGTTCTCAGCGTGCACCGCCCACCGTTGCCGCCCCTCTTCGTTTAACAGCAGCGCGGGTTACATTGTGCCACATGCTGCAGCCCACAGTTTTCCCTTGCTCACGTCGCTGACGAAGGGCCGCGCACCGCCGGCGCTGGGTTTGTCCGGGAGCGCGTAGAGCATACGCTGGATCTGACCCGAAAGACGGCATAGCTGAACTTGCCCGGACCGTTGCTCTGCCGCTCGCTGCTCGAGACCTTGGGGTTACAGCCATTTTCCGGCCTCGCCCTTTTGGTCAACCATTTCTGCCCAATCGGCGTTTGTCAAGCACTAGCGATGCGATGTCAGCTTAATAAGACTCACGAGCCACTCGAACAATAGTAACGATTGGGCGTTTCCCATGTGAGGCGGGGGAGTACAATCCGCCTGTCTGTAGCTCCAGATTTGGGGTCGGAAAGCGAGCGGCCGATTCCAGTGGAAATTCATACAACTGACTTGATCTGCGCGTGACAATCGAAATGAACTTTGACGTCTCCATGATCGCTGCGATGGCGCTCAAGGAGAAGCAGATTCAGCAGAATTATCGTCCGATAATCGCCGTCCATAAGTGGTTCGCGCGACGCCCCGGCACGTTGTTCCGCGGGTTATTGTTGTCTGAGTTCTCGGAAGAACCCCTTGCCGACACTTTTTTCCGCGCGAATGATTTCCCCGGTCGCATCGTTGCCGATCCCTTTATCGGTGGCGGCACACCGCTGATCGAAGCAAACCGGGTCGGTTGCGATGTGATCGGCTTCGACATCAATCCGATGGCTACCTGGATTGTGCGTGAAGAGATTGAGCATCTGGACATTGAGGCATATCGCGAGGCGGCGGGTAACCTGATCGCGGCGCTGGAATCGGAGGTCGGTCCAGCCTATCGAACTGACTGTCCGCTCTATGGCGACCGGGATGTGCCGGTGAAATACTTTCTCTGGGTCAAGGTGGTGGACTGTGAGAAGTGCGGCAGGGATGTCGATTTGTTCCCGGGTTACCTGCTGGCCGACGACACGAGGCACCCGAAGAACGTCCTCATTTGTTCCGAATGCGGGGAATTGAACGAAGTGCTGAATCTCGGCAGTCCCGGAAAGTGCGATAGCTGTGCCGCTGCGTTGATTGAGTCAGGGCCTGCCGGGCGTAACCGCTGTGCCTGCCGCCATTGCGGTCATGACAATAGCTATCCCCGCCCGGGCAGTGGCCCGCTCCGCCACCGCATGTTTGCCATCGAGTACTACAACCCGCGTCGCAAGGAAGCCCATTCGGGTCGATTCTTCAAGAAGCCAAGCGAAAAGGACCTGGCCTGCGCTGCGGCGGCCGCGAAACGCTGGCAGAACTTGCGGCCGAAGTTCGTTCCCGAGCAGAAGATCCCGTCCGGCGACGAGACCGATCGCCTGCATCGATGGGGTTACTCTCATTATCGCGAGCTTTTCAACGAGCGCCAGCTTGTCGGATTGGAACTTAGCTGCCGGCTGATCGAGAAGGTATCCAACGAGCGCTTGCGTCACGCATTGGCGACCAACCTCTCCGACCTGCTGCGCTACCAGAACATGCTGTGTCGCTACGACACCATGGCGCTGAAATCCCTGGATATCTTCGCGGTGCACGGCTTTCCGGTGGGTCTGATCCAGTGCGAGTCCAACTTCCTGGGCATCGTGAATGGATCGGGCGCCAGCGTGGGCTCGGGTGGCTGGCGCAACATCGTCGAAAAGTACGCGAAGGCGAAGCGTTATTGTGAAGCGCCTTTCGAGACCCGGCATCAGGGAGGGCGCAAGACTCTGGTTCCCATCAAGGGGGAATGGATCGGCGAGCGCTGGAATGGCGGACGCCCACGGTCGGTGACGATACGCTGCGCCAGTTCCACCGATGTCGAGCTTGAGCCACAGAGCCTCGACGCGGTCTTCACCGACCCGCCGTATCTCGGGAACGTGCAATACGGCGAACTGATGGATTTTTGCTACGTGTGGTTGAGGCGCCTGGTCGGCTCCGAGGCGGAAGGTTTTGCGCGCGCAACCTCCATTTCCTCCCACGAGCTCACCGGTAACGAAACTCAGGCGCGAGGATTGATCCACTTCACTGACGGGTTATCCGCTGTCTATCGCGCCATGGCGCATGCACTTAAACCCGGCGCGCCGCTCGCATTCACGTTTCACCATAATCGTCTGGAGGCATATCACGCGGTTGGCGTGGCAATCCTCGATGCCGGCCTCGTGTGCTCCGCTACCCTTCCGTGCCCGGCCGAGATGGGCGGTTCGATCCACATTCATGGCACCGGCTCGTCCATCATCGACAGCATCTTCGTGTGCCGCAATCACGGGACGGTGCGTCGCAGCCAGTTGTTCGACACACCCGCCGGCCTTCTCGACCTGGTAATGGCTGACCTGGACCAACTGCGTGCGGCCGGAGTGAAACCCACGGTTGGCGACACGCGTTGTATCGTGTTTGGTCATCTCACGCGCATGGGCATCTGGAATCTTCGCGGAGTTTGGGACACCGGTGCGCCCACGCCGGCCCGGTTGGCGCGTTTCGCGGAGGCGGTTGCGCAGTACGGTGATCCACGGGCCGTGATCGATGCAGTCGGGCACAGAACGCCGCTGGCCCAGGTGCAGGTTGCGCAGCCGAGTCCCGTTTACGGCCAGGCCCCGCAGGATGCCGTTTCCTTTGGCCCCTCGCCGATCTCGGTGTGCCGTAAGCCATGTTGCTCTACGAACGTTTCCTTGGCCGCCCGTTCGCCGGCCATCGCGACAGCGTTTCCGAGTTGATCGGTGACGTAGTGGAATCTGCGATCGAAGCCGTTCTGTCCCGGGCCGGGATCAGCTTCCGCAAAACCAAGCGAGCCGAACGGGTTGCGGGCTTCGATCAGGCTCCCGACTTCATCGTGCCCGACGAGTTCAATTCGCAAGTCGTGATCGAAGCAAAGCTCACCGAAGACGACGGCACGGCGCGGGATAAAGTGACACGCGTCCAGCACCTCGCGTCCCTCAGCATGCAAGGCCGGCAGCTGCACGAGCCTCCGCGGTTTGAGGTCATCGCCTGCATCGCGGGCCGCGGCTTCAAGGTCCGTCGCGAAGACATGAAGAAACTTCTCCTGGCCACTCGCGGCAAGGTATTCACGCTCTCCACCCTCGATCGCCTGGTTGAATGCAGCCGGCTGGCCGAGTTCAAGACTCGGTAACCGTTATATGCGCACGCGGAAATGACCGAAAGGACGACTAAGAGCCTGTTTCATAATGACCCACGCGGTTCATTATGAAATAGGCTCTAAGCTATACTAGCGCCACGATTTTCCCGAGGACATCGACGCGCCAGAGGGCGCCGCGATCCGGCACGTGGCAACGCAGGATATTCTCAGAACGGCTTTGCGCCGCCCGATACTGACGGCCGGGATCGGCCTCATCATCATCCTTCTCTCCACTACCGTCATCATCTTTGCCGGGTGGCAGCATGACCTGTGGTGGTTCGGCGCCGGTGCGGCAGCGCTTGCAGCGCTCATTGCGCTTGGTATGTTGCTGTGGTTGGGGCAACGCCGCATCGACGATGCGCTTGCAGGGCAGGTACGCAATGACGCGGCGCGGCTGCAGGGCATCATCGAGTCGGCGATGGACGCCATCGTCACGGTGGACGAAAAGCAGGACATCGTGCTGTTCAACGCGGCGGCAGAGAAGGTCTTTGGCTGTTCCGCAGCGGCGGCGATCGGCGGTCCGCTCGACCGCTTCATTCCGGAGCGCTTCCGCGCGGCGCACCGGGGTCACATTGAGAAATTCGGCGCAACCGGAACTACCACGCGCATGATGGGCGCGCGACTCGCGTTGTTCGGGGTGCGCGCGGACGGGACGGAGTTTCCGATCGACGCTTCGATCTCGCAACTCGTGACCGAAGGCAGAAAGCTCTACACCGTGATTCTGCGCGATATCACCGCGCGCCGGCGCGCCGAGGATGCGGTGGAGCGCTCGCACCAGGAACTGCGCGAACTGTCGGCCGCGATGCACGAAGTGCGCGAGGCCGAGCGGCTGCGGGTGGCGCGCGAACTGCACGACGAACTGGCGCAATGGCTGACCGCGCTCAAGATGGACATCTCATGGCTCGCGTCGCGGCTGCCGCAGGAACACGCCCAGCTTCACGCCCGGACCGACCGGATGAAGGGCGTGGTCGACACCACGGTGGCGGCGGTGCGGCGCATCGCGGCCGACCTGCGCCCGGTCATGCTCGACGATCTGGGCCTGGTGCCCGCGCTGGAGCATCTCTTGCACGAACTGTCCCAGCGCACCGGCATCGTCGTGAGCCTCGATGCGGAGGAGGCCGGGATCGAGCTGGGCGAGCCCGCGGCGAGTTCCCTCTACCGCATGGCGCAGGAGGCGCTCACGAACGTCGCGCGCCACGCCGAGGCGAAGGAGGTGCAGGTGGCGATCGCGGTCGACGACGCGAGGCTCGTGCTGACCGTACGCGATAATGGCAAGGGTTACGACGCGGAAGCCGCGGCACGCCGCAAGTCCTACGGTGTGCTGGGCATCCGCGAACGCGCACGCACCCTCGGCGGTGATGCGCGCATCGAGCGTCTCGAGTCCGGCGGGACGCTGGTCGAAATCGTGATCCCGGGCGGGCGTTATCGCCGGCGGGAGGCGGCACATGGTACGGGTACTGCTGGCTGACGATCACCACGTCGTAAGGGCCGGGCTCAGGGAACTGCTGTCCGGCACCGCAGACATCACGGTGGCGGGGGAAGCAACCAACGGGCACGAGGTGCTGGAGCGCATTCGCGACGCCGACTACGATGTCGCGGTGCTCGATATGTCGATGCCGGGCAGGAGCGGCATCGAGTTGATCAGGCTCGTCAAGGCGGAAAGGCCGAAGCTGAGGATACTCATGCTCAGCATGCACAGCGAGGAGCAATGGGCGGTGCGCGCGCTGCGGGCCGGCGCTTCGGGCTATCTCACCAAGGAGACCGCACCGGATGAACTGATTGCCGCGATCAGGCGCATTGCGTCCGGCGGGGCGTACGTCACCCCGGAAACCGCGCAACGTCTGGCGCTCGATGCGAACCGCGACTCCGGGGCGCTGCCGCACACCCTGCTCACGGACCGGGAGTTTCAGGTGTTCCGGATGATCGCCGGCGGGGCGTCCGTCAGTGAAGTCGCAAGAAAGCTTTCGCTCAGCATCAAGACGGTGAGCACGCACAAGACCCACATCATGGAGAAGATGGGCCTCGCAAACGCGGCGGAACTGATCCGCTACGCACTGGAGCACAGGCTGCTGGACGAAGGCGGCGGGCCCGCCGCTTAGGAATGTGTCGGGCCGGCGCTCGACTCATTCCTTAACAAGATTTTCATCGGCGGTATTCTCAGCGACAGCCTGCCGCAATTCCACCGTTGAAGGATATTAGGCGGCTGCGGGTCGGCGCTCCAGGCCCGCAGCCGCCTGTAGGACGATTCCTACGCCGCTGCGCTCATTCCTAGGGTTTTTTCAGAGCCGCGCCGATGGCCGAACACGCGCGCCTGCGGCATTCTCACGCACATGCCGTACAGCCAACGTCAATCCGGAAACCACGGCCTGAAAATCTTCGTGGTCGAAGACTCTGCGGCCGTGCGCGAGCGGTTGATCGAAATGATCCGCGACCTCGAGGACATGGAGGTGGTGGGCGAAGCCGGGACCTGCGAGGCGGCCCTCGCCGGGATCATGGCCACTCGCCCCGACGTGGCGATCCTCGACGTCCATCTTCCCGACGGCAGCGGCATCAAGGTGCTCGCCGCGGTCAAACAACTGCTCGTGAATCTCAGGGGCATCGTGCTGACCAATTACACCTCTGCCCAGCACCGCACTGCGGCTGCCGACGCCGGCGCCGAATACTTCCTCGACAAATCCGCCGATTTCGAACGGATTCCGGAGATCCTGGGGCGCCTGGCGCTGAATGGGTCCGAGGAATCGTAATGCAACGCTACGCCATTGTGACCGAACCGACAGGAGGCAACATGTCCATGAGTGCCGCACTTCACCAGCCCGCCTGGGCCTTTCCCCGCAACGACGCATTCAGCTTTGTTTCTCGTGCAGTCGCGCAAAGCCGTGCTGCGGTGAACTGCTCCGGCTGCTACCATCGGAAAGTCTGCCTGGCCAACGTGGTGCCGGATCGCGAACTCGGGATGTTTGACGAGTTGATCTCGATGCGGCGGAAGCTCTCGCGGGGCGCAACACTGTATCGCGCGGGCGACCGGTTCGAGGCGCTCTACGTGGTGCATAGCGGCGGCTTCAAGACCGTCGGCCGGCTGACGCATGGCGAGGAGAAGATTACCGGCTTCCACCTGCCCGGGGAGCTGGTCGGGCTTGACGCCATCGACAGCGCGAAGCACAGCTATGAGGCGGTGGCGCTGGAGGATAGCGAAGCGTGCGTGATTCCGTTCGCGCGGCTCGAGGCCGCGGGGCAAAAATTCCCGGAGCTGCGCCACCAGCTATTCCGGCTGCTGTCGCGCGACATTTCCCGCGACCAAGGCCTCATGCTGCTGCTGGGCGTGATGACCGCGGAGCAGCGCCTCGCGACGTTCCTCCTCAACCTGTCGCGGCGCTACCAGCGCCTGGGGTTTTCCCCGGAGCGCTTCGTATTGCGCATGACGCGGGAGGAAATCGGCAGCTATCTCGGCCTCACGCTGGAAACGGTGAGCCGGACGCTGTCACGTTTTCAGCGCGAGGGACACCTCGCCGTGCGTCAGCGCGATATCGAGTTGAAGAACATGGGCGCGCTGATGGAGACGGCCGGCTGCTGATCCGTCATTGCGAGGCACGACGCAATCTCGTCGTGGACAACGTAACCGCGCCCGCCGCGGGGTCGCTTCGTCAGCTGACCGCCACGCTTTGCTCGCGGCTGACGGCTGTCCTCGCGATGACACAGGCCGCGGGCACGCGTCAACGCACGGCAAAAACCGGCTGTCCGAGCATCGCCGGCGTGACCAGGGTCACGCCACGCTCGGACACGTGGAAGCGCTCGCGATCCCACGCTGCGTCCACGCCGATCCGGCTGCCGTCGGGAATGCGGCATCCCCGGTCCAGCACGACGCGCTTGAGGACCACGTCGCTGCCGATTTCGCACTGGGGAAGGATCACCGAATCCTCGACCCTGCTGTAGTGGTTCACCCGCACGCCCGAGAACAGCACGGAGCGCCGCACCAGCGCGCCGCTCACGATGCATCCCCCGGACACCAGAGAATCCACGGCCATGCCGCGGCGCGCCTCATCGTCGAATACGAACTTCGCGGGCGGCAACTGCTCCTGGTGGGTCCAGATCGGCCACGAGGCGTCGTAGAGGTTGAGCGCCGGGACGACCCGGGCGAGGTCCACGTTGGCCTCCCAGTAGGCATCGATCGTCCCTACGTCGCGCCAGTACGGGGTGCCGTCGGGCTGCATCCCGACGCAACTTTCGGTGAAGCGGTGGGCGTAGACGCGGTAGCGGGGCACGATGTGGGGAATCACGTTCCTGCCGAAGTCATGTTGCGAGCGCGGATCGTCGGCATCGCGGATCAGTTGCTCGTACAGGAATTCGGCGTTGAAGACGTAGACCCCCATGTTGACCAGGGCGAAACCGGGCCGGCCCGGCATGGGCTCCGGCGCGGCCGGCTTTTCCGCGAACCCGGTCACGCGCCAGTCGGCGCTGACGCTCATCACGCCAAGTCCCGCGGCCTCCGCGACCGGAATTTCGACGCAGGCCACCGTCATGTCGGCCTGCTGCGTGATATGCGACGCGATCAGCCTCCCATAGTCCATCTTGTAGATGTGATCCCCGGAAAGGATGACCACCAGGGGCGGGGCATGCCGGCGCAGCAGCCCGATATTCTGGAATACGGCATCCGCCGTGCCTTCGTACCATGCTTCCCGCACCTGCTGCTGGGCCGGCAGGAGCTGGACGAACTCGTTGAACCGCCCGTCGAGAAAACTCCAGCCGCGCTGGATGTGCCGGATCAGGCTGTGCGCCTTGTACTGCGTCGCCACGCCGATGCGGCGCAGGCCGGAGTTCACGCAGTTGGACAGGGTGAAGTCGATGAGACGGAACTTGCCGCCGAACGGCACCGCCGGCTTGGCGCGCTCGTCGGTCAATTGCATCAGGCGGGTGCCCCGCCCGCCGGCGAGGATCAGCGCGAAGGAATCCTTCGTGAGCTGGCTGACGACGCGGCCGATGTCGGGCTCCGTACGCATGGTAAATGGGGTCAGAGTAACATTTCCGTTCGGCCGGCTGGATCGTCCCGATGCACCGGGGAAATGTTACTCCGACCCCATTCACCCACGTTACTCCGACCCCATTCACCCACGCCTCGCGCCTCGGCCAGGGCCTGCTGGGCCTTGACGCGGGCATCGGCGAGTTTTTCGCCGGCGCTGCCGGCACTTGCCTTCAAGAGGTCTTCGGTATCGGCGATCAGGGTCTTGAAATCGATTACCAGTTTTTCCGCGGGCGCATTCATATGAATCTCCATTTCGGTTAACGGTGTACCAATACCGGAACTTTGGTGTGGGCAAGCACCTTGCTGGTCTGGCTGCCGAGGAGCAGCCGGGCGATGCCGGAGCGCCCGTGCGAAGCCATGAAGATGAGATCGCACTTGTGGCGCTGCGCGGCCTTGATGATTTCCTCGTACGGCAGGTCGCTCATGGCGTGCGCGCACGTGCAGGAGACGCCCGCCGCCTTGGCCGCCTTCTCCACCACCGAGAGGTACTTATCCGCAGTCTTCTTTGCCAGCTCGTCGTATTCCTTGGGCGACACGAAGCTCGCCGGCACGAAGTCTGCATAAACGTTGGGCTGGTACGCGGGCGCCACGTAGAATCCCACGACCTTCGCTCCCTGTGCCTTGGCGAACGCCACGGCTTCCCTTGCCGCCGAACGTGACAGCGCGGATCCGTCGATCGGCACGAGTATGTTCTTGTACATGGCTACCTCCTTCCGCTCCACATCGATCGTATTGTGCAAGTGCAATCTAGCATCTGGAGAGCGCGCGGCCTTGATCCTGATCAAATGCCGTGGGACCGGCACGCCGGATGGAGCGCGGTGCATGGCCTGACCGGCAGGGCAGGGCTGCGGTTGACATAGATCAAACCCGGTAACCGGCCCCCTCCGTACCATGCACGCAGCGATTCAGCGCGAGGATACCCGGCAATGGATGCTGGCAGCACCTACAACTACAAGGTCGTGCGGCAGTTCGCGGTCATGACCGTCGTCTGGGGGGTCGTGGGGATGCTGGTCGGCGTCATCATCGCCGCTCAACTGATCTGGCCCGAACTCAACTTCAACGTGCCGTGGCTCACCTACGGCCGGCTGCGTCCGCTGCACACCAACGCGGTCATTTTCGCGTTCGGCGGCAGCGCGCTGTTCGCCACTTCGTATTACGTGGTGCAGCGCACCTGCCACACGCGCCTGTTTTCCGGCGGGCTGGCGGCGTTCACGTTCTGGGGTTGGCAGGCCATCATCGTTCTCGCGGCGGTGACCCTGCCGCTCGGCTACACCTCCGGCAAGGAGTACGCCGAGCTCGAGTGGCCGATCGACATCCTCATCGCGCTGGTCTGGGTGGCGTACGCGGTGGTGTTCTTCGGCACCCTCGCCAAGCGCAAAATACCGCACATCTACGTCGCCAACTGGTTCTTTGGTGCATTCATCATCACGGTAGCGATCCTGCATATCGTGAACAGCGCGGCAGTGCCGGCCGGCTTCTGGAAGTCGTACTCGGCCTACGCCGGCGCGCAGGACGCGATGGTGCAGTGGTGGTACGGCCACAATGCGGTCGGCTTCTTCCTCACCGCCGGGTTTCTCGGCATGATGTATTACTTCATCCCCAAGCAGGCCGGGCGGCCGGTCTATTGGTGGGGTGCGCGCGACGGCTACCCCGAAGGGGAATTGCGTGCGCTCGGATTCGCGGCCATAGTGTTCGCGAACGTGGCGATGATCCACGCCGTGCGTTCGCGCCATCTCACCATCGTCGGCTCGCTGCGCAAGCCGAACGCGGCACTCTGGTGGATCACCGGGGGAACGCTTGCCGCGCTCGCGCTCGCAATCTACGTGCCGACAGTCGCGGACATCTTCCGCTTCGCGCCGCTTTCTGCCGGGCAGATCGCAATCGCCGCCGCCGCGGGGGTCGCTGGCATCGCTTGGTACGAAGCCTACAAGCTGCTGCGTCCCCGGAGGAGCCGGATGTGAGCGCTGAACCGCGCCGTCACGACTCGCAGTGGCCCACCAGGCGGCGCAGCGCGTCGGCGTCGTTGATCTTGAGGTAGCGGTTACGCACCTGGATCAGGCCCTCCTGCTGGAAGCGCGAGAGCACCCGGCTGATGGTTTCGAGCTTGAGCCCCAGGTAGCTGCCGATCTCCTCGCGCGTCATGCGCAGGTTGAATTCGGTGGAGGAGTAGCCACGCGTGGCGAAGCGTTGCGAGAGATTGAGCAGGAACGCGGCAAGACGCTCTTCGGCGCGCATGCTGCCGAGCAGCAGCATGACGCCGTGATCGCGCACGATCTCGCGGCTCATGATGCGGTTGAAGTGGCTCTGCAACGACGGAATCTCGCGCGCGAGCCGCTCCAGCAGCGCAAACGGAATGTCGCAGACTTCCGTGTCTTCGAGGGCGACCGCATCACAAAGGTGGCGGCCGGCGCTGATGGCGTCGAGCCCGAGCAGGTCTCCCGTCATGTGGAACCCGGCGACCTGTTCCCGGCCATCCTCGTGCAGCACGGCGCTCTTGATGAACCCGCTGCGGATCGCGTACAGCGACTGCAATTCCGTGCCGGCGCGATAGAGGTAGTCGCCGCGCCGCACCGGCCGGCGGCGATTGACCATTTTGTCTACCTGTGCCAGCTCCTGGAGATCGAGCCCCGCGGGCAGGCACAGCTCACGCACGCTGCAGGTTGAGCAGGCGTTGCGCAGCGTGGCGATATCGATCGGGGTCAGGCTGGACTGGGCGGACATGGGTACGAATCTTGCGATGCAACAGGGGTATGTTACACGAGTCTTGACATGGATCAAAAGGCCGCCGCCGGGTAATGCAATACTGGTCGCGTTATGACAGCTTTGCGCCACCCGTCGCCATGAACAGTACAGGAGAATCGGCTCCGTTCGAGCTCGATCTTGATCTTATCCGCAGGCTGGACCGGAACGGCCCGCGCTATACCTCGTATCCCACGGCCGACCGCTTCGTGGAGGCATTCGGGCCCGAGAGCTTCCGCTCGTGGGTGGAGAAGCGCAACATCGGCGGGGTTACCCGCGGACTGTCGATCTACGTCCATTTGCCGTTCTGCAGCACGCTGTGCTTTTATTGCGCCTGCAACAAGATTGCGACGCGCGACCGCTCGAAGGCCGACAAGTACCTCGGCTATCTCGGGCGCGAGATCGAGCTCCAGGCGGCGCTCTACCGGGATCGTCCGCTGGTCGAGCAGATGCACTGGGGCGGCGGCACGCCGACGTTCTTCGATTCCGGCCAGCTCGGAAAACTCTTCGCGTTGCTGCGTTCCGAGTTCAGTTTCGCGCCCGACGGGGAATACTCGATCGAAATCGATCCGCGCACGGTCGATGCCGGCGCAGTCGTGGCGCTGCGCGAAATGGGATTCAACCGCATGAGCCTCGGCGTGCAGGATTTCGATCCCGAGGTGCAGCGCGCGGTGAACCGGTTGCAAAGCGTGGGGGAGACGCTCGGCGTGATGGTGGCGGCGCGCAACGCGGGCTTCAAATCGATCAACGTCGATCTGATCTACGGCCTGCCCCGGCAGGATCTGCTGAGTTTCAACCGCACGCTTGCCACCGTGACCGGCGCGCAGCCCGACCGCATCGCGATCTACAACTACGCGCACCTGCCGTCGCGTTTCATGCCGCAGCGGCGCATCAATGAGGCGGAACTGCCGTCGCCCGACACCAAGCTGAAACTCCTCGGCCTTGCTGTGCAGCGCCTGACCGCCGCGGGTTACGTCTATATCGGCATGGATCATTTCGCGCGGCCCGATGACGCGCTCGCCGTCGCGCAGCGGCAGGGGCGGCTGCACCGGAATTTCCAGGGCTACTCGACGCACGCGGATTGCGACCTCGCCGCGTTCGGCGTGTCCGCGATCGGCGCCATGGGCCCAACGTACTTCCAGAACCATCGCGGTCTGGACAAGTACTACGACAGCCTGGACCGCGGCGCGCTGCCGATTGTGCGCGGGATCGAGCTCACCGCCGACGATCTCGTGCGGCGTGCCGTCATCCAGAGCCTGATGTGCCAGTTCGCGCTATGCAAGGAAGCGATTGAAATCGCCTTCCTCGTCGACTTCGACCGCTATTTCGAAGCCGAAATGGACGAACTCGCGGAACTGGCGCGTCTCGGACTGGTGGTGTGCGATCCGCGCTGGATCAACGTGACTCCCAGGGGGCGGTTCCTGATCCGCAACGTGTGCATGATCTTCGACAAGTACCTGCGGCACGACCAGGAAGTACGGCGCTACTCCCGCGTGATATAAGAACACCGTTGAGCGATAAGCGATGGGAGCTGAGCGTTCAGCGTTCAGTCACACCCTAATCCCCCTCAATCCCCCTTTGAAAAGGGGGAGGATGTAGCTGCCTTTGAGAAGGGGGAGGATGTAGCTGCCTTTGAAAAGGGGGAGGGTTTGTACCTCACCGATCACGTACCACTGCCGCCGGTCTCAATCCCTCTTTGAAAAAGGGGGGAGATGCCGCACCCCCTTTTCCAAAGGGGGTCGCTCGATAGCGCGGGGGGATTTCTCAAAGGGGGTCGCTCGATAGTACGGGGGGATTTCCTCGCTTCGTTCATGATCTCTCCAGTATCAGGAAACGCAGCGTGAGGGTGCTGCCTTGCGGCTTTACAGATTGAAAGTGTGATCTTCAAAGTGTAAGATACGGTCATGCCACTACTGCCTCGGGACGCGACCGTGGCCCTGCGCCGGCTGGTGCGCGGCTTCCGCGTGGTAGCGGTCACCGGGCCGCGGCAGTCCGGCAAAACCACCCTGGTGCGCGCGACCTTTCCCGGCAAGGCGTACGTCTCGCTGGAGGATCCCGACGAGCGCACGCTCGCGCTTGAGGATCCGCGCGCCTTCCTCGGGCGGTTTACGCGCGGCGCCATACTCGACGAGGTCCAGCGCGCCCCCGATCTGTTCTCGTACCTGCAGACGCGGGTGGACGAGCGCCGTTCCGCCGGGCAATTCGTGCTCACCGGCTCGCAACAGTTCGGACTGATGGCGAGCATCACGCAGTCGCTCGCGGGGCGCGTGGGGCTTCTGCACCTGCTGCCATTCGCGCTCGCGGAATTGAAGATGGCGGGAAAGCTCGATGCAGCCCTCACCAGGGTCCTGTTCCGCGGCCTGTATCCGCCTGTCGTTTCGCGCCGTGTCGCGCCGACGCAGTGGTACGCAAGCTACGTCGCGACTTACATCGAGCGCGACGTGCGCCAAGTGGCCGCGATCTCGGATCTCGCGGCATTCCGGCGCTTTCTCAGGATGTGCGCGGCCCGCTGCGGACAACTCCTCAACCTGTCGAGCCTGGCGAACGACTGCGGCATCTCGCACGTGACCGCGCGCGCATGGCTGACGGTGCTCGAAGCGAGCTATATCGTGCACTTGCTGCCGCCCTATCACGTCAATTTCGGTAAGCGTCTGGTCAAGACGCCGAAACTCTACTTCCATGACACCGGACTCGCAGCCTACCTTCTGGACATCCGCGACGCCCGGCAACTGGAGACGCACCCCGCGCGCGGCGCGCTGTTCGAGTCGCTGCTGGTGTCCGAATGGCTCAAGCACCGCTTCAATCTGGCGCTGCCGGCCAATGCGTTTTTCTGGCGGGATAACGTCGGCAACGAAATCGATCTCCTGCTCGACCACGGCCGCAGCCTGCAGCCGGTCGAAATGAAGTCCGGCCAGACCCCGAGCAGCGATTATTTCGCCACGCTGCGCAAATGGCTCGCTTGGGCCGGGCCGCGGGCACGCTGCCCCGCCGTCGTGTATGGAGGCAGCCGCTCGATGGAGCGCGAAGGCGTGCGCCTGATCGGATGGTGCGAGTGGCCGGAGGCTGCGGCCCGCGGCTCCACGCGGGGCCCGGTCTAGCATCGATGTATCCTCGACATGTGCCGCGGCCGAGTCAGGCCCAGCATAGACGCACGCTAATTCAAGTCTTGCCCTCGGCTTCACTTCGCCGGGCCGGGGTCATCCCGGTATGATTTCAGTGCGTCGGGTTGCGCGGCGCAGAACTCTAGAAGCGAGCCCTCGTCCATGGGCCGGGCGATGAAATACCCCTGCGCCACGTCGCAACCCGCGGCCTTCAGCACATCCCAGTCCGACTGTGATTCCACGCCCTCGGCGACGCTCTTAAAGGGGGTCGCGCGATAGCGCGGGGGGATTACCTTTCCGCACTCCGCGCGTTGATACCCTTCATGCCGCGCCAATACGCTTCATCCGCACTGAAGCATTTCGCACGCGAGCTGAGGAGCGCGATGACCGACGCCGAGCGCTGCCTCTGGGCGTGCCTGCGCCGAAAGCAGATGGAGAGCGTGCAGTTCTACCGTCAGCGACCGATCGGGAGCTACGTCGTTGACTTCTATGCATCGGCGGTGCGGCTGGTGGTCGAGGTCGATGGGTCGCAGCACATGGATGCGACGGGCCAGGCGCACGATGAGCGTCGGACCGCGTTTCTCGCCTCGCGCGGGATACGCGTGCTGCGCTTCGACAATCGACAGGTGCTGGCGGAAACGCAGGCGGTGCTCGAGGAGATATTGCGGGTGGTGCGGGAACGCAAATCCGCCAAATCCCCCCGTACCCCCCTTTTCAAGAGGGGGTGAGGGGGGATTTGCGGTGGCAGGAGGCGGCATGCATATAACAATCCCCCTCATTCCCCCTTTGAGAAAGGGGGAGGATGTATGTGCCTCTGAAAAAGTGGGGGATGTCTCTGCGCCGCCTTTGGCGGCTGACTACGGGAGGTACAAACATGTTCCCGAACGTAACAGATTCAATGGAAAGCACGTTCATCGGCGGCTATATCCACAATTTGCTGCAGAAGCGGCGCGAGCCCAGGCGCGATTCGCAGGACGCCTTGGAGAAACCCGGGCGCGCGCCGATATACGACGAACTCACGGGCTTCTACAGCCAGGCGTACCTCACCGCGTTGCTGGAGCAGGAAAAAGCGCGCGCCGAACGCGGGCAGGGCGCATTTTGCGTGGGCATCGTCGGGATCGACGGCTTCGATCTGGTGGATGACTTTTGCGGTCCCGCCGCTGGGGAAAGCGTGCTGCGCCACGTAGGCGCGGCAATCGCGGTGGAGTTGCGGCGGGCGGACACGGTCAGCCGTTACGGTGACGACGAATTCGTTTTCGTTCTCTTTCACACTGGTCTGGACAACGCATCAATCCCGGCGGAGCGCGTGCGCCGCCGGATTTCGTCGCTGGAGATATCAAGCCTGCAGCCGGCGCGGAAAGTCACCGCATCGATCGGCCTGGCGGAGTTCAAGCGCGGCGAGGAGGTTGCGACCCTGATGGGCCGGGCGGCCTCGGCCCTTGACCGCGCCGGTGGCCGCAATCGCATTGAGATCGGCTGATGGTGATTCCTGATTCTTGAGCATTACCCCACCTCGTGATACTTCAATCCCCCGGCACTCGCCTTCGTCGTGTGCCTGCCCCCTTTGACAAAGGGGGGAATTAGAAATCCCCCAACCCCCTTTGTCAAAGGGGGTCGTGCGTAACACGGGGGATTTTCCCGGCACTGTCACAAGGATACGTAAAGATCGACAGTGATGAAGTTCAGCACGTCATTCCGGGGCTGCGACGCGGAACCCGGAATCCAGAAAGTGCAATCGAAACCTTCCTGGATTCCGGGTTCTGCCCTGGCGGAGAGCCCCGGTGCGACGATTTTACCCACAGACCGCTTGCTGGCTGAACTTCGTCGCTGAACGCCAAACCCGGCGTCAACATCTCACCTGCTGTTTGCAGAAACTCGAAAGCCGGGTCACGACGGCGCGGCCGGCGACCGGCCGTCGCGCCTCGCCGGCGCCGTAATCGAGCGCGAGCTTGAATTCGAACTTCGCGAAGAACGCGTGGAATATTTCCGCGCCCAGCGTCCCGAACGCGTACAGCGTGTCGGCGGCGCGGTCGTATTCAAGCAGGATCGCACACAACGGCTGCGGCGCGGGTCCGCCCAGCACGCGCGCGCCCGACGCCGGATCGTATTCGCTGTGTTCCGAGCAGCAGTGTATGGCGTGCGGCCGGGAAATCTTCGTGGCCGTCGACTGGTCGCGATAGCTGATGAAGCTGATCTGGCGCGTCGGATAGGTCATGCGGTGCGTGCAGATCGCCGAGTAGCCCACGATCGAGCGCTTGGGTCCGACGCCGCCGGGCCAGAGGTAGCCGCTGCCGCCTTCGGTCTTCAACGCGACCTTCCGCACGGTCGGTTTCCCGAGATCGAGCAGAAAACACGGCGTGCCCTCGAACGGATAATGAAAGATATAGTTTTCGCCGCGCCGGAGGCTCCCGGCCCTCACCGGCCGGCCGGCCTCGTCCACGAGCGGCACGCGCGCGTAATGACGCGGCATGAGATCGGTGGCGGCAAAGAGCGAAGGCGCGCCCAGTGCCGCGGTTGCCGCGCAATAGTGAACGAAACTTCGCCGTTTCATGACACTCCCCGCATCGTCACTCCCGCGAACCGCCGAGGACGTCGCGCATGAAGCGCGCGGTCCACCGCGCCGCATCCCGCGTGGCGAGTTTCTCCTCCTCGCGCGGGTCGTCGCGAAAATCGAAGGCGCGCCGAGCGTGCGGATACACGCGCAGTTCAGCCGGCACCCCGCGCGCGATGAGCGCGTAGAACGCGCGCCGGATGCCGATGCGGCGCACCTCGAAATCCTCGTCGCCCACGATGAACAGCGCCGGCACCTTGATGCGGTCGATTTCCGGCGCATAGCGAAAGACCTGCCAGGGCTCCGGCGCATTGGGATTCACCATGTGCCCGTAATAGGTCACGATGCACGCGACCTCGGCGCGGCGTGCCGCCAGCAACACCGCATGATATCCGCCGCGCGAGATGCCCACCACGCAGACCCTGTCGCTGCGCACGCCCCGCGCCGTCTTCAGGAAATCGAGTCCCAATTCGACGTCCTTCTCGGTCGCGGGATCGTGGCTTTCCGGCCACGCCGGGATGAAGCGCGGCGAATGGTAGTCTGGCGCGAGCACCGCGAAACCGTATTCGGCGATGCGGCGCACCTGCCGGTCGGCCGGTTCGTCCCAGCCGCGGCGGCCGTGCACGAACAGCACCGCCGGATGGGGCCCGGCACCGGCCGGAAGATAGAGTTTGGCGTCGATCGCGATGTCGCCGTTGCGATAGCCGACGTTGCGCACGGTGATATCCGCGGCATGCGCCGCAACACCTGCAACGAGAACGGCGAGAGCCATGGGCGTAAGGATGGGTGTCATCGCGAGGAGTGGGTGACGCCGCGATCTCGCGGCAGGCCGCGGTTTACGTTGCCCGCAACGGGATTGCTTCGGCACGAAAACGCGCCTCGCAATGACTAGGTTCCCGGCGAGGCGAAAGGGGCAGACCCATGTGTTGCCTCCGTCAGGCGAAGTCGCGGTAGTGCGGGTCGTACATCTGGGAGGTGACGTGCCCCAGCACGTCGAGCGGCTTGCGGGCCGACGCGAGCTTGCGCTTGTAGGCTACCTCCGCCACCGCCGTCGCGATATGGGCCGAGACCTCGCGTATCCGGGTGAGCGCCGGATAGATGCTGCCTTGCGCGAGGTCGGCCTCGGTCACCTGCCGCGCGAGGGCGTGCGCGGCGCTGGAGAACATCTCGTCAGTGATGTGGCGGGCGCCGCTCGCGATCGCACCCAGTCCGACCCCGGGAAATACGTAGGAGTTGTTGCCCTGGCGCGGCACATAGGTCTTGCCGTCGATCGTCACCGGGTCGAACGGGCTACCGCACGCGAAGATCGCGCGCCCGCCGGTCCAGCGGTACGCTTCTTCGGCCGTGCATTCCGCCTTGGACGTCGGATTGGAGAGCGCAAACACGATCGGCCGCTCGTTGATGCGCGCCATCGTTTCCAGAACCTTCCTCGTGAACGTGCCCCCGACGGCGGCGACGCCGATGATTGCCGTAGGTTTCAGCGTCTGGATCGCCGACAGGAAATCCGGCACGAACGGATGATCGTGGGCGTACGGCAGCTTGTGCTCCGCCAGCTTGGTGCGACTCTTCACCACCAGGCCCTGGGTGTCGACCAGCCAGCAGCGCCGGCGCGCATCGGCCTCGGTCAACCCCTGGCTCACCATGGCGGACACCACGAGGTCGCAGATGCCGGTCGCCGCCTCGCCCGCGCCGAAGAACAGGAGCTTCTGGTCGGCGAGCTTGCCGCCGGTGATGCGCAATGCCGAATAAATCCCCGCCAGCGCGACGCCCGCGGTGCCCTGGATATCGTCGTTGAAGGTACAGATGCGGTTGCGGTAGCGCCGGAGCAGGCGAAATGCATTGGTATTGGCGAAGTCCTCGAACTGGATCACGACCCCGGGAAACACCCTGCGCGCCGCCGTGATGAATTCCTCGATGAAATCGTCGTACGCCTTGCCGCGGACGCGCTTCTGCCTGATGCCTACGTAATAGGGATCGGCGCGCAGCATCTCGTTCTCGGTGCCGACGTCGAGCGTCACCGGCAGGCACAGATCCGGATGCACGCCGGCGCACGCGGTGTAGAGCGCGAGCTTGCCGACGGGGATGCCCATGCCGTTGGCGCCGAGATCGCCGAGCCCGAGGATGCGCTCGCCGTCGGTGACCACGATGATGCCGGCCTTGCGGTGCGGCCAGTTGCGCAACACCTTCGCGATGCGGCCGCGGTCACGGATGCTCACGAACATGCCGCGCGGGCGCTGGTAGATATGGCCGAACTTCTGGCAGGCGAGGCCGACCGTGGGCGTATAGACGATAGGCGTCATTTCGTCCGGGTGCTCGCTCAACACGCGGAAGAACAACGCCTCATTGCGGTCGTGCAGCGCGGCGAGATTGATGAATTTCTCGAGATCGCTGGGCAGCCGCCGGAAGTTCTCGAGCACGCGCTCGGCCTGCTGCTTTTGCGTGAGCAGGCTCGGCGGCATCAAACCGCGCAGGCCGAACTTGTCGCGCTCCCTCTCGGTGAACGCCATGCCCTTGTTGAGCCGCGGGTCCTGCAGCATGGCAAGGCCCCTGGGCAGGGATCGCGCCGTGGTTTTCGGTGCTCGTGGTTTTTGCTTCTTCATCGCTTCATCCTCTGTTGTTGTGCGCCGGCGTGCCTTCACCGGCAACCGGTGCCCGTTTCGGCGCCGCTCAGACCGCCCGCCGCAGTCCTGCCATCGAACGGCCGATCACGCCGAACGAGGTCCGCAGAAAGAGCAGGGCAATGGCGAACCCCACCACGACATCGGGCCACTGCGAGCGTGTGACGGCGACCAGCGCACCCGCGGCGATCACCGCGAGATTGCTCATGAGGTCGTTGCGCGAGCACAGCCACACCGAGTGCATGTTGAGATCGTCGTGGCGGTGCCGCAGCAGCAGCACCGCGCAGGCCGCGTTCGCCGCGAGCGCGAGCAGGCCCACGCCGGTGATCGTGGCCGCAGACGGCACCACGGGGTAAACGACCCTGTAGAGCGTGAGCGCCAGCACGCCCACGCCGAACCCAAGCTGGATCAATCCCTTGATCAGCGCGGACGCGGCTTTCCAGCGGATGCTGCGCGTGACGACATAGAGACTGAAGCCGTAGACCAGCGCGTCGCCCAGCATGTCGAGCGAATCGGCCAGCAGCGCGCTCGACCGTGCGGCAAAGCCCGCGGCCGCCTCGACCACGAACATCACTGCATTGATCAGCAATACGGCGATGAGAACGCGCGTCTGCTGCCGTGCCTCCGGCGTGGCGCCGTGGCCACAGCCGCATTCGGTCATGATTTGCGCCCAGGAGCTTGTCGGACTTGAGATGCGACAAGCTCCTTATGCAAAACCGGCCAAATAAGAGCTGGCAAGGAACGATATCGAGTCGCCCGAACCGCGAGACACTGTGCATGCGGGTGGCGTTTCGAGGTGGTTTGAAGTCGCATTGTGTGAAATCCACGGCCGGTTTTGCTGATAGCAGCCTGTTGGACTGTCAAGTCCCACAGGCTGCTAGCGCGAACTTTACCCCGATGTTACCCGATGGCGCGCGAATTTCAAGGCGTGCCGCGATGCTAGAATGAATTTTCGTCGCCTTCCCGGCACTTTACGCCCGCGCGCGTTGCACATGGAAAGTTTCGTCGACTGGCTGCTCGAGACCGCGTCGCTGCCCAGGGTTGGACTCCCGGCGGTGTTCCTCGTGGCGCTGGTCTCGGCGACGCTGCTGCCGATGGGCTCCGAGCCGGTGGTGTTTGGCTACGTCAAACTCAATCCGGAGATGTTCTGGGTGACTGTCATCGTCGCCACCGTGGGCAACAGCGTGGGCGGCATGGTCAACTACTGGCTGGGCTTCGGGGCGCACCAGGTGCTCGCACGTGAGAAGCACACGCCGCGCGCGCTCGCCTGGCTCGAACACATGGGGCCCAAGGCGTGCTTCTTCGCGTTTCTGCCCGCGATCGGCGATCCGCTCACCGCGGTCGCAGGCTGGCTCAAGATGCCGTGGCTGTCGGTGCTGCTGTGGCAGGCCGCGGGGAAGTTCACGCGCTACACCGTCTTCACCGCGCTCCTGCTGTGGGTTCCCAATACGTTCTGGAACGATCTCTTTTCTCCGCTGACGAAGCTGCTGGGTCATTGAGTCGAGAAAACCGTTTGCCACAGAGATCACGGAGGTCACAGAGAAGAATCAGGAACACAAGTACGTTGGGGCACCCGGCCGGGTGGTGGGTGAGCCACCAACTGATTGCGGGAAGACATAACCGCAAGCGGGCTCGGAACGGGAGTCGGACGTGCTCATAGTGTGGAAGCGGGTAACGACCGTGGAGCAAAGGGGCCTGAATGCAAGTGTGCTTGAGTAAGAGGAGGGGAAACCCGCTTGGGTGCAAATCCCGCTACGGGGCCGGGTTGAACTCCTGGAACACGAACCCGATCTTGCGCAGGCGCATCTCGGACAGCTCCGACTTGCGCATGCGTCCGGTCTCGGTGCGCGCAACCCAGATCCGGCCCGCGGTCGGCGTGTCGAGTCCGCCGATCACGTTGAGAAGCGTGGTCTTGCGCGAGCCTGAGGGGCCGACCAGCACGGCAAGGTTGCCCTTGGGAATCTCCAGGCTTACGCCGCACAGCGCGTGCACGGCCATGCTGTCTTGCTGGTAGACCTTGGTCACCTGCTCCAGTTTCACGACGACATCATTGGCGCTCATGGCTTTTGTAGATTCCGTTGAGTAAATACCTCTTCGCCGATGGGGCCGTCGAGCGAGTTGCTCACTTGTGGTATTCGATTCACGCCGGGATTGCCGTCAAGGTTGGGTTCGCGTGAATAGACCGTCTAGCCGCGGGAGAAATGCCGGTGTTCGTTTTGAATAGCGCAAGTACTCCTCCCCAAACTCGACCGCGACCTCGCGCTCCTCCCGCCGCGCCAGCCTCACGTACATGTAAACCAGGATGGGGAACATCACGAGCGTGATGAGTGTCGGCCACTGAAAGAGAAAGCCGAGCATGATCAGGATGAAGCCCGTGTACTGAGGATGTCGTACATGGACATATGGACCGGTTGTCGCCAGTTGACGGGCGCGCTGCGCCTGGTAGAGCACATTCCAGGCAGAGGCCAGCAATATGAATCCGCCGCCGATGAAGATGCCGCTCAACAGATGGAAGGGCCCGAAGTGCGGATTGCCGCGCCACCCGAACATGACTTCGAGCAGGTGCCCGGAATCGTGCGCGAGAAAATCCACGCCGGGAAATCTGCTCGACAGCCATCCGGAGAGCAGATAGATGGTCAGTGGAAATCCATACATTTCCGTGAACAGCGCTATCACGAATGCGGAGAACGCGCCGAAAGAGCGCCAGTCGCGCGAGGTCTGTGGCTTCGCGAAGCTGAATGCGAAAATGATGAAGACCAGCGAGTTGATGAAAACCAGCGACCACAGGCCGTAGGCTGAAGGTTCCGATGGGTTCATTTGTCTTGTCCCTTGCGTTGTTGGTCCGACGCCTCACCACTGTCATCGCGATGGCCGCCGTGCATGAACAGATGCAGCAGCGGGCAGGCGAGCAGCAACAACCATATCCCATAGGACGATAGCCACCCGGAGAGGTGTGCCCTGTGCTCGGTAACAAGGAAATATGCGGCGATGAGGGCGAAACCGATAAATACCCATTTCGTCCTGGATTTCGTTTTCTTACCGTTATCCGGCTCGTGCCGATGCTCGTGGTTCATAAGTCATCCTCTTGTGTGATGCGTCACCGATGCGGGTGAGAGAATTCGAAGCTTGTATTCGCCGGTGTGGTTGAATCTGGCCGGCGGATTTCCAGTTCGATCCGGTATGGCGCAGGCGCCGGCATGTTGAAGTAATTGCCGTAGCTTCCCGCGCCGGCGACCAGCATTGATTCGAGTTCTTTGTGCGGCCCCGGCAACCGTTTTCCTGGCTGGCGCGTATCGAACACCGTCGCCTTGATTGCGACATCGTGAATCCGCGTTCCGGTCGCGCGGTCGAAGAGCGCAACGACGACGTGGTATTGCTCGCCCCACGCGGGCGTGCCTCCATGAAGCGCGCTTTCTGGATGTTCCGGCGGGTGACCTCGCACCATCGCGGCGGGCAACACGCCCATGTAAATTACCATGCCGCCGGCTGATTTGTAATACTCAGCGGCAGTAGCGGGCGCCGCTGCAATAAGCGCCAGCGCCGCGACAAGAATCAAAGCGGTCGGCAGCTCTGACGAGGCTGGTTTCCACACCGCCAGTCCCGAACCATGTACTTTCATGCGTTTGTCCTGTGACACCATCACCCCTAGCGGGTTGCGCTGAGGGTGAGACAGATGATGATTGCGCGTTTCATTTGAGATCTCCTGTGTGTTGCGGAAAAAACACGATGAAACAGCTCGGTCGCGGGCGCGAGCGCTTCAGCCGCTCAGCGGGGAACCAGCACTTTGGTCAAGGCTGGCGCTCAAGCACAAGCAGCGCGAGCTGGAAAGCGAGGGGGTTAAATCAGAAGGCGCAGCGTGCGCAAGTACAGACGGCGTGCAGACGGAGATATCTCGTATTGCGCGAGAGTCTCGGAGCGAGTCGACTCAATCAGAGGCGGCGTGGCAACCCCTTCGATCGCATCCCATCCCGACGGCGTGTAATTCGTTGCCAACGCCAAAGGAGTCTGGGTGTTCCATGGTACTGCGCCGGCGAGGCCATAACATAATGACTCGGAGCCATGATTCCCGCGTTCAGTACTAAGACCTTGCTTCCCTATCGGCGTGCCCGTGAACGTTTCGGGAGCGCTCTGCGCTATATTGCTGGCCGGTGCGGCGATTGCTTGAATGCACGGAGACAGTATCGCGGCGAGCACGAACACCACCCAGCCCGCCAGCAGCGCCGCACGCCCGAATCGAGGGGCGCCCTTGGGTCGCCTGACGCCTGGTGCGCTAGTGACGCTTTTCATCATTGGAGCCACGCCGTTTACTCTATGCCATGCCGCAGTTCGCACTATTGATTTGGATCAAGTAGGCCGACCGCTAATTTGCCGCGCGCATCCGGGCCTGAAGGTCTCGCCAAAGCCCGATGCGATCTGATCCGCCGACCTGCCGGTCGCGTCCGGTCTGCTCCTTCGCCAGCCACAGCCCCGTGCCGTTGAAGCTGTATACCGGCAGCAAATCCGTTCTGGTGACGTTTGAACCAACTCGATTTGATGAATACATTCGGCGAATTTGCCGGTCTTCATATCACCCCTGCGATGACATGTGCGTCCTAGTCGCGTTCCCCGCTCAGCGCCATCAGCAACTGCAGCAGATTGGCGAAGACGTTGAAGAGGCTGATATAGACTCCCGTCGTCGCCATGATGTAGTTGGTCTCGCCGCCGTTGACGATGCGGCTCAAGTCGTGGAGCAGAAACAATGAAAACACCACGACCACCAGCGCCGAGATCGTCAGCGCCAGAGCCGGCATCTGGAGGAACATGTTGGCGACTATGGCGAGCAAAAGAACGATCATCCCGACGAACAGGAACTTGCCCATGAAGCTGAAGTCCCTGCGCGTGGTTGTCGCAATGACGGCCATGACGAACAGCACGATGCCGGTGCCGCCGGCCGCCAAGCCGATCAGCTGTGGGCCATTCTTGAGCGCCAGCGCAAAGCTCAGCAGGGGGCCGAGGAACCAGCCGAGGAGGAATGTCATGCCGAGCAGGAAAATCATTCCCCACCCGCTATTGCGATTGACAGCGATCGCGTATTGGAGACCGATCACCGCGCCGAGCATCACGAAAAAGCTCAGGATCGGGTTCCGGATGATGATGCCAGCCGTATTGATTCCAATCATGGCACCGATCACCGTGGGCACCATCGTGAATGCGAGCAACAGATACGTGTTGCGCAACACCTTTTGTTGCGGCAACGCGATTTCCCGTGCGACTGCCCGGTAAGCTTGATTGGTTTGCATCTCAGGTTGCATAGCTCGTTTCTCCTGTCGCCAATTCGTTAAGACTGCCGCCATGGTGCGTCCACCGCGAATATTGCCAAGCCTTCTTCACCGATAGCGAAGGGCGTCCATCAGCTCTTCGACGATCGATTCCGTATCACCACGCTCGGCGGCAGTTGCTACATGCGCGCGCAGATGGCCCTCGAGAGTGATTCGACCGGCGTTCTCAAGCGCACCCTGGACCGCCTTGATCTGGCGGAGCACGTCCACGCAATAAGCGTCGTGTTTCTCCAAGGCGTGCAGAATGCTTTCCAGGTGCCCCCTGGCGATGGCGAGTCTGCGCGAGACCACTCTGCGCGTCGCCTCCGGCATGCACAGGCGGCCGTCCGCCGCGTGCGAGTGATGTGCATGCATTTCCTCGCCGTTCATTTGGAATCCGCCACTTGGGCTTTGTATCCTTCTTCCTCGATCGCCCGGATCAGAACGCCGGGGCTCGCTTTGCCGTCGACGCGGGCGCGCCCCGTGTCGAGGCTCACTGAGACTTTCTCAACCCCCGCCACGGCTTGAAGAGCCTTGGTCACCGACTGCACGCAGTGACCGCAGGTCATTCCGGTAACACTCAACGTGATTGCCATAAAAAGCTCCTTTCCTGAAAACGCGGGTCCAGTGCGCACATAATCCTACCCACCTGGGGAGGGTATGATAAGCGAGTCAGAATATGTTGTCAATATCTTTTGTTTTGACAATAATTAAAGTCTGATGTATATTTCACTATACCCTACCCTGGTGGGGTGGATAGTGTCAAATCTCTGGGAAGGAATGAGACCTCATGCAGATCCTGGAAATGGGTATTCGCGGCATGACCTGCGCGGCGTGCGCGGCGCGAATCGAGAAGGCCGTGAGAAAGGTGCAAGGCGTCGCGTCCGCCCGGGTCAATCTGGCCGGGGAGAGTGCGCGTGTCGAGTTTGACGAGAGCGTGGCGCGACCCGGTGAACTCACTGCGGCCATCGAGGGAGCGGGTTACACGCCTATCGTCGAAGTGGTCGAATTTCCCGTTCGCGGCATGACTTGCGCGAGCTGCGTGGCGCGCGTGGAACGCGTTCTCAACAAGCTGCCAGGAGTGATCGAGGCGCGCGTCAATCTCGCCTCGGAAAGCGCCCGCGTGCGCTACAGCCCCGCGAGCGCGGGTCTCCCTGAATTTCGCAAGGCCATTGGCGAAGCGGGCTATGAGGTGCCCGGGGAAGCTACGCAGGCTGCAGACTCCGCCGGCGACGCGCAACGGGAGCGGGAACTCGCGCTGATGCGGCGCGAACTTGCCGTGGGGATCGGGCTCAGTATTCCCGTTGCCGTGCTCGCGATGGGTATGTACTACCCTCCTTTCCTCCATTGGCTGGAGTCGTTTGGACTGACGGACCCTGTCATCAACTTCATCCTGTTCGCGCTTGCCACGCCGGTGATGGTCTGGCCGGGAAGACGCTTCTTCGTCTCCGGGTGGAAAGCCTACCGGCACTTGAGCCCGGACATGAACAGCCTGGTGATGACCGGAACCGGAGCCGCTTATCTCTACAGCCTGGTCGTGACCTTCGCGCCGCACGTCCTTCCCGAGAATGCGCGCCACATCTATTTCGAAGCAGCGGCAGTGGTGATCACGCTCGTGTTCCTGGGCAAATTCCTGGAGGCGGTGGCCAAGGGCCGGGCGAGCGATGCGATCCGCAAGCTGCTCGGACTCAAGGCACGCACTGCCCGGGTGCTGCGGGAGGGCAAGGAAGAAGAAATTCCGATCGAGGCTGTGCGCCCCGGAGACATCGTGTCAGTGCGTCCGGGCGAGAAAGTCCCCGTCGACGGTACCATCAGCCGCGGTTCGAGCTATGTGGACGAATCGATGATCACCGGTGAGCCCGTTCCGGTCGCAAAGCAACCGGGCGACAAGGTCATCGGCGCAACCATTAACCAGAACGGCGCGTTCCAGTTCAAGGCCGAAGCGGTCGGCGCCGACACCGTGCTCGCGCAGATCATCCGGCTCGTGCAGGGGGCGCAAAGCGCCAAGCTTCCCATTCAGTCGCTCGCCGACCGAGTGGTTGCGGTGTTCACGCCCATCGTCCTCGTCATCGCGGTGCTGACAGCGACAATCTGGCTTGCTTTTGGCCCGGCGCCGGCGCTCACGTTTGCGTTGGTCAACGCGGTCGCAGTGCTGGTGATCGCTTGTCCCTGCGCGATGGGACTCGCCACTCCCGCAGCGGTCATGGTCGGCACCGGGCGCGCGGCGGAACTCGGCGTGCTGTTTCGCCGCGGGGAAGCGCTCGAGACCCTGAGCCGGGTGAAAGCGGTCGTCCTGGACAAGACCGGCACGCTCACCCGGGGAAAGCCGGAACTTACGGATCTCGCCGTCGTCGAGGGCTTCGATGAAAACGAAGTCCGTGCCTTGATCGCGGCGGCGGAAGCCCCAAGTGAGCACCCAGTGGCGCAAGCCATCGTCAAGGCTGCACGGGAGCAGGGTCTCGAGATTCCCGAAGCGAGAGATTTTGCAGCCGTTCCCGGTTACGGCGCCGAGGCAAAAGTGAACGGCCGTCAGATCCATGTCGGCGCCGATCGCTACATGGCGCGGCTTGGTCTCGATGTGGGTCCTTTTTCCGACGTGGCGCGGCGCCTGGCCGATGAAGGCAAGACGCCGCTTTATGCCGCCGTGGACGACCGGCTGGCTGCGGCGTTGGCTGTATCCGACCCGATCAAGCCCGGCGCCCGGGAAG
>JACQGN010000309.1 GCA_016199545.1 Betaproteobacteria bacterium | reverse complement strand
GCGATGGTTGGAGTCAGGCAAAAAAAATCCCCCGGTTAAAGGGGAGTAAAACCGGGGGCAAATGCCTTAATAAGGGATTAAGGCACCCGCTCAGGGAGGAGAAGCGGGAGACGAAAACATCGTCTAGCAATAAGACGGTTATAATCGCCTTAAAGTTCCCTGTGGGATCGGGACGAAGAAAAGCCTCCATTCAATGGGTTGAGTCGATCATGCGAATTCTCGGGCGGTACCCCCGACGCCGGATGCGGCGCATGCGGCGAGACGATTTTTCGCGCCGCCTGATGCGCGAAAATCGGATCGCTACCGACGATCTGATCTACCCGGTGTTCGTGACCGAGGGCAAGAAGCGCGCTGAGCCAATACCCTCCATGCCGGGGATTCACCGCTACAGCCTGGACCGGCTTCTCCCGCACATCGAGCAGTGCGCAAAGGCCGGTATCCCCGCGATTGCCATTTTCCCCGCGATCGACCCCAAGCTGAAAACCGTGGATGGACGGGAAGCCGTCAACCCGCGGGGACTCGTACCCCGCGTCGTGGCAGCGCTCAAACAGAACTTTCCCGAAGTCGGACTCATTACCGACGTTGCGCTCGATCCTTACACCACCCACGGTCACGACGGGGTCGTTGGCCGCGACGGTTATGTCCTTAATGATGAAACGATCGCGGTGCTCGAAAAACAGGCATTGGTCAACGCCGCTGCGGGCGTCGATGTCGTGGCGCCATCGGACATGATGGACGGGCGAATAACGGCAATTCGCGCGGCGTTGGACCGCAAGGGATATATCCATACCCGCATCCTGGCCTATTCGGTGAAATATGCATCCGGCTTCTATGGCCCGTTTCGGGACGCAGTGGGCTCCGCAAAGAGCCTGGGCCGCGGCAGCAAGTTCACCTACCAGATGGATCCGGCGAACAGCGATGAAGCGCTATGGGAGGCGGCGCTCGACTTGGACGAGGGAGCGGACATGATCATGGTCAAACCCGGACTGCCCTACTTGGACATTGTTCGCCGCATCAAAGACGAATTCAGGGCCCCTACATACGTCTACCAAGTGAGCGGTGAGTACGCAATGCTCAAAGCCGCTGCGCGCAAGGGCTGGCTCGAGGAGGAACCCTGCGTGCTGGAACTGCTGCTCGCGTTCAAGCGTGCCGGCGCCGATGGCGTTCTGACCTACTTCGCGCTCGATATCGCGCGTTGGTTGAACGCCCAGCGCTGAACCGCCCGCCCGGGTGTCGCGCCGCGCGCCGCGCGCCGCGCAGCTCCCGCGTTGCGTTCAGGCCTGCCGCAACCGACCGCAACGGCGCAGATCAGCCCGCGGCGAGAAGCTCCACCACCACCTGCAGCTTCGCACGCTCGATCGACTTTCCGCCGGGAGTGCTCTTCAGCAGTACGCGCAAGGCGTGTCCCGGGAGCACCGTAATCTGGAAGTCGACGGTTCCGTCGCTCACAGTAAATACCGGGACCGCGCACGGACTGTCTCCGAAGTAAAGCCTGCTTTGCGACGTCCTGTAAGGAATCCGGCGTTCGAGGAGAAAGAGTTCCACTGCCTTGGCATTATCGGTGAACAGATGCAGATCGACGTCGGCATACCGTCCCGCATTGCCGCTCAGCACCGGGCCGGTCAGGTATGGATTGAATTGTGCGAACTCCTGCATGGCGCCAAGCGCGCGGCGGCGCAGATCGCGCAGGCGCTCGCCGTGCTCCGGGTGTTGGTACAGCGTCTGATGCACCCGCAACGCCGCGTCTATTTCCTCGTTGCTCGGCAACTGCCGGGTATCCGCCAGGCCGGCCTGGCGCGCCGCCTTGCGCTTGGCGCGCGCGTAATCCTCGATACCGTCCTCGGCCATGAGCCGCGCCGCCAGATGAGCGATGCGGCTCCGGGTGTCGTTACGCGCGTAATCCCTTCCCACGTCTTGCCCGTCAGAACAGTTGGTTTCTCACTTCCTCGGTCGCGGCCCCGGCGCCGGGAACCCCGGCGAGGGCCTGGTCCGTCGGCGGAAACTCGTGGAAGAAGAAATCCACTATGCCGGGCTGGCCGTCGTCCACCCTTAGCCCCGAGTCCGGGTCCACGCGGAGCGCCACCACACCGTCCGGCGGCTTGAACGGCTGTTCCGGCACGCCGGGCAGTACGCTCCCCATGTAGCCCATCCAGAAGGGCAGCGCGGTGCGTCCCCCTGTTTCATTGCGCCCCAGGGTCTGTGGCTTGTCGAAGCCGATCCATGCGACTGCCACGAGGCTGGAATTGAAACCGCAGAACCACGCATCTATGAAATCATTGGTGGTTCCGGTTTTCCCGGCAAGGTCGTTCCGACCCAGCTTCATCGCGCGCGCGCCCGTGCCCATGCGAACCACATCACGCATGATGCTGTTCATGATGAACGCGTTGCGCGGATCAATGACGCGCCGGGCGCCCTCGCCCGCGCGCTGTGGAACCGTTTCCGCCACGACATTCCCGCGGCCGTCCTCGATACGCACGATAAAATTAGGCGTGATGCGGTGACCCCCATTGGCGAATACCGCATAGGCCGCGACCATCTGAAGCGGGGTCACGTTGCCTGCCCCAAGTGCCATGGTGAGATACGGTGGGTGCAGCTTGGGATCAAAACCAAAACGTGCGATGTAGTCCTGCGCGTACTGCGGGGTGATCGCCTGGAGTATGCGTACCGATACCACGTTCTTCGATTTCACCAGCCCGGTTCGCAACCGCATCGGGCCTTCGAACGTGCCATCGTAGTTCTTCGGTTCCCATGGCTCCGAACCGGTCTGCGCTGCGGTAAACGTCAGCGGCGCGTCATCGATCACCGTTGCAGTGGTAAACCCCTTCTCAAGCGCCGCCGAGTAGATGAACGGCTTGAAACTCGACCCCGGTTGACGCAACGCCTGAGTCGCATGGTTGTACTGGTTGCGCGCGAAGTCGAATCCCCCCGCCAGCGCGCGAATCGCCCCGTCGCGCGGGTCGAGCGATACCAGCGCCGCCTCCACCGCCGGAAGCTGGGTGATCTGCCAGTGCCCTTTTTCGTTCTTCTGCACCCGAACGATCGCGCCACGCCGGATGCGCTGGTTCGGACTCGCCTTTTCCCCAAGCATGCGCCCGACGAACTTGAGCCCCTCTACCCCGATATCCAGCATCCCGCCGCCCCGGCGATAAACCCTGACGCGCGCCGGGCTCGCCTGAAGCACGATCGCGCCGAAAATGTCTTCGCTGTCCGTGATTTCCTGCAATGCCTCCTCGAGCGCTTCCTCCGGAGCACCCACCGGCAGGTCGGCATAGCCCTCAGGTCCGCGGTATCCATGGCGCTGGTCATACTCCAGAACGCCACGCCGTAGTGCCGCGTGGGCTGCTTGCTGGTGCGTTACCGACAGGGTCGTGTAGACCCTCAATCCCCTAGTGTAGGCGGCGTCCTGGAAGCGCTCGTAGAGGGCTTGCCGCACCATCTCGGCAAAATGCCCCGCTTTCGCTGAGTAATCGGCGAGTTCCTTTTTTACCACGAGCGACTGGTTGTCCGCCGCCACGAACTGCGCCGGCGTTATCAGTTCAAGTTCACGCATGCGGCGTAACACGTACTGTTGCCTCTGTTTCGCCCGTCGCGGGCTTGCCACCGGATTGAAGCGCGAGGGCGCCTTGGGCAATCCGGCCAGCATTGCCTGTTCGGCAAGCGTCAAAGCCATGAGCGGCTTTCCGAAATAGATCTGGGCGGCGGCGGCAAAACCGTATGCGCGCTGGCCGAGGTAGATCTGGTTCACGTAGAGCTGGAGAATCTGGTCCTTGGACAGGCTATGCTCGATCTTGAAAGCAAGGAGAATCTCGTTGAACTTGCGCGTCAGCGTTCTTTCCTTGGAGAGAAAAAAATTCCGGGCCACCTGCATCGTGATCGTACTCGCGCCCTGACGCACACCGCCCGACACTAGGTTGGAAAGCGCGGCGCGCGCAACGCCGACGTAGTCCACCCCGCCGTGCTGGTAGAAGCGTTCGTCTTCCGCGGCGAGAATCGCGGAAACCATGGATTGCGGCACGTCCGCGATTGCCACCACCGCGCGCCGTTCCTCGCCGAATTCACCGATAAGTTCGCCCTCGGCACTATAGATGCGCATCGGAATCTTGGGCTGATAATCTGTAAGTACCTCAAGCGATGGGAGTGTTGGATAAATGATAATGGCCGCAAAGGCGGCAAGGAGAGCCGCGGCAATGGCTGAACCAACCACAACTAATAGGGGCAAGAACCAGAAACGGCTGCGCATCTAGTGTATCGATCCTCCAACTGACGCCGCGATGCCGGAGTTTTCATGGCATACCGTCGGTGCTGAAATCGTTGCCAAAAGTGCAAATTTGATGCAGTGTAGCCTTTGTGCCACGCACCGCGCGAAAATACCATTCCCGGGCAGCGTAGCAAGAACGAAAAACTTTACACGCATGATAGTTGTTGGTAGCATTTAAAGTAAACTATGGGTATGCTGTCCTAGAGACCTATGTTCAAAGGAAAATTAAGCTTTAACTTGGATGCGATAGAGGCTTTGCTCAAGCCCCGGACGCCGCCGCTCATCGGGGCGGATATCAGCTCCTCAGCGATCAAGATGGTGGAAATCGCTGACGCGGGGAAAGGGCTTTATCGGGTCGAACGCTATGCTATCGAGCCGCTTCCTAAGGACTCGGTGGTGGACGGGAATATCAATAATCTCGATGCGGTAAGCGAGGCCCTGAAGCGATGCCACAAGCGCTTGGGGACCGGCCTTAAGAGCGTGGCCATGGCTCTGCCCAACGCAGCGGTCATCACCAAAAAGATCCAGGTCCCGGCCGGTCAACGCGAGGAAGATCTCGAGTTGCAGGTGGAAACCGAGGCAAACCAGTATATCCCGTTTGCGCTCGACGAGGTAAATCTCGACTTCCAGGTTATCGGGCCGGCGCCCAACAACCCGGAGGATGTCGAGGTGATGATCGCGGCATCGCGCAAGGAAAAGATCGAAGACCGTATCGCCGCTGCCGAAGTCGCCGGCCTGAAGACGGTCGTCATGGACGTCGACATCCTCGCCAGTCAGACCGCCTTCGAGCTGATGCAAAATCAGTTTCCCGACAACGGCAAGGACCAGAACATCGCCATCGTCGATGTCGGTGCCACGATGATGAACGTCAACGTCCTGCGCAACAGTCAGTCGATTTATATGCGCGAGCAGCCGTTTGGCGGGATACAGCTTACGCAGGAAATCCAGAATCACTTCGGCCTGTCGGCCGAGGAGGCCGAGGCGGCTAAGCGCGCGGGTGGGTTGCCGGAAAATTACGAATCGGACGTGCTGCAGCCGTTTCTCGACACATTCGGATTGGAAGTGGCGCGAGCGCTGCAGTTCTTTTTCACCTCGACGCAGCACAACCAGGTGAACCACATCGTGCTGTCGGGAGGGTGTGCGGCAATCCCCGGGGCGGATGTAGCGGTCACCAAACGCACCCAGGTCAATACCATCATCGCCAATCCGTTCGTGAATATGGCCCTTTCGTCAAGAATCAAGCCCAAGAGTTTGACGCAGGACGCGTCCTCGCTGATGGTGGCGTGCGGTCTGGCGATGCGGAGGTTTGACCCATGATACGCATCAACCTGCTGCCGCATCGTGAAGAACGCCGCAAGAAGCAGCAACAACAGTTCTTCATCATGCTGGGAATCGTGGTGGTGATAGGGGCCGCCATCTGGGGATCGGTGCACACGTATTTTTCCGACCGCATCGAGAACCAGATCAGTCGTAACAGGTACCTGAACGAGGAAATCGCCAAGCTCGAGAAACAGATTGCGGAAATCAAGACGCTCCAGGATCAGATTGCGGCACTGCTCGCCCGCAAGCGCGTCGTCGAGTCGTTACAAAGCAACCGCGCTCAGACCGTCCAGCTGCTCGATCAGCTGGTACGACAGTTGCCTGACGGCATCTATCTAAAGGCCATCAGGCAAACCGGGCAGAGGGTCACGATCAACGGGCTGACCCAGTCCCAGGCGCGGGTATCGACGCTGATGCGCAACATCGAAGCTTCGCCGGTGCTTGGGCAACCCGGCTTGATCGAAATCAAGGCAGTTCAGCAGGGCGCGCTCCGGAACAACGAATTCACCCTCAACATGGCACTCAAGCGGCCGCAGGAAGAAGAGAAGAAGCCCGCATCGAGGCCCGTCTCCGCGGGGGGCAAGAAATGACACTCGACGAACTGAGGCGCCTCGATCCCAAGCAAATCGGCAGCTGGCCCATTCTGCCCAAGTTGGGCGTGTTGCTGATCCTGCTGCTCGTCATCGTCGGCTTGAGCTACTGGCTCGACTGGCAGCATCAGATCGACGCTCTAAGCGCAGAAGAACAGAAAGAAGTCAAGTTGAAGACAACGTTCATCGACAAGAAGAAGGTGGCCATAAACCTGGCGGCTTACAGGAAACAGCTCGACGACATCGAGAAGCAGTTCGGGTCGCTGTTGAAACAGCTCCCCGGCAAGTCGGAAATGGACGCTCTTCTGACTGATATCAACCAGGCCGGGCTGGGGCGCGGGTTGCAGTTCGAGTTGTTCAAACCGGCAGCCGGCGAGGCGGTGAGGGATTTCTATGCCGAGCTTCCGATTACCCTCAAGATCAGCGGTAGCTACCACGACATGGGCGCTTTTGCGAGCGATATCGGCAAGTTGTCGCGGATCGTGACGCTGAACGACGTCGCCATCAGCCCCGCCCCGGGTAAAGGCGGGGGGCTGATCATGGATGCCACTGCGCGTACCTATCGCTATCTCGATGACGACGAAGTGAGCCAACAACGGAAGGCGGCCGCGAAAAGCAAGCCCGCGTCGGGGAAAAGATGAAACGCGCGATATCGGTCATCGTTCTGGGGCTGCTCGCACTGGCCGGTTGCGGCGAGCAGCACTCGGACCTGAAGCAGTTCGTGAAGGATTCCGACAACCTCCCGCGCGGGCGGATACCTCCATTACCCGAGGTCAAACCCTACGAACCCGTTGCATACAATGCGTTTGACTTGGTCGATCCGTTCACACCGCGGAAGATCGAGCCTCCGAAAGGTGCCGCGGCCGGAGGCGGACTGCAACCGGATTTCAACCGGCGTAAGGAACCGCTTGAAGCTTATCCTCTCGAAAACCTCAAGATGGTGGGCGTCCTGGTGCAGAATCGAGTCGCGCACGCGCTGGTCAAAGCACCCGACAACAACTTGTATCGCGTGAGGGCGGGAAATTACCTTGGGCAAAACTTCGGGCGCATCGTGAATGTCACCGAGTCGGCTGTGCTGCTCAAGGAAATCGTGCAGGACAGCGGGGGCAGCTGGGAAGAGAAAGAACAGAGTCTGCAGCTGCAGGAATAACAGGAGGCTAGGAAATGAGATTCAAGGCACTTACGACGATTCAAGCATGGGTTGCCTGCGCGACGTTCCTGGTCGCCGCCGCCAGCGCGTCGGCCTGGGCACAGACCAACAGCATCGAGGCGATCAGCATATCGCCGCAGGCCGCCGGCACGATCATCGTACGAGTGACGCTCAAGGACGCGCCCGCGAATCCTCCCGCCGGGTTTACCGTCAACAATCCGCCGCGTATTGCTTTCGATTTCCCGAACACGACGAATGCCCTCGGGCGCAGCGTCGAGGAAGTCGGGGGTGGTGATCTGCGTCGAATCAATGTGGTGCAGTCCGGTGGGCGCACGCGCATGGTCCTGGAACTGAGCCGCACCCTGAGTTATGACGCGAAGATAGACGGCAAGTCGGTGCTGATCACCCTCCAGGGCGGCACGGCCTCGGCGGGAGCGGCGAGCTCCGGCTTGAGCCAGCAATTCGCCGAAGCGCGCCCGGGCGACCAGAGACACGGTTTGCGCAATATCGATTTCCGGCGCGGCGACGCCGGCGAGGGACGCGTCATCGTCGATCTGTCGGACAACAATATAGGGATCGATCTGCGACGGCAGGGGAGCTCGATTATTGTGGATTTTGTCAATACGCAGCTGCCGAAGAACCTGGAGCGACGCCTGGACGTCAGTGACTTTGACACGCCGGTGCGGATGGTGGACGCCGTGTCCCAGGGCAGCAACGCGCGGCTGATCATCACGCCCCGCGGCAATTGGGAACATTCCGCCTACCAGACCGATAACCGGTTTGTCATCGACATCAAGCGCGTCGTGGAAGACCCCAATAAGCTGGTGCAAGGAAGCCGACCGGGGTACCAGGGTGAGAAACTGTCACTCAACTTCCAGAGCGTCGAGGTGCGGGCGGTGCTGCAGGTGCTCGCCGACTTCACCGGCCTCAATATCATTACGAGCGACACGGTCAGCGGGAATGTCACCTTGCGCCTGAAGGATGTGCCCTGGGATCAGGCCCTCGACATCATCCTGCAGACCAAGGGGCTCGACATGCGCAAAAGCGGCAACGTGGTCTGGATCGCGCCACGGGACGAGCTCGCGACACGCGAAAAGCTGGCGCTGGAGGCGAAACAGCAAATCGCCGATCTCGAGCCGACCCGCACAGAAGGGTTTCAGCTCAACTACCAGAAAGCCCAGGATGTGCAGGCATTCCTGAGTACCGGCACTCAGAGGATACTTTCCAAGCGCGGCAGCGCGGTCGTTGATGCGCGCACGAATACGGTATTCGTACAGGACACTCCGTCGCGGCTGGACGAGGTGCGGAGACTGATCCGCCAGATCGATGTCGCCGTACGGCAAGTGATGATCGAATCGCGAATCGTCGAGGCCTCGGATACGTTCAGTCGTAACCTGGGAGTGCGCCTGGGGTACAATGCCGGCGCCGAAGGGATACAGTTTCCGGGTGGCGGCGACCAACGCTTTACGGTCGGCGGGCAATTATCGAACACTGGCGCACAGACCGGTCAGATTCTCGGAACCCCGGTTTTCAACGAGTCGCTTAGCGTAAATCTGCCCGGGGGCAGTACCTCTGGCGCCAATCCGGGGGTGTTTTCGTTCATTCTGTTCAATGCCAACAGGTCGCGCTTTCTCAATCTCGAACTGAGCGCGCTGCAGGCGGACGGCAAAGGCAAGATCATATCGAGTCCGCGGGTCATCACGGCCGACAAGAATGAGGCCACGATCGAACAGGGAACCGAGATTCCGTTTCAGCAGGCCACTTCGAGTGGTGCGACGAGCGTTCAGTTCAAGAAGGCCACGCTGTCACTCAAGGTCAAGCCCCAGATCACGCCGGACGACAACGTGATCATGAACCTCAAGGTCAACAAGGACAGCGTGGGGCAGGTTACCGCTGCCGGCCCGAGTATCGACACCAAGCAGGTTTCGACCGAAGTGCTCGTTGAGAACGGCGGCACCGTCGTAATCGGGGGGATCTACACCCAGGAGGAGCGTTCAACGACCAACAAGGTGCCCGTGCTGGGCGATCTGCCCTACGTCGGTTTTCTGTTCAAGAACAACATCAAGTCGGATGATCGCCGCGAACTCTTGATCTTCATCACCCCCCGTATCCTCAAGGAGGGCATCAGCACGCGGCCCTGATCCGCACGAGTCACGGGAAGGCGGCCCGGAGCCGCCTTTTTTGTTGGTGCACAGAGAATGGGTTCGCGGCGCAGTGCAAACGACGCGATTCCGCTAGAATCTCCGCATGGAGTCCCCGCCCTCGAAGGCGCCGCCCGCGCACGGCGTACCCGAGAATATCTACCTGGTCGGCCTGATGGGTGCCGGCAAGACCGCCGTTGGCCGGGCGCTTGCGAAGCATCTGGGCAAGGAGTTCTTCGACACCGATCAGGAGATCGAGCGCGCGACCGGCGTGCGGATTCCCTTGATCTTCGATATCGAGGGCGAAGCCGGGTTTCGTGCCCGCGAATCGAAGGTTCTCCGAGAATTCACCCAACACGCTAATATCGTACTTGCGACCGGCGGTGGGGCCGTGCTGTCCGAGCACAACCGACGGCTTCTCACCGAGCGCGGCACGGTCGTCTATCTGCGCGCGACGGTAGCCGACCTTGCGAAACGCACGCGGAACGACCGGAATCGTCCCTTGCTCAGCGTGCCGGACCCGCTGGTCGTGTTGCAGCGACTTCACGAGGAACGCGATCTGCTGTACCGCGAGGTGGCGGACCTCGTGATCGATACCGGCAGCCAGAGCGTCGCCGTTCTGGTGCGCAAACTTACCGGACAACTGGCGACATTGCGCCGGTCTGCTGCGGCTTCCACGTGAGATGCCCCGCTGATCAGAAGATGCGGACTTTGACAGTTCAGCTGGCTGACCGGAGCTACCCGATCCATATCGGCCCGGGCCTGCTGAAACGAGTCGAGCTCATGATTGAGCGTATGCCCCAGAAGGCGGCGGCCCTTGTTACCAACACCACTGTCGAGCCGCTCTACTCCCGCGGGCTTGTGGCAGCGCTTGAGGCTAGCGGCGTGCGCGTGGTGCGTGTCGTCCTGCCTGATGGCGAAGCTCACAAGAATTGGGAATCTCTCAACCGGATATTCGACTTGCTCATCGCCGGCCGCTGCGAGCGCAACACGACCGTCATTGCTCTCGGCGGGGGGGTAGTCGGTGATCTGGCGGGCTTCGCCGCCGCCATATACCAGAGAGGCACCCCCTTCATACAGGTGCCCACGACGCTGCTCGCCCACGTGGATTCGGCGGTGGGGGGCAAGACGGCGATCAACCATCCACTGGGTAAGAACATGATCGGGGCGTTCTATCAGCCCCGGGTGGTCGTCATCGACACCGATACGCTGGAAACCCTCCCCGCGCGCGAGTTTGCAGCCGGTGTTGCCGAGGTCATCAAATACGGAGCGATCCGTGACGCGGCGTTTTTCGCCTGGTTGGAGCAGCACATCGAGCGGGTGATAGCCCGCGATCCGGATGCACTCGGCTACGCGATCGAGCGCTCGTGCATCAACAAGGCGGAAGTCGTTGGACAGGATGAGCGCGAGACCGGGCAGCGTGCGCTGCTTAACTACGGCCATACCTTCGGCCATGCGATCGAGGCCGGTGTCGGCTACGGCGCCTGGCTCCATGGGGAGGCGGTCGCAGCGGGCATGGTGCTTGCCGCGAAGCTGTCCCGGCGCCTCGGGTTCCTGGGCGAGCAGGAGGTTGCGCGTATCACCTCGCTCTTGCGACGTGCGCGCTTGCCGGTGGATGGGCCTGAACTCAGCGTCGAGCGCTATTTCGAACTCATGGCGCACGACAAGAAGGTGGAGGGCGGCCGGCTGCGATTCATACTTTTGAGGGGCCTCGGGGAAGCATTTTTGGCGTCCGACGTACCCGTAGTAGCGGTTGAGGAAGCACTGGCGCAGCGTCACGCCTCCGATGTCTGAGTGCGCGCCCTACGCCGCCTCGAGCGCCGCTTCCCGGGGGCGCCGCTATCGGGAGCCGCCTCCGCGGAATCGCTCAGAGTTCCAGCGCGATCGCGACCGCATCATTCATTCCACGGCATTTCGGCGCCTGGAGTACAAAACGCAGGTCTTCGTGAATCACGAGGGAGATCTGTTCCGAACGCGTCTGACGCACAGCCTGGAGGTCGCCCAGATCGGGCGCTCGGTGGCGCGCAGCCTGCGCCTCGACGAGGATCTTACCGAGGCGATCGCCCTCGCCCACGACTTCGGGCATACCCCTTTCGGCCATGCCGGGCAGGACGCGCTCAACCGGTGTATGCGTGCCTATGGCGGCTTCGAGCACAACCTGCAAAGCCTGAGAGTGGTCGATGTGCTTGAACAGCGCTACGCCGCATTTGACGGACTGAACCTTACGTTCGAGACGCGAGAAGGGATACTCAAGCATTGTTCTCGGAAAAACGCTCGCATACTGGGAGAAATAGGCGAGCGTTTCCTCCGGGGCGGACAGCCGTCTCTGGAGGCCCAGATCGCCAATCTGGCCGACGAGATTGCGTACAACAATCACGACGTGGATGACGGGCTCCGTTCCGGACTGCTCTTGCTCGAAGAGCTGGCCGAAGTGCGCCTATTCCGGCGCCACATGAAGACCGCGTTGCGGAACTTCCCGCGGCTCACGGGACGACGGCTCATACATGAAACCGTGCGGCGCATGATCGATATGCTGGTGACCGACCTCGTTGCGCACGCCGAGCGCAATCTTCGCCTGCATCGACCAACCAGCATCGAGGATGTGCGAAACGCGCCGTCCCTCGTCGGTTTCAGCAGCGCTGTCGAGAAGCTGCACCTCGATCTCAAGCAGTTCCTTCGTGAGAAACTGTACCGCCATTACCGCGTCGCACGCATGAGCGCCAAAGCGCGGCGCATCGTGAGTGATCTGTTTGGGGCATTCCTCGCGGACCGGAGGCTCATGCCGCCCGAGTTCCAGGCGCGCGCGACCGATAACGCGCCACGTGCCATTGCCGATTACGTCGCCGGGATGACTGATCGTTATGCGATACTTGAACATCGCCGCCTGTTCGCGATCGAGTCTAACCAAATCTGTAAGTGAGCACCTGCATACTAGCATGAGTTGAAGCAAGCCCTTGAGCCATGTAGAATTATCAGGTTTCGCTCGGCATTTGCTGGTGCTTGGCGGCGGCGCTTGTTGCGGCGCGTCAATCAGCCCATGGCAAAGCCGGGATCCACGATTTACGCAGTGGGGGCTTTGTGAGCGCAGACCATTTCGGGCCGCCGGTTGCCCAAGGGTTATACGACCCAAGGTATGAGCGTGATGCATGCGGCGTGGGGTTTGTCGCGCACATCAAAGGCCGCAAGAGCCATGCGATAGTCGAACAAGGGCTCACCATCCTTCGCAACCTCACGCATCGCGGTGCAGTGGGATGGGATCCCAAGCTCTCCGACGGCGCGGGCATCCTGATCCAGGTGCCGGACCGCTTCCTGCGCGACGAGATGGCGAAGCAGGGCGTGAAGCTGCCACCGGTCGGGGGCTATGGCGTCGGGATGGTATTCCTGCCACGGGAGCCGGCTTCGCGTCTCGCGTGCGAGTACGAGCTCGAGCGCGCGATCAAGGATGAGGGGCAAAGGTTGCTGGGGTGGCGCGACGTGCCGGTCGACAATTCCGACATCGCCGAGCCCGCCCAAAAGCTGGAACCGGTGATCCGCCAGATTTTCATCGGGCGAGGCGAAGCGATCACCACCACCGACGGTCTCGAGCGCAAACTCTATATCATCCGCAAGAGCGCCGGCCACGCCATTCAGGCGCTCAAGCTCGCCCACGGCACGGAGTTCTACGTGCCGTCGCTGTCGGCGCGCACGATCGTCTACAAGGGCATGCTTCTCGCGCGCCAAGTCGGCGAGTATTATCTCGACCTCAAAAATGCGCGCGCTGAGTCTGCGCTGGCGATGGTGCACCAGCGGTTTTCGACGAATACGTTCCCGTCATGGGGTCTGGCGCACCCGTTCCGCATCATCTGCCATAACGGCGAGATCAACACTCTGCGTGGCAATGTCAACTGGATCCGTGCCCGGCAGGGCGCGATTTCGAGCCCGGTATTGGGAGACGATCTGGCGAAGCTGTGGCCGCTGATCTACGACGGGCAGTCGGATTCGGCTTCCTTCGACAACGCGCTGGAACTGCTGGTGATGGGCG
>JACQGN010000310.1 GCA_016199545.1 Betaproteobacteria bacterium | reverse complement strand
TTTAAGCGGTGAACTTTACATGCTCCCTCCCTTGCGCGCAGCGCGGTGGAGGGTTGGGGAGGGGGCAGAACCGATCCAGCCCCCATCCTAACCTTCCCCCGCACGCGGGGGAAGGAACCTTAAGATAGTGCCATTGATCTCTGTGTCCTCTGTGGCCAATCGAACTTTCGCAGCCGCTACTGCGCGGTACGCCGCGGAGCGTGCTGGTCGAGGAAGCGGGCGAGCGCCCGCACCCACTCGTCGCGCACGAAGATGAACCCGTCGTTGTGTCCGCCGGCGAGTTCGAGGAACTGTTTGGGTTCGTTGGCGGCCTCAAACAGCCTTTGCCCATGCGCGAACGGAATCACGTCGTCCTGCCGGCTGTGCACGATCAGCACGGGGATGCGTATCGACGTAAGATTGGCGCGATTGTCGTAGCCGAAGCGGCTGATGAGACGCACCGGCAGAAACGGATAGACCTCCGCGCCCAGGTCGGTGACCGACGTGAACGTGGAAGCGAGAACCAGCGCGCGCGGGGCAACCGTCAATCCTGACCTCTCTCCCAGCGAAGGAGAGGCAGCTGGTACCTCCCTTCTCTGCTCGGGAGAAGGGCCGGGAATGAGGGACAGTCGCGCTGCCAGCCAGGACGCGACGGCCCCGCCGAGAGACTCGCCGAACAACACGACTTCGCCCGGCTCGATGCCGCGCGTCCTGGTCAGCCAGGCCCAGGCGGCCTCCGCATCGTGATAGGTTCCCGCCTCGGATGGCGTACCGGTGCTCTGACCGTAGCCACGGTAATCGATGATCAGCGTGGAATAGTTCAGCCGATGGAACATCAGGAGATAATCGAGACGCGCCGACATGTTGCCGGCGTTGCCGTGAAACAGCAGCACGGCGCCGCGCGGCTCGGCGGCAGGCACCCACCATGCGTGCAGCCGTTCTCCATCCTCGGTCGTGATTTGCAGCGATTCATGCGCAAGCCCGTACGCCTGGGGCGTGAGCGCCAGCTCGCGGCCGATCTGCGGGTAATACACCAGCCGCCCCTGGGTCACGAACACCAGGCCGACCAATACCGCATAGCCGAGCACCACCGCAATGAGAACGTTGAGAAGCATGGGTTGCTTCATGCCGCGTACTGCAGCGGCGCTTCATCGAGCACTGCCGCCTGCTCGCGCAGCGCCAGGATATGATCCTGCCAGTAACGCTGCGTGTTGAAATAAGGGAAACTCACCGGGAACGCAGGATCGTCCCAGCGCCGGGCGAGCCAGCCGGCGTGGTGGATAATCCGCAGCGTGCGCAACGCCTCGATCAGCCACAGTTCGGCTGCGTTGAAATCCATGAACTCACGATAACCCGCGGCGAGCGCGGCAAACTGCGCTTCCATCCCGGCCCGGTCGCCCGTGAGGGACATCCACAGATCCTGCACCGCCGGTCCCATGCGTGCATCGTCGAGGTCGACGAAATGCGGGCCGTCATCCGTCCACAGGATGTTGCCGGCGTGGCAATCGCCATGCAGCCGGATCGCGCGCACCGCTCCCGCGCGCTCGTAACAGCGCGTCACGCGGACGAGCACGTCGTCAACGACGCTGCAATACGTCTCGATCAGATCGTCGGGAACGAAGCCGCTGTCGCGCACGAACTGCGACGGCTCCACGCCGAAGCTGTCGACATCGAGCGCCGGACGATGCCTGAACACCGCAGCGGCGCCAACGGCGTGTATGCGCCCTATGAACCGGCCCAAACGGCGCAGCGTCTCGAGATCCTCGAGCTCCGGACTGCGTCCCCCGCGGCGCGGGTAAAGGGCGAACCGGAATCCCGCATGCTCGTGCATGGTGCGTCCGTCCACTGCCAGCGGCGCCACTACGGGAATCTCCCGTTCCGCCAGTTCCAGCGCGAACCGATGCTCCTCGCGAATCGCATCGTCCGACCAGCGCGCCGGCCGGTAGAATTTGGCAACCAGCGCTGTTCCATCCTCGAGCCATACCTGGTAAACGCGGTTCTCGTAGCTGTTCAATGCAAACAGCCTGCCATCGCAACGGTAACCGCAGGTTTCGACGGCGTCGAGTATGCGCTCAGGCGTGAGATTCCGGTAGGGCGGCGCGTCCGGCATGTCGCCGGCACCATACCACAGGGCGTGCTGCTTCCGGAAATGAGGACAGTGACTCGCATGCCCGCGCTCCAGGTGCCGCGCCCGTGAGTCAATGGCTCGTCGGCGCATCTGCCATGCGGTCGAAGTCACGCACCGAAATGAACGCGGCCGCGGATGCCAAAGACGATTCCGACAGAACCCGCGGCATCCACCTCACGTCCCCCACCCGGCAACCTTCGAGTAAGTCAGCGATCGACGACACGATCTCCCCCAAGTCATCCAGCGGATGCAGCGGCCAGCGAAATCCTTCGAGCAGCGCATCGTCCAGCATCGAACTCACGCTGGTGCGCACCTCGGCGGCCTGCCCCTCCTGATGAGCGGATACGATGACGACGGGTTCTCCTGCGGCCATCCGGCAAGTCCGCAGGGCGTGGCTTGCAAACAACTGAAACGCGCTCTCGAGCACCGCGCGGCGCCCGCGTGGCGCTGCCTCCAGCAATGTCCCCGGAGGCCGCGCGAGCGGCAGTAATTCGAGCCCGCTCTGCGCGAGCTGCCGCGCAAGCGTTCGCGTGAACAACGCGCCCCACCTGCCGATGTCGACCGCAGTTTCCAGGAACGAGGGCAGATGCGCCGGCGTAATGCTGGCGCCGAGGAGAAAACGGAGATGCGCCTGTTCGCGTCCCGGCGCGACCTCAATCGCCGCTCCCGGCATGCCATCCATTGCACCGGCGGCGTAGGCGCTGTTCCAGCGATATACACGGCTCGGCGGAATACGCTCCAGTATCTCGAGCGGGATGAGTTCGGCGCTCAGACCGAAGTTACGGGTCGTCCCCACCACCCCCTGCCGCTCGAGCAGAGAATGAATGGCGGCGATGTCCGGCAGCGCGCCGGGAATGCGCACTGAACGGCGCGCCCCCGCCACCAGTATCACGGGTATGGCAAACGGCCGCGCGACGATCGCCGCGTCACCGCCGCCGGCATCATGCCCTTCCGCAGCCCGGCAGATCGCATGCCACAGGCGGCGATAGACCAAGCCGGATGGCGCCGCGTTCAACGCTTCGGACAGGGCGGCATCGTCTCCAGCGGCGAGGTGATGCCGCACCCGCGATCGCAGCTCCGTGGCGGCTGCGTCGTCTCCCCCTGCCTTGGACGCGAACCGCAGCAGTTCATTGTCGCCGGCGCCGTAACACCGCGGATCGGGCAGGCCGGTCACCACTACTCCACGAGCGGGCCGCCCGCGCCATCGTACGGCGGGGTAGGCAGATAACCAGGCAGGCCGGCGATGCGCGTGAGCCACGCGCGAACGCCGGTGTAGGGCTTGAGCGAAATACCGCCCTCCGGCGCAAAAACAGCGTACGAATAACAGGCGACGTCCGCGATCGTGAGGCGCCCCAAGGCGAGCCATTCATGCCCTCCGAGCCGGCTCTCGAGCGCACGCAGCGCCACCGCCGCCACCGCATGCGCCTCCTCGAGCGTCCCGGTCCCATGCCAGCGCTGCCCGCGCATCGAACGCGCGCGGCCCAGCCCGTAAAAAATCTCGTTCTGTGCCAGCGACAGCCATTGGGTCACCTCGGCCTCGCCTTCGGCGTCGAGCGGAAGCCAGCGTTCGCCGCCGTGCTTGCGCGCGAGGTAGACGAGGATGGCAATGGTGCCCCAGACCGGTTTCCCGTCGGCGACCAGCACCGGTATCTGCCGCAGGGGATTCAACTTGTCGTAGCCCTCCGGCGCCCGGTTGCGGCCCTTGCCCTCGCGATGAATCGCGACCTTCTCGTACGCAAGGCCCAGCAGCGAGAGCATCAAGCGCGCCTTGTAGCAGTTGCCCGAGCGTTCGCGGTTATACAGCACCATCATGGCGCCTCCGTCATGCCCGTTTGCCCCTCCTTCGCGTCCCTGGCGTCCTTCGCGTCCATTGCGTTCATGCTTACCTTGCAGACTTCCATGAGCTTCTCTCGACGCACGACGCGACCGCCTCCACGACACCCGAGGCGATTCGGGCCCGCACCGCCGGGTCGCGCATGCGCAATTCCTCTTCGCGATGCACGATCACGCCGGCCTCGAACAACAACGCCGGGATGCGCGCCGACCGGAGCACGGCGAGGTTGTCGAAATAGTGCACGCCGTTCTCCTCGTCGGCGAACGGCCGATTCTCGCCCAGTACCGGGTCGGCGTGGTAGCGCGACGGCGTGAATCCCGCGCGCCTCAACGCCGCGCCGATCGCCGATGAGCCGCGCGCGGTGCCGCGCTTTTTCGAGCGCCTGCGCAATCTCGATGGCGAGCGTGCGATTGTATTCGAACTCAGGAACGCCGCGCGCGCTGATGACGCCCGGCTTCGCGAGATAGTGCCCGACGTCGACCGCGATCGAGGCTGCGAACACACTGTTGCCGGAGACAAGGCATGCGAGCGCCATCAACGCGGCAATTCCTCGCCACAACCGTACGCAGCGACTTCGCTCCGCAATCTTCAATGCTTCCATGTATCGCCCGCCGGTAGCATGTTGATCCACGGTGGTACGGGCTGATCCTGCCAGCGCGCACGCCGAAGAACATCGTTGACTTCCTCTACCGCGAACTCATGGCTACCCTTAAGGAGCCGCAGGTGCGCACGCGGCTCACCGAGGAAGGCGGCGACGTCGTGGGCAGCACGCCCGATCAGTTCAGCACCTACATTAAGGTCGAGACCGCCAAGTGGGCGAAGGTAATCAAGGCCGCCAACGTCCGCGCCGAGTAAGCGCACATCAACGGCTCGCGCCCCTCAACCACGCTAACGCCGCCTCCTTTTCCTGATAGCAAAAACGCTTCAACTGCGGGCGCACGAAACACCGTCCGATGCAGAGCGCGGCACGGGGTTTTCATTCCGATTTCTTCAATTCGTTCAGCGCACGTTCGAGTACATCGCGGTCCAGCCGGTCCTTGTCGCGCACCGACTGTTTCGTTTTCAACAGCCCCTCGAGACTGAGCGTGCGAACCGGGACACCTTCGAAATCAACCGTGACCGCGTACGGAAGAAGTGATTCGTAAGTCTCGCCGCACGCGTTGAACATGAGATCGACCACGAACGCGTCGGCGACGCGGATGGTCTCTCCCTCGGCGAACCACTCGGGATCCAGATCCTTGGCGACACCATCCGGCAACAAAAGCAGTGCGCGCTTCACTTTCTCACCCTGCTCGCGCGTCGGCCGAAGAACGATGTCGATATCCACCGTGCCGCGCTCATAGCCGAGCGCGTAGAGCGCGTACCCGCCAATCAGAAGATAGTCGGCGCCGTGCTCGTTCAACGCGCGCAGGAGCAGCTTGAGATCGGCGACGCCAGCGGGCCGCGCAAGGTTCGATTCCGGGTCAGTCATCTCAGGCGCGGCTGCCGCGCCGCTGTCGGACGTTGAGCGCTACGGCGTACGCCAGGGCTTCGTCGGTGTGGCGATTCATCTCCGCATGGGAAGTGAACCGGTATATGCCTTTGCGTATACCGGTCGTCGCCACCGCCGCGAGCGTCCGGCCGGTCGCCTGATGGATCGCCGCGGCGCGCAGCGCGTCCGAGCTTGGAACGGCAGAAATCGGGCGGATCCGACGTTTTCCGACTTGTCTCATGGCGAAAGTATGGCAGAGCCGCGAAATCGACGAAAGGTGGGCCGATTATGTGCCTGGAACCCGTGGACCTAGACCCGCAGGCGCCCGATCGCGAGTTGGCTGGCCCCGCCCCGGAGCAACGTATCGATGCTGAGGCGTAGATGCGACTTCAAGACGTTCACTTCTTCCTCCCTCGTATGATGAGGGAGCAGCGTAACGTCTTGCCGCCGGCCGCCCGCAATCAGGCGCGGTTAGAATCCCTAAGGGTGGGGGAATTTGGGGTGGCCACAGGTGGGGGAGTTTGGGTGGCCACCGGGGACCACGGGGGCCTACGGATACAGAGACTTTTCGTTACAACTGTTCGGCCATGATCATTTCTGCCTCGTCGCAAATTCTGTTTTTTCCTTCGCGCTAATTTTTTCTGGTTTTCTCTGTGTTCTCTGTGATCTCTG
>JACQGN010000308.1 GCA_016199545.1 Betaproteobacteria bacterium | reverse complement strand
ACCGGAATCACAATCCGGGACTCTACCAGCTGAGCTACAGCCACCGTCCGTAAGAGCAGTGTGAAGTGTTAAGTTCTCAGTGTCCAGGGAGCCGTGGGCTCAAATCTCGCACTCAACACCAAACGCTCAACACTGTACGCTGCCCGGATGGGCAGAATCTGGCATGCCCGGCGGGACTCGAACCCACAACCCCCGGCTTAGAAGGCCGGTGCTCTATCCTGTTGAGCTACGGGCACACTCGAAGCTGCCGGCATTGCGTGCATCACTCCCCAGACCTGGACACCGGCCTGAAATACGCCTTTACCGCTCCGGTGAGCGCGGAGGATGGGGCGGAACCGAAGGCGCGTAATATACTCCCCCGTCCCAGTAGAGGTCAATTGCAGCAGGTTCTGCCTTGGGACGGTGGAATCCGCCTTGCGATGGCGGGGGATTTCTGCTATTAAAGCGCTTTTTTGCGGACATTGTGCCAATGACAATGGAACTACATAAGGTTTTCCCGCCTTACAAGCCAAAAGGGAAAGAGGAGTACATGAATCTCCGGCAACTTGCGCACTTCAGAAAGATGCTGGAGGAGCAGAAACGCGAATTGTCGCAGGATATCGACCGCACGGTGCACACCATGCAGGACGAGGCGACGGTGTTCGCCGACCCGAACGACCGGGCGAGTCAGGAATCCGACATGTCGCTCGAACTCAGAAACCGGGACCGGGAGCGCAAGCTCATCAAGAAGATCGACGAAACGATCGCCCGTATCGATGCGGGAGAGTACGGTTACTGCGAGTCGTGCGGCGTCGAGATCGGCTTGAAGCGCCTGGAAGCGCGCCCGACCGCCACCCTGTGCATCGATTGCAAGACGCTGGACGAACTGCGGGAGCGTCAGGTCGCGAAATGAGCTGATGCCCGCCCGGCCTGCGGATCAGCTCCGTTGGAAACTAAGGCAAGGGCAGCCTGCTGGCTGCCCTTGCCGCGTACTGGCGGGCGCGGCGACTACTGTGTCGTCTGGGGCGCGCGGGCTTCGTTGATCACCGCCTTCATCGAGAGACGCAGACGCCCCTTTTCATCGGCCTCGATGACCTTCACACGGATGGACTGGCCTTCCTTCAGGTGATCCGCCACGCTGTTCACGCGTTCATTGGCGATCTGGGAAATGTGCAGCAAGCCGTCGCGTCCAGGCAGCACGCTCACGATGGCGCCAAAGTCGAGCAGCTTGAGCACCGTGCCCTCGTAGATGCGGCCCACCTCGACGTCGGCTGTCAGCTCCTCGATGCGTTTCTTGGCCAGTTCGCCGCCTTCCGATGAAACGCAGGCAATCGTCACCGTTCCGTCGTCCTCGATATCGATCGTGGTCCCGGTCTCCTCGGTGATGGCGCGGATCACCGCACCGCCCTTGCCGATTACGTCCCGAATCTTTTCCGGCTTGATCTTGATCGTGATCATGCGCGGCGCATAGGCCGAAAGCTCAGTGCGCGGGCTCTCGATCGCGACCTTCATCTTTTCCAGAATATGGAGACGTCCTTCGCGCGCCTGCGTCAGTGCCGCGTGCATGATCTCCTTGGTGATGCCGGTAATCTTGATGTCCATCTGCAGCGCAGTGACGCCCTTCTCCGTTCCGGCGACCTTGAAGTCCATGTCGCCAAGGTGATCCTCGTCTCCCAGAATGTCGGACAGCACCGCGAACCGGTTGCCTTCCTTGATCAATCCCATCGCAATGCCGGCGACGTGCGCCTTGAGCGGCACCCCTGCGTCCATCAGCGCAAGGCACCCGCCACAAACCGATGCCATCGAACTTGAACCATTTGACTCCGTGATTTCCGACACAACGCGCAGCGAATACCCGAATTCCTCGGGCGTCGGCAGAACCGCGAGCAGAGCGCGCTTCGCAAGCCGCCCGTGTCCGATCTCGCGCCGTTTGGGCGAACCGACGCGACCCGTTTCCCCGGTCGCGTATGGAGGCATATTGTAGTGGAGCATGAAACGCTCGCGGTACTCGCCCTGCAGCGCATCGATGATCTGCTCGTCGCGCGAGGTTCCGAGCGTGGCGGCAACCATTGCCTGCGTCTCACCGCGCGTGAAGAGGGACGAACCATGCGCCCGCGGCAGCACGCTGGTGCGTATGGATATCGGGCGCACGGTTCGGGTGTCACGGCCGTCGATGCGCGGCTCACCGTTGAGGATCTGGCCGCGCACGATGCTCGATTCGAGCGCGAAGCAGATTTCCTTCACCGCGTTGGCAGCAGGCCCTCCTTCCGTGCCAACACCGACTTCAGTGAACGCGCGTCTCCAGATGTTGTCGATCGCCTCGGAGCGGGCCTGCTTCTGCTTGAGCTGAAAGGCCGCAATCAGATCGTTCTCGGCGAGCGCCTTGATGCGCGCACCCAGCGCCTCGTCCTTGGCCGGGGGCGCCCAGTCCCATAGCGGCGCACCGGCCTCGTCCACCATTCCATTGATCGCTTCGATGACTGCCTGCATCTGCTGGTGGCCATAGACTACCGCGCCGAGCATGACATCCTCGGATAATTCGTGCGCTTCGGATTCGACCATCAATACGGCCTGCCGCGTTCCCGCCACGACGAGGTCGAGCTCGGAAGACTTTAATTCGGTGGCCGTCGGATTGAGCAGGTAATGGCCATCTTGATAGCCCACACGCGCGGCACCGATTGGACCGTTGAACGGTATTCCCGAAAGGGCCAGCGCCGCAGAGGCGCCGATCATCGCCGGAATGTCAGAGTCGACTTCGCTGTTTGACGACATTACAGTGGCCACGACCTGCACTTCATTGTAAAAGCCGTCCGGGAAAAGCGGGCGTATCGGCCGGTCTATGAGCCGGCACGTCAGAATTTCCTTCTCGGAGGGTCGGCCTTCGCGCTTGAAAAACCCCCCCGGAATCTTGCCTGCGGCGTAAGTGCGTTCCTGGTAATCGACGGTGAGAGGAAGAAAGTCCTTTCCCGCTTCAGCCTGTTTGTTTCCCACCACGGTCACCAGCACCACCGTATCTTCCATATTGACCATCACCGCGCCGGTTGCCTGCCGCGCGATTTCGCCGGTTTCAAGCGTCAGGCGATGGCGCCCCCACATCAGTGTCTTCTTGATATGCCTCAACGTTTTATCCTTTGCATGAAAATAAAAAAAGACCGCGCACTCGCGGTCTTGATGTACTGCCGCCACTCCCACCTAATCGGATGATCCGCCACAGTCCGGCAACCCGGTCCGCGCATCACCCGGCGTTACTTGCGCAAACCCAGACGGTCGATCAACTGCCGGTACTGATCCACCTTCGTCTTCTTCAGATAATCCAGGAGCTTTCGGCGCCTGCTCACCATTCTCAGCAGGCCCCGGCGCGAATGATGGTCCTTGACGTGCGTCTTGAAATGCTCGGTCAGGTCCGTAATCCGCGCCGTGAGCAGCGCGACCTGCACCTCCGGCGAGCCCGTGTCTCCCGCGATGCGCTGGTAATCCTTGACCAGCTGGGCCTTCTGGGTGGTTGATACTGCCATCGTCATTCTCCAGCCGAAAAGTCGCTTATTTTACTCCGTAACCCCTCGTTTTCTCAAGCAATATCTGCCGCGACTGGCGTGCTCATCAGCCGCCGGGGCGCGATCAACCCGGTCGCATCAAGTGTCCCTACTCCGAGAAAACGCCCCGAGGGACGGTCGTAAAGACGCACCAATCCGCCCCGGACACAGCCGTTGCCTTGGAAGGCGCGCCCATGCATTAGAGACCGCGCCTGTGCCGGCTCGACATCGACGCGCGGCAAGGCGGCTACCGGCGTATCCGCGGTCAACACGTGCCGCGCACGTGCCTCCCGAGGCAAACTCTCAAGCATCTCGATCGTTGCGCCATCATTGACACTGAGCGCCCCCACGGCGGTTCGCCTCAGGTTATCCAGCGATGCGCCGCACTGCAATGCCCTTCCGACGTCTTCAGCGAGAACGCGGATATAGGTGCCCTTCCCGCACACGATCCTGAAGTGGAGCATGTCGCCTGCAAGTTGATGCAGTTCGAGCGATCTTACGCGCACTGTTCGCGCCGCTCTCGGCACGCAAATCCCCTCCCGCGCAAGCTTGTAGAGCGGCTGCCCCTGGTGCTTGAGGGCGCTGTACATCGGCGGCACCTGGGCGATCTCGCCAACAAACCGCGCGAGCACCTCTCTCACCGCATCGACGTCAACTCTTACGGGTGACACGGATATCGTTTCGCCCTCCCGATCGCCGGTGGTGGTAACGACCCCGAGCCGAATACTGGCTTCGTAGGTCTTCTCAGCCTCGAGCAGCAGATGCGAAAACTTGGTTGCTTCACCGATGCATATCGGGAGCAGCCCGGTGGCGAGCGGGTCGAGCGTGCCCGTATGCCCGGCTTTGGCGACCCCGAGGAGACGCTTGACGCGCGTGACGGCCGCCTGGGAGCTGATGCCAGCCTGCTTGTCCAAGAGCAGGACACCGCTCGTAGCGCGCCCGGTTGGCACGACTTCCAGTGCCGGGCATTCCTTCATGTGTCTGTGCGCTTCGTGTCACTTGCCACCGCCTCGTCGATCAGGCGGGAGAGCTGCACGCCACGCGCGACGGAGGCGTCGTACTTGAATTGCAATTGTGGAACCGCGCGCAGTCTCATGCGCCGGGCAAGCTGGCTGCGCAGGAAGCCGGAAGCGTGTTGCAGCGCTTCGCGGGCCTCATCGGCCTGTTGTGCGTCCGCCAGCACCGTGAAGAAAACCCGGGCGTGCGCATAATCCTGGCTCACCTCCACATCGGTCAGGGTGATCATCCTGATACGGGGATCCTTGAGTTCGAAGCGGATGATATCCGCCAGTTCACGCTGTATCTGGTCCGCGATGCGCCGGGCGCGGGGAAAATCTTTGGGCATAAGTACAAGAGGCAGAGAGGAGAAAGAGAGGAGAGAGGCAACGAACCACGCGCGCCCCACTCCTCTCGTCTATCGTCTCACTTCTATCGCCTCATAGGGTTCTCGCGACCTCTACGACTTCGTAGGCCTCCAGCTGGTCGCCTTCCTTGATGTCATTGTAATTCCTGAGGGAAAGGCCACACTCGAAAGCCGCCTTGACTTCCCGCACGTCGTCCTTGAAGCGTTTCAGCGAATCGAGTTCGCCCTCGTGTATCACAACGTTATCGCGCAGCAGCCGAACGCGGGCCGAGCGCCGTACCAGCCCATCGAGTACCATGCAGCCGGCCACCGTGCCAACTTTCGAGATGCGGTAGATCTTTCTGATTTCCACAAGGCCCAGCACGTTTTCCTTGCGTTCGGGCGCCAGCATGCCCGTCAGCGCTGCCTTGACCTCGTCGACCGCCTCATAAATGATGTTGTAGTAACGGATCTGCACGCCGCCACTCTCCGCGAGCTTGCGCGCCGCCGCATCCGCGCGAGTGTTGAAACCAATGATCACAGATTTTGAGGCCAACGCCAGATTGACATCGGACTCCGTGATCCCACCCACGGCCGCATGAACGATGTTGACCTTGACCTCATCTGTCGAGAGCTTGGACAACGCGTGGGAAAGACCCTCGTACGAGCCTTGCACATCGGCCTTGATGACCAGCGACAGGGTTTTCTTATCCCCGCTGTCGAGTTGGTCGAACATGTTCTCAAGCTTGGTCGACTGCTGCTTCGCGAGCTTCACATCCCTGAACTTGCCCTGCCGGAACAGCGCGATTTCGCGCGCCTTACGTTCATCGCCCAGAACCAGTACGTCCGAGCCCGCCAGAGGAATCTCCGCCAGGCCCAGGATCTCCACCGGAATCGAAGGGCCGGCCTGATCGATCGCCCGTCCAGCCTCGTCGAGCATGGCGCGAACCCGCCCGAATACGGCCCCGGCGAGCAGGACATCCCCTCGCTTGAGCGTGCCGGACTGAACCAGGACTGTCGCCACGGGTCCGCGCCCCTTGTCGAGGCGCGATTCGATGACGATGCCCCTTGCCGGCGCATCGCGAGGCGCCTTCAATTCCAGCACCTCCGCCTGCAACAGCACGCTATCCAGCAGCGCGTCGATTCCTTTCCCGGTTTTCGCCGAGACCTCCACAAACATGGTGTCGCCACCCCATTCTTCGGGCACCACTTCCTGCGCCGCGAGGTCCTGCTTGACGCGATCGGGATTGGCTTCGGGCCTGTCGATCTTGTTGAGGGCCACCACAATCGGCACCTTGGCCGCCTTGGCATGGTGGATCGCTTCAGACGTCTGTGGCATGACTCCATCATCCGCAGCCACGACCAGCACCACAATGTCGGTCACTTTCGCGCCGCGCGCGCGCATGGCGGTAAACGCCTCATGGCCAGGCGTGTCGAGGAACGTGATCATGCCCTTGGGCGTTTCGACGTGATAAGCACCGATATGCTGGGTGATGCCGCCCGCCTCGCCGCTCGCAACGCGGGTGCGGCGGATATGGTCGAGCAGCGACGTCTTGCCGTGGTCCACGTGCCCCATCACCGTCACCACTGGCGCGCGGCTCTCGAACGTCACCTCCGTCGCCGCCTGCTGTGCCTGATCGAGGAACGCGTCGGGATCATCGAGCTTCGCGCGCTTGGCGACATGCCCCATTTCCTCGACCACAATCATTGCAGTTTCCTGGTCGAGAACCTGATTGATGGTCGCCATCGTCCCCAACTTCATCAGGGCCTTGATGACCTCCGCGGCCTTGACCGACATCTTGTGTGCCAGATCACCCACCGTGACGGTTTCCGGAACCATGATCTCGCGCACCACGGGTTCCGCCGGAGCTGAAAATACCTGGGCTGTCTCCTCCTTGTGCCTGGCGTGCCTATCCTTGCGCTCGCGCCACCCCAGACCACCGGTAACGTCGCCACGCGTTTTGATGCCGCGTTTCTTGACCGAATCGTCGCTCCAGGTAACCTGCTTGGGCGGCTTTTTCGCTGTCTTCTTCTCGGCCTTTTCAGCAGGCTTGACCACCGGTTTGTGCAGGGTGCCTTCCACCGGCACGGCGGACACCGGCGCCGCCCCGCCAGGGGGCATTTCGCCCTCCACCGCTTTCGCCACCACTGGTTCCGCTGGTGTTTCCGTCGGCGTTTCCTTGGCCTTCTTCCGGCGCTCCTGCTTCTTCTGCGCCTCCTCGCTCTGCCGGGCGATGAGTTCGGCCTGTTGCCGGGCTTCCTCCTCGCGCAGGGCGATCTGCTCGGCATCGATGACCGGCTTGGTCTCGACCGTTTGCTCCGTCTCGACCGCCTCGCGCTTCACCAGCACGCGCTTCTTGCGAACCTCGACCTGAATCGTGCGCGACTTGCCGAGTCCATCCGACTTCTTGATCTCGGAGGTTTGCCGTCGCGTCAGCGTGATCTTCTGCTTGGCTTCCTTGGCGCCGTGAACCTGGCGCAGGTGATCGAGAAGTTGCGTCTTGTCCTTCTCGGTCAATGGGGTGTCCTCGGCGAGCGCCTTCCTGATGCCGGCCGATTGCAACTGCTCGATGAGCAGCGTCGGGGGTATCCCCAGATCCGTGGCAAACTGCGTGACGTTGATCTGCGCCATTGATTCCCGCTTATGCGTTGGTTGCAGCAAACCAGGGAGCGCGCGCCGCCATGATCAGCTCTTTCGCCCGCTCGGCATCGAGCCCCGCGAGTTCCACGAGATCATCGCTGGCATAATCCGCAAGTTCTTCCTGGGTGCTCACGCCCTTCGAAGCCAGCAGACGCGCCGTGTCATTGTCCATTCCTTCGACCTTCAGCAGGTCTTCTATGTCGTGCTCGACCTTTTCCTCGCCCGCGATCGCCTGGGTCAGAAGGGCATTGCGAGCACGACTCCGCAGTTCGTTGACCGTCGCCTCGTCGAAAGCCTCGATTTCCAGCATCTCGTTGAGCGGCACATAAGCGACCTCTTCGAGCGTTGCGAAACCCTCCTGCACCAGGATGCCGGCCACCTCCTCATCCACATCGAGCGCGTCGACGAACAACGAGCGTACCCGGGTGGTTTCTTCCTCGGTTTTCTTGCGAGACTCATCCGGCGTCATGATGTTGAGTTCCCACTCCGTCAGATCACCCGCCAAGCGCACGTTCTGCCCGGTGCGGCCGATCGCCTGGGCCAGGTTTTCCTCCTCGACCACGATATCCATGCTGTGCTTTTCCTCGTCAACCACGATGCTGCTGACCTCGGCCGGCGCAAGCGCGTTGATAACGAACTGAGCTGGATCGGGATTCCACAACACGATATCCACGCGCTCCCCAGCGAGTTCAGAAGTTACCGCCTGCACGCGTGATCCCCGCATCCCGACGCAGGTGCCGATAGGATCGATCCGCGGGTCGTTGGACTTGACCGCGATCTTGGCGCGCGAACCGGGATCACGCGCGGCTGCCTTGATCTCGAGCAGTCCGTCCTCGAGTTCAGGCACTTCGAGCTCGAACAGTTTCACCAGAAATTCGGGCGCGGTGCGCGACAAGATGAGCTGCGGACCGCGGCTCACGCGATCGATCTTCCAGATATACGCGCGCACCCGGTCGCCCACCCGCAGATTCTCCTTGGGGATCATCTGCTCCCGCGGCAACACCGCTTCGAGGCGGCCCGACTCGATGATCGCGCTGCCGCGTTCCATGCGCTTGATCATTCCCGTAACGAGATGCTCCTTGCGCGTGAGAAAATCGTTCAGAATCTGCTCCCGCTCTGCATCCCGGATCTTCTGGAGTATGACCTGCTTCGCTGTCTGCGCACCGATGCGGCCGACCTCCAACCCGCCCAGCGGCTCCTCTATATAGTCGCCGATCTGGCTGTCGAGGTTCTGCTCCCGCGCTTCGCGCAGAAGATACTGACGTGACGGCGCCTCGAACTCCGCCTCATCCACCACTTGCCAGCGACGGAAAAACGAGAAATCGCCGGTGGCTCTGTCGACTGCCGCCCGCACGTCGACATCCTCGTTGAAACGCTTCTTGGTGGCCGAAGCCAGCGCAAGTTCCAGGGCGCCAAACACGATATTCTTGTCGACGTTCTTTTCTCGCGCGAGAGCGTCCACGAGTAGCAGGATTTCCCGGCTCATTCGATTCTCCTGATCCTAAAGGGCGGGCACCAGGCGTGCCTTCTCAAGATTATTCAGGTCCAGCGACAGCAGCCTGCCCTCGACATCGAGTTGCACCGCCCCGCCGCTTACTTCCCGCAACACGCCCACGAAATTCCGTTGCCCGTGTATCGGAATGCGCACCTTGATACGCGCCTTGTGCCCGGCAAAACGGGCAAAATCCTGCTCCTTCTTCAACAACCGGTCCAACCCGGGCGATGACACTTCCAGCCGGTCGTAAGCGATATCTTCGACCGCCAGGACCCGCATCAGATGGTGGCTGACCGCAGCGCAGTCATCGACGCCGATGCCGCCTGGTTTGTCGATGAAGATGCGCAGCAGGCGCCCCCTGCCGGATCGATCGAGATCCACCAGTTCGTATCCCAGCCCGGTCAAAGTCGTCTCCAGCAGCTCTTGCAAATCCATTGCAAATCAACGCTACAAACAAAAAATGGGCGAACCGCCCATCTTGTTGCAATACAGAGCTTTGAAGTATAACAAAAATCGTCCCGGAATCCAAGAGTGGCGGCGCATTGCAAAATACGACGGCTATTTTATAACAGATTGAAAACAAACATTTTTATTGTATCGTAAACGGGCTTTCCCCGGTTCCCTGCCGGGGCCGTGGCGGGTGGGCGCTTGCGATCGTTCGATTACTGTATATAATTACAGCATAAGGGAGCAGCCATGGAACACCTGACATCGCGCCAAGCCGAAATCCTGCGGTTTATTCGCACTCATACCGAAATGCAGGGATTCCCTCCAACCCGGGTGGAAATCTGCGAGGCCATGGGGTTTCAGTCACCCAATGCCGCCGAGGAACATCTGCGAGCTCTTGCCCGCAAAGGCGCAATCGAGATGATCCCCGGGGCTTCACGCGGCATTCGCGTTAAACGGTCTCCGGGCATTCCGGTCGTCGGTCGTGTTGCTGCCGGCAGCCCCATTCTCGCCGTCCAGCATATCGAGGGACATTACCGGATCGATCCTCTGCTGTTCAGGCCGCGCGCCGACTACCTGCTGAAAGTCAGGGGCGCAAGCATGCGCGATGCCGGCATTCTCGACGGCGATCTGCTGGCGGTGCACCGCACGCGGGAATTCAGGTCGGGACAGATCGTGGTTGCGCGCTTGAACGACGAGGTTACCGTCAAACGCATTCGCCGCCAGCGCCAAACCGTGGAACTCGTCCCTGAAAACCCGGCGTTCAAGATCCGCATCGTGGATCTGCGCCGGGAACCACTCGCCATAGAAGGCGTTGCAGTCGGAATCATCCGCAACGGCAGAACCTTATGAGTTCTTACCCATGCCTACCCCATCGCTCGATCCCGTTTTCAACCATCCTGCAATCTGGCGCGGCAACGATTGCGCGCGAGTGGCTCTGCCCAGCGTGCCAACCGGCTATGCCGAACTTGATATATTACTGCCCGGAAGTGGATGGCCTGCAGGCGCGTTGACCGAAATCTGCAGGGAACGTTCCGGCATTGGCGAGTTGCAACTGGTCATGCCGGCTGCGGCCCGTCTCAGTCATGCCGGACGCTGGATCATCATGATCGCACCGCCCCATATTCCCTATGCCCCGGCGCTCGCCGCGCACGGCGTCCGGCTGTCGCGGCTGTTGCTGGTGCGCCCGGAAGCTGACGAGGAAAAATTCTGGGCATGCGAACAGGCGCTGCGTTCGGCATGCTGCGGCGCGGTGCTGATGTGGACGGATCACAGCCGGGAATACTCCATCCGGCGCCTGCAACTTGCCGCCGAGCGAGGCAGTGCGCTCGCCATGTTATTTCGCTCAAGCCGCGCAATTCCCCTCGTTACAGCCGCACTGCGCCTTCACATCGGCAAATCGGACGGCAAGGCCATGGTGCGCATCCTGAAGCGGCGCGGTGGAGGCATTCCGGTGCCCGTTGCGCTCGATCTGCACGGCAGGCTGGCAGAGGACAATTTCCCCATGCGGTGTCCCGCGCCGGCATGCGTTTTCTCTTCCGCTGCAACGCACTGAGCCGTTCCCGGCGCGTAACGATCCATGCTGTGGATGGCGCTGCATTTCCGTCATCTTCCACTGGAGGTTTTTGCCCGTGGCACGCCTGAAACAACACCTCTGGCGGTTGCTGCCTCGTCCAGTCGAATTGCCGCCATCGTTGCCACAAACCGGCAGTCTGCCGAACATGGCGTACGCTGCGGCATGTCGGTTTCCGCGGCATGGGGGCTTGCTTCCGATCTTCGGGTCGTCACGCGCGACGAAGCAGCCGAGCGCGCAGTGTTGAGGCGTGTTGCGGCTTGGGCGCTGCAGTTTACTTCGATATCAAGCATCGCGGAACCAATGGATGTGCTGCTCGAGGTGGGCAGATCGCTGAAACTGTTCGGCGGCCTGGAAAACCTGAGTGAGCGCATCAGGAACGGACTTGCCGACCTGGGTTACGAAGCGTCGATCGCCTGTGCGCCAACCCCGCTTGCCGCGCAGTTATTCGCATGCGCGGGGCTTGAAATCCGCATCCGGCACGCCGACACGCTGCGTCACGAACTGGAAAAACTGCCCCTCTCCCTGCTGGGCTGTGCGCCGGGAACCCTGGCGATGCTGGAGCGTTTTGGGATTCACACCGTGGGTGAGTGCCTGCGATTACCACGCGCCGGGCTGACGCGCAGGCTGGGCGAGCGTTTCCTTGAGAACCTTGACCGGGCACTGGGCCGGCTCCCGGACCCCCGTCCGCCCTTTGTGCCACCGCCAACCTTCAATGCGGCGTTACCGCTGCCGGCGCCGGTGGAACAGTCAGCAGCGCTCTTGTTCGCAGGCCGGCGGCTGCTCGCCGAGTTTTGCGGCTTCATGACTGCCACTGGCAGCGGCGTGCAGCGCCTGAACTTCGCTCTTTCGCACGAGGATCACGCCGATACTCACGTTACCTTGAGCCTCGTTGCAGCGACCCGCGATCTCGATCATCTGGCCGCGGTTTTACGCGAGCGCCTTGCGCGCCTTGAGCTGCCTCGCCCCGCCACCGTAATTGCTCTCGTGGCGGAACGACTTTTTCCGTTCGCCGCCCGCAATCTGTCGTTCCTGCCGGACGTTCGCGATCATGCTGAAACCGCCGCCAGGCTGATCGAACAACTGCGCGCACGTCTCGGCGACCGCGTCGTCTGCGGGTTGACTGTCCGGGCGGATTATCGACCGGAATGCGCCTGGCAAGTCTGCGAACCGGGAAAAGCGGTTGCTCCCGCCATACCAGCCGCTTCGTTCTCGAGGCCGCTTTGGCTGTTTGCACCCCCGCTCCTGCTCACGGAAGCGGCGTCGTCACCCTGCTGGGAAGGACCTTTGTCGCTGCTCGCGGGGCCGGAACGTATCGAAACCGGCTGGTGGGACGAAAGCCACGTGACACGCGACTATTTTGTCGCCCGCAACCCCGCGCAATCCCTGTTGTGGATTTACCGTGAGCGTAACGTCGAAGGCAAATGGTATCTGCACGGCGTTTTTGGATGAGCGATAAATGATGAGTTAAGAGAAAAGTTCTGCACCCTGCATTCCACACTCTGCACTTTTTATGTATCCGCTTCCCGCTTACGCGGAACTGCACTGCCTTTCCAACTTCACCTTCCTGCGCGGGGCCTCGCATCCCGAGGAACTGGTAGCGCGTGCTCATGAACTCGGCTACTCGGCGCTCGCCATTACGGATGAATGCTCGTTCGCCGGTGCGGTCCGTGCCCACATCGCGGCCAGGAAACACGGACTGAAACTCGTCGTCGGCACCGAAATCCGACTCGACGATGGACTGAAACTCGTCCTGCTCGCGACCGACCGTGAAAGCTATGGCCGTCTTTCGGCGCTGATCACGCATGGCCGGATGAATGCCTCCAAGGGAAGCTATCGCCTCGTGCGCGCCGATCTTGATCGGGATCTGAACAGCTGTCTGGCGCTGCTGGTTCCAGACGAACGTCTCGATTTCGAACATGCGCGCTTTGTCGCAGAACGCTTCGGACATCGCGCCTGGATCGCCGTCGAACTTTTATGCGGTCCCGACGATCGGGCGCGGCTTGACATGTTGCGCGAATTGAGCCGCAGCGCCGGCCTGCCTCTCGTAGCCGGCGGTGATGTGCATATGCATGTGCGTTCGCGCAAAGCATTGCAAGACACGCTCACCGCGATTCGTCTCGGCGTGCCCGTGCACGCGGCAGGGTTCGCACTGCACTCCAACGCCGAGCGGCACCTGCGGCTGCGGCTGCGGCTGGCACAAATCTATCCGCCCGAACTGCTCGCTGAAACATTGCGCATCGCCGAGCGTTGCAGCTTTTCTCTCGACAGCCTGCGCTACGAGTATCCCGATGAGATCGTCCCCGCCGGCCTTACCCCCGCGCGTTACCTGCGTGAATTGACCGAACAGGGTCTTGCCCGGCGCTTTCCCTCGGGAGCGCCGGATCACGTATGCCGGCTGATCGAGCATGAACTCGCGTTGATTGCCGAACTCCGCTACGAGCACTTCTTTCTCACCGTTCATGACATCGTGCAATTCGCGCGCACGCAGGGCATTCTGTGCCAGGGGCGCGGCTCGGCGGCGAACTCGGCCGTGTGCTATTGCCTGGGCATCACCGAAGTCGATCCCTCGCGCATGAGCGTTCTGTTTGAGCGCTTCATCTCGCGCGAACGAAATGAGCCGCCCGACATCGATGTTGATTTCGAGCACCAGCGGCGCAAAGACGTCATACAGTACATCTACCGGAAATATGGCCGCGACCGCGCCGCACTTGCGGCAACCGTCATCACCTATCGTCCGCGCAGCGCGCTGCGCGACGCGGGCAAGGCACTCGGCCTCGAACCTGCCCAGGTGGATCGTCTAGCCGGATCGATGACGTGGTGGGACGGAAAGCGGGTGCTTCCAGAGCGCTTGCAGCAGGCGGGTATCGACATCGACGGTCCGGTCACTCGACGTCTCATTGCACTGGTAAACGACCTGGTCGGATTTCCGCGACACCTCTCCCAGCATGTCGGCGGTTTTGTCATCTCGCGTGGGGCGCTGTCGCACCTCGCGCCCATCGAGAACGCTGCGATGCCCGAGCGCAGCGTGATCCAATGGGACAAGGACGACCTGGAGGCGCTCGGGCTGCTGAAAGTCGATGTGCTTGCGCTCGGCATGCTCTCGGCGATCCGCCGGGCGCTCGATCTCGTGAACTGCTATCGCGGCGGATCCCTCATCATGCAGGACATACTCGATCAGGGGGACGACAAGGCCGTTTACGAAATGATCCAGAAAGCGGACACCGTGGGCGTGTTCCAGATCGAGTCGCGAGCGCAAATGTCGATGCTGCCGCGGTTGAAACCGGAGAAGTTCTACGATCTCGTCATCGAGGTGGCAATCGTGCGGCCGGGCCCCATCCAGGGCGGCATGGTGCATCCTTATCTGCGCCGCCGGCAGGGCCTGGAACCCGTGACTTATCCCTCGGAAGCGGTCAAACACGCGCTGGAACGCACCCTGGGCGTGCCCATATTCCAGGAACAGGTCATGCAATTGGCAATGGTCGCTGCCGGATTCACTCCAGGCGAGGCGGATGAATTGCGGCGCTCGATGGCGGCATGGCGGCGCAAAGGCGGACTGGAACGTTTTTACCACCGCCTCCTCGATGGCATGGAAACGCGCGGCTACTCCCGGCAGTTCGCCGAACAGATCTATCAGCAGATCTGCGGTTTCGGGGAGTACGGGTTTCCCGAGTCGCATTCTGCGAGTTTTGCCCTGCTCGCCTACGTTTCCTGCTGGCTCAAGCACTACGAGCCCGCCGCGTTTCTCGCCGCCATGCTCAACAGCCAGCCGCTCGGGTTTTATTCGCCGTCCGAACTGGTGCAGGACGGGTGCCGCCACGGTGTCGAAGTGCGTCCGGTCGACGTGACCGTCAGTGAATGGGAATGTACGCTCGAAGAGGAAAAAAACGGCCCGTCACGCCTTTCCGCTCCTGCCGTGCGGCTCGGTCTCCTGATGGTGAAAGGGTTATCGCGGGAAAGCGCTGCACGAATTGCTGTCGCACGCTCGGAACGGTTATTCGTGGAGGTCGAGGATCTCGCGCACCGTGCCGGGCTCGACCAACGCGATCTTGGGCATCTTGCCGCTTCCGGAGCATTGTCTCCTATCACAGTGTCACCGTCGTTCCGATAGTCGTGTGAATTGGTCGGGATGAACGTCGTGTATTTTCTTAGTCGATCTTCTTCGAAGTCTTCTATCTCAGAAATCTTCTTCGCCCGGTTTTACGTGTT
>JACQGN010000314.1 GCA_016199545.1 Betaproteobacteria bacterium | reverse complement strand
GTCGTGACCGAGGAGGCGCGTGCGGACGGCCCTTCCGTGGGCAAGCGCGAAGGCAAATGGGCGCTGAGCCCGTACATCCAGTTGGGCAGCTTCAACGCCGGCTCGGCGGATGAACACGAACTGCTCGATTGGTACGCCACCTGCCGCCTGCCCAGCATGGCGAAGTTGCCCGGCTGTCTCGGCATCCGCAAGTACGCTTCGGTCTCGGGCTGGGCGAAACATGTCGTGCTCTACGAATTCGAGTCGGAGCAGGCGCGCAAGGATCACTTCCTGAATCACGAGTTCGACCATCCGGAGTGGGCAAAGTGGACAGACGCGCTGGTGCGCAAGCTCGTGCACGCGCCGGGATCGCCGTGCGTGGCGCGCCGCATCTGGCCGAAAGCGTGATTCAGTGATTCCCTCCCCCTTGACGGGGGAGGGTTAGAGTGGGGGTGCTGTGTCGAATTCATGCCGCGGTGTGCGCATTACCCCCATCCGAACCTTTCCCCATCGAGGGGGAAGGGGCATATCGGCGCTGGACCGTGTGAATCCGTACATTTGAGAGGCTGCAACTGAGCAGGGAGGCTACGCAATGAAGGCATTCGAAGCGCAACGCATGAAAAAGGGCATGCAGGTCCTGAGGAGGATGGGGCGCGAGCAGACCATGCTCAACCAGAAGGAACACTATCCCGACCTCTACGATCTGTCGGTCGGCTATCTGTTCGGGGAAATCTGGAGCCGGCCGCACCTCACGCTGCGCGAGCGCGAACTGATCACGCTCGCGTCGAATATTTCACTCGCGCGCCCGCACGGGACGCATTCGCACTATCGCAGCGCCAGGCACCTCGGTTTTACCCACGAGGAGATCATGGAAGTCATGATCCACGTCGGACATTACGCCGGCTGGCCGGCGATCGCCCACGCGCTGGTCCAGTACGAGGAGGTGATGAAGGAAGATGCCGCAAAGGAACAGGCGGCCAAGGCCCGGAAGGGCAAGGCGAAGAAGCGCAAATCGACGAAATGACGATCGAAGGAGGTAAACGATGATACTCGAAGTCGCAATCATGAAGATCAAGCCGGACGAGATCTCGAAGTTCGAGGCGGCGTTTCCGAAAGCCGCTGCGATCGTCGCCAGCATTCCGGGCTACATCTCGCACGAAATGGTGCGTTGCGTGGAGACCACGGGCAGGTATCACTTCCTGATCCGCTGGGAGAACATCGACGCGCACCTGGTGAATTTCCGCCAGTCTCCCAAGTTCCAGGATTTCCGCGCGCTGATCGGCGGCTTTTTCGCCGAGCCGCCGGTGGCCGAGCATTTCGAGGCGATCACCGCGAACCGGCTCTGATCACTGCTGCCGGATAGCCGGCTTTGCGCGCGGGTTTCGCGAGCGGCGCCGGCAGAAAATCCGAGGAGAAGAGAAATGGATTCGAGTCTTGTTGCACGCCGGTTTCTTGCAATCGTCATCGCCGCGTGGATTTGCGCTCCGGCTGCCGCGCAGACGTGGCCGGCGAGGCCGGTGCGGATCGTCGCGCCGTTCCCGCCGGGCGGCGGCACCGACACCGTGGGGCGTCTGCTCGCGCAGAAGTTGGCCGGGCAGACCGGCGGTTCGTTCGTGGTCGAGAATCGTCCGGGCGCAGCCGGTGTCCTCGGCGCCGAATTCGTCGCACGATCGGCGCCGGACGGCCATACCCTGCTCATATCGGCGCCCGAAATGTCGATCAATCCCAGCATGCGCTCGAAGGTGCCGTACGACGCGTTGAAGGATTTCGCTTTCATCTCGCAGCTCACTGCTGGCCAGTTCATGCTCGCGTGCCATCCGTCGGTGCCGGCAAGAACGGTGAAGCAGTTGATCGCGCTGGCGAAGAGCCGGCCCGGCCAGCTTAACTACTCCTCCTCGGGCACGGGTGGAATCAATCATCTCGCCGGCGAGCTGCTCCAATCGATGGCGGGGTTCCGCTGGGTACACGTGCCGTTCAAGGGGGCGGGGCCCGCGATCGTCGCCGCGATCAGCGGCGAAGTCGATTTCGTGTTCGCCGCCACCACCGGCCTCGTCGGTCATGCGAAGGCAGGCAAGGTGCGCCCGCTCGCGGTGACCGGCCGCAAGCGCTTTGGGGAACTTCCCGGCGTGCCGACCATGGCCGAAGGCGGTGTGCCCGGCTACGAAGTGGCGGGTTGGTACGGTTTCTACGCGCCGGCCGGCACCCCCGCTGATATCGTGCGGCGCCTGCACGCGGAAGCGAAACGCGGACTGAACAGTCCGGACGTGAAGGAGAAACTGGTCAAGACCGGCAACGAACCGGTGGTGAGCACGCCCGGGGAATTCGCGGCGTTCGTGCGCGCGGAGATCGCCAAATGGGCGAAAGTGGTGAAGCAAGCCAATCTGCGTATCGATTGAGCGTGACGAAGCCGTCGCAACCCGTGGTCGCGCGAACTTGCCGAAGAGGAGGACGCGATGTCCGATTCGGAATCAACGCACGGTGTGGATGCGGCCATGCGCAACTATGCCGAAAAGGCCGTGGCGTTGGCGCGCAGCCGCGGCGTGCGGCTTGATTATTCACTGAAGAGCGTCTATGCGGTCGAAGAGATGGCTGCCTCCATCCGCCGGCGGGCTGAAGGGCGGCTGCATGATAACGCGTCCGGCGACCCGAGCCCGGATTGGGACCCGAGCGAATACCCTGATTACTCGGAACTGGCGCTCACCCTCGGCGCTTACGTCGGGGAGGTGATGCGCCGGCGCTGGGGCGGCAACTGGCATAACCCGGGGCAGGGCGCCCGGCTGCGGATCGGCGCCGAAGACCTTAATCCTTGCGGGCTTGCGTATTTCCGGCTCACCCAGGGACATGACAACTTGGCCGAGTATGCGCGCAGAGTCGCAAAGAAGCGCGAGGGCTGAACGGGTCAAAAGGATTGAAGTGATATTTCCCGCGGTCGTGCCAGCTGTCAGATCACGAAGTACTGCAGGAATTCGTTGACGGGTTTTGCCTCGAACAGCGCCTGGTCCTCGAACAGCTCCAGGATTGCGAGCTGTCTGCCGCGCGGAAACCGTCGCGCGACGTGTTTTGTGAACTTCGCCTCGAGCATCGGCAAGCCTTCCGCGCGGCGACGAGGGTGGCCGATCGGGTATTCGACCTCGAATGTCGCGGGTTGCGATCGGTCCGCAAAGCGCACTTCAATCGAGTTCGCGCTGGAGCGCTTCTCGGGATCGAAGAAGTCGCGGGTGTATCGAGGCTCTTCCGCGACTTTCATCTTCGCGCGCAGCCGATCGATGCGCGGATCAGCCGCGAACTCGTCCTCGAAATCGGCTGGATCCAGCCTGCCGTGCAAGAGGCCGACGGCGACAACGTACTGCACGCAGTGGTCTCGATCGGCGGGGTTGGTGAGGGGGCCCTGCTTGTCCATGATGCCCATCAATTTCTCGTGACTCCTGATGGTGATTGTCTCGATCGCATCCAGCCGATCCTTAACAAGCGGATGCAGCCTGAAAGCGCATTCCGCGGCGGTCTGCCCGTGCATGCCGGCGGCCACGAACTTGAACAGCACGTGCTCCACGACATAGGTTGAGTAAGGCCGCTGCAATTTGATGGGCTGCCCGCGGAAAATGGCGTCGCAGAAGCCGAATGTTTTCGCCGAAAGCACCGAGGGATAACCCATCTCGCCCTGCATCGCCATCAGGGCGAGACGCAAAGCGCGGCTGCTCGCATCCCCTCCGGCCCAGTTCTTGCGCGTCCCGGTGTTGTTGCCCTGGCGGTAGATCTTGAGGCTTGCGCCATCGGCCCACGCGTTGGAGACCGCGTTGACAATCTCGTCGCGCCCGCCACCCAGCATTTTCGTCAGCACCGCCGCTGCCGCAACACGCGTGAAAGTCACATGGTCGAGGCCGAGGCGCGTGAAGTTATTCTCCAGGGACAGCACGCCCTGAATCTCGTACGCCTCGATGAGCGCAATCAGCACGTCACGCATGAGAAGCGGCTTGTCGCCTTCGGCGATCCGCTGGCGGCTCAGGTAATCCGCCGTCGCGAGAATGCCGCCGATGTTGTCCGAAGGGTGACCACCCTCGGCTGCCGTGAAGGAATCGTTGTAATCGAGCCAGCGGATCATCGTGCCGATGCTGAATGCCGCGCTGATTGGATCCAGTTCAAAACGGGTGCCCGGTACGCGCGCGCCATCGCGGAACGCGAGCCCCGGCACGATCGGTCCCAGCAGTTTCAGGCATTCGGGGAACTGGAGCGCTTCCAGGGCACAGCCGATCGCGTCCATCACGCAGTAGCGCGCGACACGGTAAGCTTCGCCGCTCCGGATCTCGCAGCCGTTTACGTAGTCCGCGATATCGGTGAGCAGCGCATCGGGCGCGGGACGGGCGTCTGAAACCTGTGATGCCATTGTTTCTCCTTGTTTCGGGCGATGGAAACGGCAACTTCTCAATACTTGGCGCCGCGCTTCAATATGATTGCGGCCCACTTGTCGGCTTGCTGCGCGAGCTTTTCGCCAAACGCGGCCGGCGAATGCGGTGGCGCCGCTTCCGCGCCGTCGGCTGCGAACTGGCTCCGGACTTCCGGCGTATTGATGATGGCGCTGACTTCCCGGTTGAGCGCAAGCACGGTCGCGGGGGCGATCCCTGCCGGCCCGAGCAGCCCCTGCATGTTGTCCAGTTCGTAGCCGGGCAATCCCGCTTCGGAAACCGTGGGCAGATGCGGAAGGGTTTGCGCCCGCGTGGCGCCTGTCACCGCGAGCGCCCTGATCTTGCCCTGTTTCACCAGCGAGGAGGAGGCAACAATGTTGTTGATCTGCACGTGGGTACGCCCGGCGATGAGATCGATCAGGGCGGGCGTGCTTCCGGCGTACGGGACATGGACCATATCGACACCGGCCACCGCCGTGAACAGCGCCATGCCGAGGTGCGCCGCCGATCCGACGCCGGGCGAGCCGTAGTTCAGCACGCCGGGCCTGCTCCTTGCATACTCGATCAACTCCTTGATCGACGTGACCGGCAGCGTGTTGTTGACGACGACGAGATACGGCAGGGAGGTCAGTTGCACGACCGGCGTGAACGCACGCACGTTGAACGGCGCGCTTTTTTGCGTCATCCAGCCGTTCATGACGCTGACACTGATCGTTCCGAAGGTGTAGCCATCTGGGGTGGCGCGGGCCAGGATTTCCAGTGCGACCGTGCCGGCCGCGCCAGGGCGGTTGTCAACGATTACCGCCTGTCCCCATCGCTCCGTCAGACCCTGCGCCATGCGACGCACGACGCTATCGAGGCCGCTTCCCGGAGAAGTGGTCAACACGATACGGACCGGCTTCAGCGGATAACGATTCGACAGGCGCGGGTTCTCCTGCGCGCACACGAGGGAAGCGGCGCACACGAATGCAACGAAAGTGGATCCAGTGAGACTGTTTGGCACCATTACCGCACCCCGAAAGTCTTGCCTCGGCACGCAGCGGGCGACCTCCCAGGCGAGGCCGGCCTGCTCCCCTCACGTCACTGCAGGCGGAAGGTCGCGCTCAGAAAGCCCCTGACCGCTTTGGCCGACGCGTTATGCGCCTCCGCGTTATATCCGACCGTGGGCTCGAATTCCACGCGGACGGCAACGTTTCATGAGGTCGCCCTGTATTGGTCGATTCAACAATGCCCGCCCGGCGGGTGTCGTGCTCCCGTCGGCTCCTGGATCACTCGAGCTTGATGCCGGCGTCCTGCGCGACCTTGGTGTACTTGATGGTTTCCGCCTTGACGAACGCCGCGAGTTCCTCCGGCGTGGATGGCGTGGGATCGACGCCGATCTGCGCCATGCGCTCCTTCATGTCGGCGCCGTTCAGGATCTTCACCAGTTCGGAATTGAGCCGCGCGATGACGGCCCTGGGCGCGCCGGCCGGAAAGAAGACCGCGTACCAGATCGTGACCTCGTAGCCCGGCACGCCGGATTCGATCATCGTCGGCACGTCCGGCACCTGCGCGTTGCGCTTCGCCGTCGTGACCGCGAGCGGCCGCACCCGGCCGGCCCTGATGTGGGGGAGTTGCCCGGCGAGGCTCGTGCACATGACCTGGGTCTGTCCGCCGAGCAGCTCCGCCAGCGCGGGCCCCGCGCCCTTGTACGGCACGTGCAGTATGTTGACGCCCGTGATCGATTTCAGCAGCTCCATGGACAGATGCGGAGGACTGCCGACGCCGGAGGAGCCGTAGTTGATTTTTCCGGGATTCGCCTTGGCGTGCTTGATCAGATCTGCCACCGTTTTCACCGGCAACGCCGGATGCACCACCAGCACGTTGGGCACCTTGCCGATGAGCGCGACCGGCGCGAAGTCCTTGATGTGGTCGTACGGCAATTTCTTGTACATCGCCGGATTGACCGCGTGGGTGGAGATCGAGCCGAACAGGAAGGTATAGCCGTCGGGCAGGGCCTTGGCCGCGATCACCGCGCCGATGCTGCCGCTGGCGCCGGCCCGATTGTCGACCACGATCTGCTGGCCAAGCGCTTCGCCCAGCCGCGTCAGCACCAGCCGTCCCGTGGTGTCCGTTCCGCCGCCCGGCGCGATCGGGACGATGGCCCGCAGCGGGCGGTTGGGGTACGTCTGCGCGTGGACTCCGGCCACCGACGCCAGGACAAGTACCAAACCCAAAGCAAGCGCGGCATTCCTCATCGTCGTTCCTCCATGGCGGGTGTCGAAGCGGCTGGCATGGGAAAAACCCATGCGCCGCACGGCGTGTCGGTCTTATACTCGCACAGTTTGGAACGAATCGTCATGTTCGTTGGCAAGAAATGTGGTTCCTGAAAGGAGGCGATATGGCGAGGCCGCGTTGGGCCGCATGGATGGTATTGGTCGGCACGATGGTGTGGGGCGCAGGTGAGGCGGCGGGCCAGACCTATCCGACCAAGCCCATACGCATCGTCACCGCTCCCCCCGGAGGCGGCAACGATTTCGTGGCGCGCGTAATCGGGCAGGGGCTTACGACCGGCCTGGGACAGCAACTGGTGGTCGATAACCGGCCTGCCACCGTCATGGGCGAGCTGGTGGCCAAAGCGCCGGCCGATGGTTACACCCTGCTTGTCACCGGCAGCGTGCTGTGGCTCACGCCGTTCCTGCAGGACAATGTGCCGTACGACCCGGTGAAGGACTTTGCGCCGATCTCATTCACGGCACGGTCACTCAATGTTCTCGTAGTGCACCCCTCGGTCGCGGCCAACTCCGTCGGGGGGCTGATCGCTCTCGCCAGGGCCAAACCCGGGCAGCTCAACTATGCGACGGGTGCGAACGGCGCGTCCAATCACATCGCGGCGGAAATGTTCAAGGCGGCGGCAGCCATCGACATGGTGCGCATCCCGTACAAAGGCAGCGGCCCTGCCGTGAGCGATCTCATCAGCGGTCAGACGCACATGATGTTTCCAACCACGGCCTCGGGGCTGCCGCACGTCCGGGCGGGCCGCCTCCGGGCCCTGGGGGTCGCCAGCCGGCAGCGTTCCGTGCTGGCTCCCGGCCTGCCAACGGTGGCGGAATCGGGGCTGCCCGGATTTGAATCGGTGGTCATGTATGCGATCCTCGCGCCGGCGAAGACGCCGCCATCGGTGATCAAGCGACTGCACGCGGAACTCGTGCAAGCCCTCAAATCTCCGGCGGCCAGCGAGCGGCTGTTCAACGTTGGAGTGGAAGTCGTAGCCAGCTCCCCGGGCGAGCTCGCGAGCGCAATGCAATCGGAAATGACGAGGGTGGGCAGGTTGATCAGGGACACTCGACTGCGTACTCAATGAACGAGGAGAGAACGAATGAAAACGGAAACGCGTATCGGCATCGCGGCGCTGCTCGCCCCGGGGCTCGCGACCGCGCCTTTGCAGGGCGCCGCGGCGCAGGCCTATCCCAACAAGCCGGTGCGCCTCATCGTGGCCTCCGGTGCGGGCGGCGGGCTCGATTTCGTCGCGCGCCTGGTGGGTCCGAAGCTCGGGGAGAATCTCGGCCAGACGGTGGTGGTGGACAACCGGGCCGGCGCGAGCGGCAGCATCGCCGCGGAACTCGCGGCGCATTCCACGCCGGATGGCTACACGCTGATCCTGCTGAGTGCGAGCCTGGTGGTGTACGGCGCGGTCAACAAGACGCGCTACGACCTCTTCCGGGATTTCGCTCCCGTGTCGCAGGTCGCGGCCGGACCGTACCTGCTGACGGTGACTCCCAGCCTGCCGGTGAAGTCCGTGAAAGACCTGGTCGCCCACGCGAAAGCGACGCCCTCGAAGCTGAATTACCCATCGACCGGCAATGCCTCGCTTGCGCATCTTGCGACCGAGTGGTTTGCGATCATCACCGGCGCACCGCTGGTCCACGTTCCCTACAAGGGCGTCGGCGCGGCGCTTCCCGACATGCTGTCGGGGCAGATCCACATGAGCCTGCTGAGCGTCGCGTCGGTGTACGGCCACGTGCGAGCCAAGAGATTGCGGGCGCTCGCGATTGCGACCCGGAAGCGCGCGAAAATGGCGCCTGAAATACCGACGATGATCGAAGCCGGGGTCCCCGGCTACGCGGTGACGCAGTGGCACGGCCTGCTTGCGCCGCGCGGCACGCCCAAGGCCATCGTCGACGGGTTGCAGGGCGAGGTGGTCAAGGCGCTCCAGCACCCGGAGGTGGCGACGCGGCTTGCAGCCGACGGCACCGAGGCCGTGGGCAGCACGCCCGCCCAGTTCGCGGCGCATCTCAGGTTCGAGCACGATACCTGGTCGAAGGTGGCCAAGCAGACCGGGTTACGGGTCGATTGAGCCTGGCTTATCCCCAGGAGTTTGTCGGACATAGCCCCGACAAACTCCTAATGCAAAACCGGCGCCAGGAGAATTGCGGAAGAGGATAATAGATACGTGAATTTACCCGCGCTTTTCCGAAAATTCGACCGCTTCGACTGGTTTTTTTTTGAATTGTCAGCCGGTTTTACTTTTAGCAGCCTGTACGGACTGTTAAGTCCGACGGGCTGCTGATCTGTCGCTCTTTACGGGAGGTATGCGAAATGAGACTTCCATTGCATCGTCTTTTGTTTGCGTTGCTGTCCGTGCC
>JACQGN010000027.1 GCA_016199545.1 Betaproteobacteria bacterium | reverse complement strand
GTGCAGGTGAACATCATGTGGTACCCCTTTAGTTGAGCTTTACGTATCCACGTGACACCGAATTTGCACGCATTAGCTTTCCCTCACCCTCGATCCCTCTCCCGGAGGGAGAGGGAAGACGGGCCCTTCTCCCCCCGGGAGACGGGTTGGGATGAGGGAAGCGCCTGTCGCACGGTTACGTAATATTCGACGGTTGAAAAACGACTTCATTGCAGGTTTCGCACGGCGCACACGGAGTGCACGGAACATGCTCCTTGCATCGATCTTTTCCCCGTGACGCTCAGTGTGCTCAGTGCGAAATGTAATTCGTAAACCTACGCCCAGTATCCTGCGTCCTGCCGGAACAGCTTCTTCGGAATCATGCCGTAGACCATCACCACGTTGTTCACGGCTTCACCGACCCTGAAATCGACGGCGAGGCTGCACAGGGCGTACGCCTCGGCGTCGGTGAGGCCCGCGCGCTGTTGCAGGAAGCGGGCCGTCTCCGTTACGGCATTCTCCAATGCGGCGTCGAGGTCCGTCGCCATGCCCATGACGTAGTGGTGCCTCGCGTCCTCCGCGCGCGGCCATTTCATCGTCCTGCCGGCCGCCTTGTGCACGAAGAACCGCAAGGTCGGGGTGAGCGAGATCTCGATCGCGGTGCCGTCCACCTCGCCGTCGCCCTGCACGCCATGCCCGTCGCCGGTGTAGAACAGCGCGCCATCGTTGAACACGGGAAGATACAGCGTCGAACCCGCGATCAGGTGTTTGAAGTCCATGTTGCCGCCGAACGCACCCGGGGGCCTGGTGCTTACGCGCGGCGTCTCCGGCGGCGGCGCCACCGCGACGATGCCCATGAACGGCGCGAGCGGCACTTCGACCTCGCGGGAAAAAAGCGCGACATTGCGCGCGAGGTCGAGCCGGATGATCTTCTGCGCCGGCTGCGACAGAAATTCCGGCGCGGCGCCCCGGCCCGGGCCCGTGGCGTTGATGCCATAGGGCACCCGGAATTCGACATCGAGCACGCGTACTTCCAGCATGTCGCCGGGCTGAACGCCTTCGACGTAGATCGGCCCGGTGATGATGTGCGCTCCGGCGCCGTCGGCGCGTTTCACCGTGCGGTAAATGTCCCGTGCATCCTGCAGCACCTCGCCGGGCGCAATCCCCCCCGCCGCGAACAAGTCGACCGGGTCCTGGGCGGTGGTGAGTCCCTGGTGCGAGACTGTGTCGATGCGCACGGTCTGCCCCGATTGGATGCGCAGCACCGGCTGGCGGTCAGCCGCGATTTGGCCCCAGATCACGGTTTCCGGCGTCGACCGCAGCACGGCATCATGGCGAAGCGGCCGGACCGTCTGCCCGACTGCGCTCACCGGGGACCTCTCCTTTGCATAACGAGCATGATGCTTATTGACTCTGATTTATCCATGTGACCCCAACCCACACCACCCCGCTTCCTCCGGAGGCACCCCTCCTCCACGAGGAGGGGAGAATGAAAACAACGCAACGCCATGCTTGTCATTTTCCCCTCCTCTTCAAGGAGGGGTGGACGCGACGCGGACGGGGTGGTTGCAGCGCGCGACTCAATCTTAGCATTGCCCGCGTACCCGCTGTCCACGAAAGACGGTTGGCGGCGTTAATCCCCGAACACCCTGTGATCCGTTTCTGAGGAGGATGCCATGATGCGCATTCACGTTTCCGTTCTGGTCCTCGCCGTGCTCCTGCGCGTGCCGCTGGCCGGCGCCGACACGCGCTCGCCGCTCGCGAACCCGGCGATCGACATGGAAGGTTTTCTGCGCGTCTCGCGCGAGGCCGCGCAGCACCGCACAACGCGCCAGTTGACCGAGGAGGAGTTTCTGCGCATGAGCCGCGAGCCGGGCGTCATCGTTCTCGATGCCCGCAGCCGCGAGAAGTACGACGAACTGCACGTGAAGGGCGCGCTCAACCTGAGTTTCCCGGACATCGCGGTGGAGAGCCTCGCGCGCACGATTCCCGACAAAGCGGCGCGCATACTCATCTATTGCAACAACAACTTCACCAACGCGGAACGCCCGTTCCCGACCAAGGCGCCGAGCGCCTCGCTCAACCTTTCGACCTACATCGCGCTCTACAACTACGGCTACCGCAACGTGTACGAGCTTGGGCCGCTGATCGACGCCGCAAAATCCAGGTTGCCGTTCGAATCATCCCCGGCGCGGTAGCCCGCCCGGCCTGGATTACGCTTAAAATCCGGGTTCTTTACCATTGACCCGGGAGCGTAATCCGTGCCTTTGACCCTGCTATTTCCCGACAGCCGCGCGACTCAACTCGACTTGGAACGCGAGGTGGTCGGTCCCGACGTCGCGCTGCTCAATCCGCGTCAGAATAGCTTCGCTGCGATCGACAAGGAGGCGTGGGAGAACGCCGACGGCATCGTCGTCTCGCGCATACCGATCGACAAGGCGGCGATCGAGCACCTGAAGCGCGCCCGGATCGTGGTGCGGAATGGCGTCGGCTTCGACATCGTCGATCTCGAGGCCTGTGGCGACGCCGGGATTGCGGTGTGCAACGTGCCCGACTATGGCACGACGGAAGTTGCCGATTCGGCGATCGCGATGATGCTCGCCTTCGCCCGCGGCCCCGGGATATACGATGCGGCACTGCGCGCCGACCTCAAGACCGGCTGGTCGCACGTGCACAACGTCACCGCGCGGCGCCTTCGCGGCGCCACGTTCGGCGTGATCGGTCTGGGCCGCATCGGTACGGCTTCAGCATTGCGGGCGCGGGCGTTCGGCATGCAGATAGCCTTCTACGATCCACTGCTTCCGAACGGCGCCGAGCTCAGTTTCGGGTTCACCCGCGCGCGCACTCTGCACGAGTTGCTCGGGCAGGCTGATGTGGTCAGTATCCATTCGCCGCTTACCACCGAAACGCGCGGTCTGATCAACGCCGCGGCAATCGCCGCGATGAAACCGGGAGCGTGGCTCATCTGCAATGCGCGCGGGCCGATCTGCGACACTGCCGCGCTGCTCGAGGGGCTCAGAAGCGGCAAGCTAGCGGCGGTCGGGCTCGACGTGTTGCCGAAGGAGCCGGCTACGCCCGACGACCCGCTGGTCGCTGCGTGGCAGGCGAACGAACCGTGGATACGGGGCAGGGTGCTGCTCAACCCGCACGCGGGCTTCTACAGCCCGGATGCATTCGTGGACCTGAGGCGCAAGGCGGTCCAGACGGCGTACGACTACCTGCGTGACGGCAGGCTCGCCAACTGCGTCAACGCGGAGTACCTGAAGCACCGCCGCGCCTGACTCGCCTCCCTTTTCAAGGAGGGGAGCTCATCTGGTTGCACGCTCCTGCGCGTTGGGGCCTTCGCGCGTCAGCTCGCCACGTAGTTCGCGCAGCTTCGCCTTGAGCCGGGCGGCGTTCTCGCTGCCCGCGCGCATCAGGATTTTCTGGCCCGCCGAGCGCGCCTCCAGCTCCGGGTCCGCATACAGGTAGAAGACCTTGGGCCGGACGAGCCTCACCGGCGCCCGTACTTCCGGCGCCGCCAGCAGGTGGTCGATTACCTCCACGAGGCGGTCGTTGAAATAACCCTTGGGATAGCCCAGCTCCTGGTAGGCCTGCTGGAACAGGGGATGGAGTCTCACGTAGAGCGCGACGAGCTTCCTTGCGTCCACCGCGTCGGCGAGCCGCACGTACGGCGCATAGCGCGCGGCGTTGTCCGGGCTTACCGCGAGATTCGCGTCCTTGCCGGTGGTAAGGAACGGTCCCGCGGCGCGTGTCACCGGCACGATCCGCGACGCGACTTTGCTGCGTGGCAGATTGTCGATCGTGGCGACGGCGCGGCGTATGAAGTCCTTCAGCAGGAAGAACTGCTCCAGCGCCTTGGCGTCCCACACGCTGCCGAGCGCTTCCTTCATGGCCGGGTCGCTCTCGTTCAGCGCAGGCAGAGGCTTTTTCTGCGCTTCCTCCTGGATGGGATAGCGTATTGCGGGTTCGGCGGAGGGCGCGGGCGCAGCCGGAGTGGCAGCGGGTGGCGCGGATGGGGACGGGGACGCCGGCTGCGTCTTCTGCCAGGCGAGATAGAAGATGAGCGCAAAAACACCCACTCCAAAGATCGCGATGACCCACCAGATCGCTTTTCTCACCGGCCGTCGCCCATCATCGCGCCGTCATGCCGGCCGCTTGCACTACTTTGCCCCATTTAACGGTTTCAGCGCGCAGGTAGCGCGAAAACTCCTCGGGCGTGCTGCCCACCGGTTCCACACCATCGCTAGCCATTTTTTCCTTGATCGAGGACGCCTGCAGCGCGCCGGCCATCGCGGCGTGGAGCCGGTTGATGACATTCCTGGGCGTGCGTGCCGGGGCGAACAAGCCGTACCATTGCCCCGCCTCGTAACCGGCTACCCCGCCTTCCGCAATGGTCGGCAGGTCCGGCAGCACGCTGCTGCGGACAGCGCCGGTGACGCCCAGCCCGCGCAGTCGTCCGGCCCTGATTTGCGGAAGCCCGGTGAGCATCGTCGCGGTTGCTACCACGACGTGCCCGGCCACGAGATCGATGATGGCCGGGCCCAGGCCCTTGTAGGGGACATGCACCATTTTCACCTTCGCCATGTTGAGGAACAGCTCCATCGTAAGGTGCGGGTTGCTCCCCAGGCCCGCGGAGGCGTAACTGAGATCGCCTGGCCGCTTGCGGGCGAAGGCGATGAGTTCTTTCACCGATCGCACCGGAAGCGACGGATGCACGACGAGAACGTTGGGCGCCGCGATCGCCTGTGTGATGGGAGCGAGGTCCTGCAGTGCATCATACGAGAGTTTCTTGTGCATCGCGGGCAGGATGGCGAGCGTGGATATGCCCATCAGCAGGGTGTAGCCGTCGGGCGCCGCCTTCGCCACGAGCTCATTGCCGATGATGGAACCCGCGCCCGGCCGGTTGTCCACCACCACCTGCTGGCGCAGGCGTTCGGTGAGCTGGGGCGTGAGCAGGCGCGTGAGGATGTCGGTTCCACCGCCTGGCGATGACGGCACGACGATGCGCACCGCGCGGCTGGGATAGTCCGACTGTGCGCTCGCTGCGCAGGACACACCGGCAAGCAGTGCTGCGCCGATCCAATGGATTGCCGTTCGAAGTTCCATGCTGAGTCTCCTCTGCGTCTGCGTTGTCTGTTCTTGATCGCGGGTGGTTCCCACGTCCTGCACAATGCGCCGGTACAGCATACAGGATGACATTGAATGCCGGGGAAGGTTCAGCACGCGATTCTTCCCGGCTCCCGCCTCACGCGCCGTGCTTCTTCACGAAATCCCAATCGACCTCGATGCCGAAACCCGGTTTCTCGTTCATGTGAACGTGGCTGTCGCGCACCTGCGCGCGCTCGGCAAAGAGCCCGGTCGAGACGGGATCGCTGTCCTCGGGCGCGCCATGCGACTCCACGGCAAAGCCCGTGCGCGGGAAGGCGGCGACGAGGTGGCAGTGCAGTTCGGGCGCGTGGTGCGGCGAGATCATCACGCCGTGCTCGTCGGCGATGTGCGCGACACGCAGCGCTTCGGTGAAGCCGGCGTAGCGGGTGGCGTCGAACTGGATGTAGCGGATCGCGCCGCTCGCGATGAAGTCGCGGGCGGTGAAGCGCGTGATCTCGCGCTCCCCGTGGGCGAGCGGGATCGGCGTCGCCTGCGCGAGGCGCGCGAAATCGGCGGGCTGCAGGTACCAGTGCAGCGGCTCTTCGAGCCACACGATGTCATAGGGCTCGACAGCGCGCGCGAACTCGATGCAGGCGGGAAGATCGTAAGCGGCATTCATGTCGAGCATCAGCGAGACGCCGGGACCGATCGCTTCGCGCGTGGCGCGGATGCGGGCGACCTCGTCCTTCATGCTGGCGGCGCCGGTCTTCAACTTGACCGACGTGAAACCGTTCGCGACAAAGCCGGCGAGTTCGTCAGCGCAGGCGGTGAGCTTTTCGCCTTCGACGTAGTAGCCGCCGGTGGCGTAGGTGTAGACCGGCTTGTTCTCCGCTCCGAGCAGACGAAAGACCGGCGCGCCGGCGGCCTTGCCCTGGATATCCCACAGCGCCATGTCGATGCCGCCGATCGCCGCCATGATCTGCGGGCGGGCGCCGCGCGGCAGCCCGCCGCCATCGACGCGCGGAGAGGTGAGTCCGAAGAGCTTGTCCCACGCCGCGACGTACGCGAGCGCATCCATGCCCGTCACGACTTCGGCAAAGCGCGTCACCCATTCGCAGACGTCCTTCAGCGGGGTGCTGCTCACCTGGCCGTAACCGGCGATGCCGTCGTCGGTGCGCACTTCGACGAGTGCCATGCTCGCGTCCGCGCGCGTTTCGTGCGCGGTGCGGTGCGCGCGCCTGAGCGGCACCACGATCGGGTAAACCCTTACTGCCGCGATCCTGCTCAAGCGGACTCCTTTCGGAGATGGGTGAAGGATGGGAAAGCGGGCGCCCGGATTATACCAACCACCCGCCGCGGCACTCACGCGGCGGCTCGATGTAGAATCCGGCTCAATCGAGGCGTTTCTTGTGACCGCCATCGAGCGCTACGCCGAATTGGTCAAGCTCGCGGGGATACGGCCGGAGTGAAATCGTTTTCCCTCACCCTCGATCCCTCTCCCGGAGGGAGAGGGAAGGCAAGCCCTTCTCGATCCAGTGGTCGCGCATCAGCGCCACGACGTTCCCCTCTCCCCCCGGGGGAGGGGCCAGGGCTGAGGGAGGCAACTGCATCATGTTGCCCCGGGAGAAGGGTTGGGATGAGGGAAAGCGGTTCATTTTCTTACGCGTTCCAAAATAGGGAGGAAGTGTCAGCATGAAAGTCGACCCCGATCGCATTCGATGCATCGATCCGCTGGTCTCGCCGCAATACCCGTTCAACGAGCCGCCGCGGCCGCCGGAGCGCTCCGAGCCGCGCTACGCGACCTTTGCCGACTACGAGGTGCGCATCCCGATGAGGGACGACGTCCGGCTTGCGGTCGACGTGATCCGGCCCTCCGCCGCGGGCATGAAATTTCCGGCGTTGGTGACGACGTCGGTTTACACCCGGCAGCTCCAGAGGGGCGTGGTGGCGCTCGGCCAGAACGAGGCCGGTATTTCGGAGTTCTGGGTGCCGCGCGGCTACGCTCACGTCATCGTCGACGTGCGCGGCTGCAACGACTCCGAGGGCATGTACGACCTCTTCGGCGCCCAGGAGCAGCAGGATCTCTACGACGTCATCGAGTGGGTCGCCGCGCAACCATGGTGCGACGGCAATGTCGGCATGAGCGGCGTCTCCTACATGGGCCGCACCCAGCTCTTCGCGGCCGAGCAGCAACCACCGCATCTCAAGGCGATCTTCCCGTACGACGCGTCGTGCGACTTCTACCGCGATGCCTGTTTCCATGGGGGCATCCCGACCAACTTCACCACCCACTGGACCTCATTCGTCATGAACCTGAACATGACCTCCGGGCGCAATCCGAACGCCGAGGCCCTCAAGAAGAAGCTCGAGATCATGTACAGCCACGAGTACCCGTTCGACGGGCCGTTCTACCAGGAACGCTCGGCCGGGCCGCGGCTCGACCGGGTGACGGTGCCCGCGTATTTCGGATGCGGCTGGTACATGAACGAGCTGCACCTGAAGGGGGCGTTCGACGGCTACCTCGGCACGCAGGGCATACCCAAGCGCATGATGATCGGCCCGCGTCCCTGGCCGCTCCGTCCCTGGGCCGGCTATCACTACGAGATGCTGCGCTGGTACGACCACTGGCTGAAGGGCATGGACACGCGCGTGATGGAAGGGCCGCCGATCCAGCTCTACATTCACGGCGAAAATACCTGGCGTTCCGAGCACGAGTGGCCGCTCAAGCGCATCCAGTGGCGCGAGTACTATCTCGGCGGTCCGGCGAACGGCTTGCGGGGAACGCTGGCGGAATCCGCCGGCGCCGAGCAGACCCGGCGTTTCGAGCACGATCCAGCGAGCCGCGAGGCGTACCTCGGCGAACCGCGGCTCACCTACCGCACCGAACCGTTCGCGAACGAGATGGAGCTCACCGGGCCGATGGCGCTGTACCTGCAAGCGGCCTCGTCGGCGCCCGACATCGACTGGCTGGTGTTCGTCGCGGACGAGGCGCCGGACGGCAAGGTGCGCGAGCTGTGCAAGGGCTGGTTGCGATCATCGCACCGCAAGATCGATCCCGCGCGCTCCACGCCACAGCAGCCGTACCATCCGCATCTTGCGGCAGAGCCGATGAAGCCAGGCACGGTGTACGAGTTCCCGATCGAGATCTGGCCCACCTGCAACGTCTTCGAGCCGGGGCATCGCTTGCGGCTCGAAATCGCCAACTCCGATTCGGTCATCGCGGCCAACGGCCGGCCGCACGTGACCATCCGGGCGAAGGCGACGAACACCGTCCACGAGGGCGGAAGCAAACCGTCGCGACTGGTGGTGCCGGTGATCCCCCGGTAGCGCGGCAATCCCGTTGCGGGCAACGCAACCGCGGCCTGCCGCGAGATCGCGTCGTCAGTGGAACTTCCTCGCGATGACAACCTGTATTGTTACTGCGGCTTGATGCCGGCGGCGACGGCGACCTTCTTCCACCTCGTGATTTCATTGCGGACCATCTCGGCGAACGCGTCCGGAGCGAGGCCGCTCGGCTCGCCGCCGATGTCGTTCAGGCGCTTGCGCACGTCCGGGATCTGCAGCACCGCCGCGACGTCGTCGCGAATTCGCTTGACGAGATTCGGCGGCGTGCCGCGGGGCGCGAACAACCCGAACCACGCGACGGCTTCGAAGCCGGGCACGTCCTTCGCTATGACCGGCGCGTCGGGGAACATCGAGGACGGCGTGAGGGAGCACACGCCGATGATTTTCGCGCGACCCTGGCGCACCGCCCCCTGCAACGAGCTGATCGCGGCCATGGCGAGCGGCACGTGCCCGCCCATCAAGTCGGTCGTGAGCGGCCCGGCTCCCTTGTACGGCACCGGCTCTATTTTCACCTTGGCGAGCATGAAGAAAAAATGCGAAGCCAGCATGGAGCCCGCGTTGCCCATGTTGAGCGCCCCGGGACGGGCCCGGGCGAGCGCGATGAGCTCCCTCACGTTCTTCACCGGCAGGGACGGATGCGCGACGATTATCTGCGGCGAGATGGAAACGAGCGTGACGGGAACGAGATCCTTGAGGGGATCGTAGGGGAGATGCGCGAAAGTCGCGGGGGCGTATGCAAACTGCGTCGAGGTGGACAGTAGCGTATGCCCGTCGGGCGCGCTCTTGGCCACGTAATCGGTGCCGACGGTCGAGGCCGCACCCGGGCGCGGCTCGATCACTATCTGCTGCTTCCAGCGCTCCGTAAGGTGCGGTTGCAGGATGCGCGAGTTGTGGTCGCTGCTGCCGCCCACCGCGAACGGGATCACGATACGCACCGTCTTGCCCGGGAACTCCTGCGCAAGAATCGTTTGAGCCGGCACGAGCAGCCCCGTTGCGATTATCGCCGTACAGATTGCAGACCGCATGAATCGTCTCCTCTGGTTGTTGGATTGTTATGTTCGATCACCGTCCCGGGCGCTTTACGCCGGAGGGTGACGGGAAATCATGCGCCCAGCGCATGAAACCGGTCAAGCGCAGTTACGTGCAGGGTCGATCGTGATGCACGGCCCGGCAAAACGGTTATGATTCGCCGTCAAAGCCTGGACCCAGGGGCACGTCCGGGCGACACCAAAAGCGCTATCTGGGAGAACTGGCATGGACAAGATTTTTGCATCTCCGGAGCACGCAACCGCCGACATTCCCGATGGGGCGACGATCGCGATCGCGGGGTTCGGTGTCGCGCACCGTTTCGCCAACAGCCTGATACTCGCGGTGCGCGACAAGGGGGTGAAGCAGCTCACCCTCGTGTGCAACTCCCTCGGCGACCCGGGCGCCACGCGCGGCCAGATCCTCGCCGAAAACAAGCAACTGAAGAAACTGATCGCCGCTTTTTCCGTGCGGCCCGGCACGCCCACCGCCAGCGAGGCGCAGATCGCCGCCGGCGAGCTGGAAGTCGAGCTGGTGCCGCAGGGGATCCTCGTCGAACGCTGCCGCGCCGGCGGAGGGGGCATACCGGCGTTTTACTCCCCGACCAGCGTCGGCACCGACCTCGTGAAGGGCCGCGAAATCCGCGAATTCAACGGCAAGCCTCACGTCCTCGAATACGCGATACGGGTGGACTACGCCCTGCTGAGGGGGTATCGCGGCGACCGCCTCGGTAACGTCCAGTTCCGCGGCGGCAGCCAGAATTTCAATCCCAGCTTCGCCAAGGCCGCGCGCTGTGCCATCGTCGAGGTTGACGAGATCGTGGAGCCGGGCGTGATCCCGCCGGAACTCATCGATCTTCCGGGCATTTTCGTAGCGCGCGTCGTCAAGACAACGCAGGTCACCGACGGCAAAGCGTGGCGCCGGCCCGAGCGGCGGCCCTCCGACAAGCCGCGCCTCTACAACGACAAGCCGGCGCTGACGCGGGCCGGCATCGCGAAGCGCGCCGCCGCGCTCGTCAAGGAAGGCACCTACGTGAATCTTGGCGTCGGCATCCCGACCATGGTTTCGAACCACCTCCAGGGCCGCGATGTCATCCTCCACGCGGAGAACGGCGTCCTCGGCTACGGCCGCATGGTGTCGGAGGAACACGAGATCGATCCGGACATCTACAACGCCGCGGGACAATTCGTGGCGCTGACGCCCGGCGCGTCGTTCTTCGATAGCGTCACGTCGTTCGAAATGGCGCGCGGGGGCTGGATCGACACCGTGATTCTCGGCGCCTACGAGGTCGATGAAGCGGCCAATGTGGCGAACTGGAGCACCGCCGACGCCAAGCGCGGCGGCATCGGCGGCGCGATGGACCTGCTTTCGGGCAAGGGCCAGTTGATCATCGTCATGGAGCACACCGACAGCAAGGGCCGCCCGAAACTGCGCAAGCAATGCACCTATCCCCTGACGGGGAAGGGCTGCGTCAGTTACGTGGTGACCGACCTCGCGCTCCTGCGCTGGGACGGGAAACAGTTCATTCTCGACGAGGTGGCGCCGGGATTCACACCGGAGGAAGTGATCGCGCTCACCGAGATGCAGATCACGGCGGCGCCGAACGTGAAAACAATGGAGTGACGGGCTGCTGCCTGACGCGCTCTTCCTAGTTGAGCGGCCAGGGCATTTCCACGAGCGACTGCAGGACCCCTATCGGGTAGTCGAGTGAGAACAGGTGAGAGAGCAGGCTCAACACGCCTATCGCTCCCAGGGCACCCACCCCGGCCCAATGCCATGCCGCCTGCGCCTTCATCCGCAGGAAGGCGCAGAGGTACAAGGCGACCCCGATCACGAAGCCGAACAGGGCGACCACGCCCAGCAGTCCGAGCATCCAGCCCTGGAAGTACAAGTCCGAGTGCACGGGCCGTTCGTCGGCGGACCATTCGCGTTCGGCGTCGTCAAGTATGTACGACGGCCGGTTGCGCAGGGTAAGCGCGAACGCCGCCGCCAGCAGGGCGAGCGTGATCAGCGCCACGGACAGCGGAAACACGCGCGCGAGAAAGGTGAGCCGCGACATTTCGTAGATCACGTACGCAACGCACGCCGTCATCACGCCGAGGAAAATCATCTGCGGCGCCCTGGCAACCGGCGCGTGCGGGCCGTCCGGAGTCAGCGGCTCGCGTAACGGTTTAAAGCGAAACGCGAGAAAAACGGATATCGCGATCAGCGCGAGCATGACCTGCACGCCCGTGCGCTCCAGGAAACTCATGCCATAGACCTGCACCGACTGGTAGACCGCGGCGTCGAGCCGCATCGCGAGCACGAAGCCGATCAGCAGCGCGGGGCGCGACCATCCGAAGCGCTTCATGTACATCGCGAGCACGCCCAGCACGAAGAGCGCGGCGAGATCGGCCCAGTCGCGCGACGCCTGGAAGGCCGCGAAATAGATGATCACGATCATGAATGGCGCGAGCACCAGGAAGG
>JACQGN010000301.1 GCA_016199545.1 Betaproteobacteria bacterium | reverse complement strand
CTCCTTCCGGGAGCAGTTATGGCCCAGGCTCAAGCGGCTCCCGCCTCGCCACACACGCTGACGGGTAATGTCGGGTTATACAGTCAATATATCTTCCGCGGTCTCACGCAGACCAACCGTGAGCCCGCGATCCAGGGCGGCTTTGACTACAGCCACGCGAGCGGTTTTTACGTGGGCACTTGGGCCTCCAACATCAGCTGGCTGCGCGACGGGGGCGCCTACAGCGCCGGGGGCAGCGGAGAGTTCGATTTCTACGGCGGGTTCAAGGGCAGCATCGGCAAGTCGGATTTCACCTATGACGTGGGCACGCTCTACTACTGGTATCCGGGGGACGCCAACACCCTCGCGAACCCGCTTAATCCGAAGGCCGACGCCTGGGAAATCTACGGCGCACTGGGCTGGAAATGGATCAGCGTCAAGTACTCGCACGTCGTGAGCAACAAAGCGTTCGCCGTTCTGGATGCGAGCGGCACCTATTACCTGGACTTCAGCGCCGCCGTTCCCTTGGGCGATTCGGGGATCACCGTGGACGCCCACTACGGCATCCAGAAGTTCAAGGGTCAGGACGCGCGGCTCATCGGCGTAGCGAGCAACGATAACGCGTGCTCCTACGACGACTGGAGGCTCGGCCTGTCCTACGCGTTACCGAAGGACTTCACGATCGGTGCGTTCTACACCGACACCAGCGGCGCGAACAGCCTGTGCTACGGCACCCCGTTCGAGACGCCGGCGGGCGTGTACCCGAAGAACCTCGCGAAGGGAACGGGCACCGTCTATATCAAGAAGACGTTCTAGAACCTGAAACGCGGGGCCGCGGCATCGGGCCCCTTTTCAAGGCATACCACTATGAAAATGGTCACAGCAATCATCAAACCCTTCAAGCTCGACGAAGTGCGCGAAGCGCTCTCGGCAATCGGCGTGTCGGGGATCACGGTCACTGAAGTAAAGGGCTTCGGCCGGCAGAAGGGCCACACCGAGCTCTATCGCGGCGCGGAATACGTCGTCGACTTCCTGCCCAAGGTAAAGGTCGAGGCCGCGATCAAGACCGACATGCTGGAACAAGTCATCGAAGCGATAGAAAAAGCCGCCAACACCGGCAAGATCGGCGACGGCAAGGTCTTCGTTTACGACCTGGAGCAGGCCATTCGTATCCGCACCGGGGAAACCGGCGCCGAGGCGCTGTAGGGAGAATGAAATGAAACGACTATTTGCGATCCTGGCATTGATCGGCGCCGTCAGTCTGGCGGGCCTGCCCGCGCAAGCGCAGGACAAGCCCGCCGACAAACCGGCTGCAACTGCGCCGGCACCCGCTGCTGCGCCGGTGGCGCCTGCCGCCGAGTCCACCGCGCCTAAACCTCCGGCTGCTGCCGAAGCCAAGCCGGCGCCGACCCCCAACAAAGGGGACGTGGCGTGGATGCTGGTCAGCACGGCGCTGGTGATCATGATGAGCATCCCTGCTCTGGCGCTGTTTTACGGCGGCATGGTGCGCGCCAAGAACATGCTGTCGGTGCTGATGCAGGTGTTCGTCACCTTCTCGCTGATCACAGTGCTGTGGTGCGTGTACGGCTACAGCCTGGCCTTCACCGAAGGCAATGCCTTCTTCGGCGGCTTTGACCGCCTGTTCCTGGGCGGCACCTTTGATTCCGCGAAGGGCGAATTCGCGATGGGCGCGACCTTCAGCAAGGGGGTGGTGATCCCCGAACTGCTGTTCGTCGCTTTCCAGGCGACGTTCGCCGCCATCACCTGCTGCCTGATCGTCGGCGCCTTCGCCGAGCGTGTGAAGTTCTCCGCGGTGCTGGTCTTCATGGTGCTGTGGTTCACCTTCTCCTACACGCCGATCGCTCACATGGTCTGGTTCTGGATGGGGCCCGACGCCTATACCAGTGCCAAGCTGGTGGACGAGTTGAACGGCAAGGCGGGCCTGCTCTGGCAATGGGGCGCGCTCGATTTCGCGGGCGGCACCGTGGTGCACATCAATGCCGGTGTGGCGGGCCTGGTGGGCGCCTACATGGTCGGCAAGCGCATCGGCTTCGGCAAGGAGGCTTTGACGCCGCACAACGTGCCGATGACCATGATCGGGGCATCGCTGCTGTGGGTGGGCTGGTTCGGATTCAACGCGGGCTCCGCGCTCGAGGCGGGCACGTCGGCAACCCTCGCCTTCATCAACACCTTCCTTGCCACGGCCTGCGCAGTGCTGGCGTGGACCATCGGCGAATGGATATTCAAGAGCAAGCCCTCGATGCTCGGCGCGGCTTCCGGCGCGGTGGCGGGCCTTGTCGCGATCACGCCCGCCGCAGGCAACGTCGGCATCCCTGGAGCATTCGTCATCGGCACCGCTGCCGGTTTCGTGTGCCTGTGGGGCGTGAACCAGTTGAAGCGCATGCTGGGCGCGGACGACTCGCTGGACGTTTTCGGCGTGCACGCCGTGGGGGGCATACTCGGCGCGCTGTTGACCGGCGTGTTCAATGCGCCTGACCTCGGCGGGCCAGGCTTCGTCAACAACTGGTTCGAGATGAAACCCGGCTTCGAGAGCATTGCCGGCCAGGTGTGGATCCAGGCCAAGGCGATCGGCGTCACCGTCATCTGGACCGGCGTCGTCGCGTGGGTCTCGTTCCTGATCGCCAACCTGCTGGTCGGACTGCGGGTGTCCGAGGAGGAGGAACGCGAGGGACTCGATGTGAACTCGCACGGCGAGACCGCCTATCACGTTTAACTATCCAGAAAGCAGCGTGTGTTATACGGGCGCCTCCGGGCGCCCGCTTTTTTTTCGGACCCACGCCTGCCGGCGTCCCGAAGTTGACCGCGGCCTGTTCTGGGCCTAAATTCCCGCCTCAACGAGCGCCCCTGAGGCCTCACGCCGGCGAAATCAGCCGGTTTTCCCGCCCGCCTGCGGCAAGCGACAACGTCGGCTACAATCACCGTCCCGCGAGGAGAACATGTCCACAGTACCGCGCCTCACCACCGCGCTCACCGGCCCGCTGCCCGACTTGGAGCGCTCGCTGCTCCAGGCCGCGCCGAGCATCGAACATTGGCTGCGCACCCAGTGGCAGGACCGTACCGTGCCGTTCTACGCGTCGGTCGATCTCAGGAACAGCGGCTTCAAGCTCGCGCCGGTCGACACCAATCTCTTTCCCGGCGGCTTCAACAATCTCAATCCCGACTTTCGGCCGCTCTGCGTACAGGCAGTGATGAGCGCGGTGGAAAAAGTCTGCCCGGAGGCGCGCGGCGTGCTGCTCATCCCGGAGAACCACACGCGCAACCTCCACTACCTGCGTAACGTCGCCGTCCTCGCGCGCATCCTGCGGCACGCCGGCATGAACGTGCGCGTCGGCAGCCTCCTGCCGGAGATCACCAAGCCGATCGACCTCGATACTGCCGGCGGCAATAAGGTGCGGCTGGAACCGCTCGTGCGCCGCGGCAATCGCCTGCTGGTCGAAGGGTTCGATCCGTGCGTCGTGCTGCTCAACAACGATCTCTCGGCCGGCGTTCCCGAAATCCTCGTCAACCTGGAGCAGGTGGTGCTGCCGCCGCCGTATGCCGGCTGGTCCACCCGGCGCAAGTCGAACCACTTCCAGGCCTACCGCGAGGTATGCGAGGAATTCGCGCATCTGATCGGGATCGATCCCTGGTTCCTGAACCCGTACTTCGAGCGCTGCGGCAGGATCAATTTCCAGGAGCGCAAGGGCGAGGAATGCCTGGAGGGCTACGTCAGCGAGATCCTCGACGACATACGCGCGAAGTACCGGGAGTACGGCATCAAGGAAGACCCCTTCGTCATCGTCAAGGCCGACGCCGGCACCTATGGCATGGGCATCATGACGGTCAAGGACCCTGCGGAAGTGCGCGACTTGAACCGCAAGCAGCGCAAGAAGATGGCGGTGGTCAAAGAGGGGCTGCAGGTGGAGGAGGTGCTGGTGCAGGAGGGCGTCTACACGTTCGAGACGGTGGGTGACGCGGTCGCCGAGCCCGTCGTCTACATGATCGACCGTTTCGTCGTGGGCGGCTTCTACCGCGTTCATACCGAGCGCGGCACGGATCAGAACCTCAACGCGCCGGGTATGCATTTCGCGCCGCTCGCTTTCGACGCCCCGTGCTCCTCGCCGGATCCCGAGGATCCCGATTGCCCGCCCAACCGCTTCTACGCCTACGGCGTCGTCGCGCGGCTGGCGCTGCTTGCCGCGGCGATCGAACTCGAGCGCGCGGAGCAGGAATTCGAGCGGGAAACGCAGCAGCGGCCGCTGCGCGCCGCGAAATGAAAATTGCGCTCATCGTCGATCCACTGGCGAACTTCCAGACCTACAAGGACACGACCTTCGCCATCATGCGCGAGGCCGCCGCGCGCGGCCACGATCTCCACGCCATGGAGCAGCACGACCTGCTGTGGCGCGGGGGGACGGTTTTCGGCTCGGCGCAGCGCCTGCACCTCACCAGCGAAAAAGACCCGTGGTATCGCGTCGAGCCCGCGACTGAGACGCCACTCGCGCGCTTCGATGCGGTGCTGATGCGCAAGGATCCGCCGTTCGACATGGAGTACGTCTACAGCACCTACCTGCTCGAGGCCGCCGAGGCCGAAGGCGCGCGCATCTTCAACCGGCCGCGCGCCATTCGCGACTACAACGAGAAAATGGCGATCACACGCTTCGCCCGGTTCACCGCGCCATCGCTCGTGACCCGCAAGGAAAGCCTGGTGCGCGAGTTTCTGGCCAAACACGGCGACATCATTCTGAAGCCGCTCGACGGCATGGGCGGGGTTTCGGTGTTCCGCGTGCATGCGCAGGATCACAACGTCAACGTCATCATCGAAACCGTCACCCATTACGGCCGCCGCACCGTCATGGCGCAACGCTTCATCCCCGAAATCCGGGAAGGCGACAAGCGCGTGCTGCTGATCGGCGGTGAACCCGTGCCCTGGTGCCTCGCGCGCATCCCCAAGCCGGGCGAAACCCGCGGTAACCTCGCAGCCGGCGGCACCGGCGTCGCTCGCGAACTCACCGCGCGCGATCGCGAGATCGCAGAAGCGCTCGGCCCGCCGCTTGCGAGGGAAGGCCTGCTGTTGGT
>JACQGN010000307.1 GCA_016199545.1 Betaproteobacteria bacterium | reverse complement strand
GGCACGGACCAGCCTGAATTCAGGAATAACCACAACCAATAGGTACCCTTTGCTTGCACGACGGTATGCGAAAGGAGTGTGTCGGAGCTAAGTCCGACACACTCCTAGGGTGCCGAGTCGCAAGATTGTTGGGGTTCACGCCGTTCACCCCAACCTACGATCTCTTCAGTTGCGGGATCAGCGCGACATGCGCGGCGGCAAACGCGCCCGAGGTCATGACCCGGAAGTCGTTTTCAGGAGCAGTCATCACAACCTTCGACCTGTCGTCATGCCTGTGTCGTGTCCCGCAAGCAACTTTCAACAACCATCGGCAAGCACGGACCCCGGTGTCATCGCGAGGAGGCGGCGACGCGGCGATCTCGCGGCTGGCCGCGATTGCGTTGCCTGCAACGAGATTGCTTCGGTTCCCTCGCAATGACACGAAAGGAAAGCATCCTAGTGCAGGGGATACTGCTTGAGCTTGCTGTCGTCGAGACTGATGCCGAGACCCGGCCCGCCCGGTAGCGGCAGACTGCCCGAGGAAATATCAAGGCGCGTCGTTGCAACCGTATCCACCACCTTGAGCGGACCCACGCATTCGAGCCCGGGCAGCACGTTGCGGGACGAGGCTGCAAGCATGACCTCTGCGAGCGTGCTGGGATCGAGTCCGAACCCGTGGCCGATGACGACCGGAAGACCTGCAGCCTCAGCGGTGGCGAGCATGCGCGCCGCGCGCAGAATGCCGCCGGCCTGCTTGATGCCGAACTTGACGAAGTCCGCGGCTTCGGCCTTGATCACCGCGATGAGACTGGCATGGTCGTCCACCGATTCGTCCGCCATCACGGGAATCCCGCCCTCCCTGCGGACTCGCGCCATCCCCGCAAGATCGTTCTTCGGCGTCGGCTGCTCGAAAAGCTGCAGGTCGTATTGCCTGATCAGGCGGCAGAGCCTGAGCGAAGTATCGGCGTCGTACTGCGTATTGGCGTCGATGCGGAGCTTCATCGCACTCCCGACAGCAGCGCGAACCGCGGCGATGCGGTCGTGATCGGCTTCGACGCCGCTCCCCACCTTTATCTTCGCGGAGCGGAATCCCGCTTTGAGCCAGCGCAGCCCTTCCGCCGCCGCTTCTTCGGGCGGAAGCATGCCGATCCAGCCGTTGAATTCCACGCGCTCCTGCACCGCGCCTCCAAGGTAGGCGTAGATCGGCACTCCGTGGACGCGCGCGGTGAGCTCGACGCACGCCATTTCCACGGCGGCCCCGGCGCCGGGCTGTGTCGGCGCCAGCCGATCCAGCAGCTCGATCAGGCGGTGGATGTTGGTCGGATCCTGTCCCACCACCGCGGGGGCGATGCGATCCCGGAGCGTAGCCAACAGCTCCATGGCCGTTCCCGGCGATTTGGCCGAGGCCGAGGGCTCGATGCTGCTGATGCCCATCGTGCCGTCCGATGCGGTAAGGCGCACCACGATGCATTTCGTCACGTCCTTGGATATGCCGCCGCTCGTGAACGTGCCGCTCAAGGGCATCCCCACGCCGAATACTTCGACTTGCTCGATCTTCAGGTTCATTGCTCACCCCCTCCCTTCCCTGTGTCTTCGCAATCTATTCCATCTACCAACACGAAACAAGCCTGCTCACGGTACCGAGCGGTGTCTTGACCATCGAGGCCGCCGCCGAGGCATTTTCTGATGAGCCGCTGAAGTAGGCAGCAAACGGATCGCCTCTATCCGAGCATGCGCATGCCGCCATCGACGTGGATCACCGACCCCGTGATCGCGCTGGCACGCGGCGAACACAGGAACACGCAGGCCCAGGCCAGCTCGTCCACCCGCGGCTGGCGCTTGATCGCGTGGGTCTGCCGCGCCCGTTCGGCGCTGTACTCGGGCGTGACGCCCGGGTGGGTCTCCATGTCGCGGATCGTGTCCATGAATCCCGGGTTGATGTCGTTGACGGTGATCCCGTACTCGCCGAGGCCGGCCGCGAGCGACTTGGTGAGCGTGCGCAGCCCCCCCTTCGCCGTGGAGTGCGGGGCGCGCGTCCAGCCGCCGGTGTAACCGTCCGGCCCGTTGATGTGGATGATGCGCCCCCAGCCCGCTTCCTTCATCCCGGGGACGAACGCCTTGGCGAGGTACCACGAGGCGGTGAGCTGCTGGTTGAGGAAGAAGTGCCAGTCCTCGTTTGAGGTCTCGAAGAACGTCTTGTGGAGCCGGCGGGCGGCGTTGCTGACGTAGATGTCGACGCGCCCGAAGGTCTCCTCCGCGCGCCGCTTCATTTCATCGACCGTGCTCAGCTCGCCCGCGACACCCATGACCACGAGCGTCTTCGCTCCGAGCGCCTGCGCTTCTTTTTCGACGGACTCCGCTTCCTCGCGGTTCGAGCGGCTGTTGATGATCACGTTCGCACCGCGCCCCGCGAACTCGAGAATGATTGCGCGCCCGATGTTGCGGCCCGATCCCGTCACCAGGATTGTCTTGCCGGTAAAGTCCAGCTCCCTGTCCACGCGATCTCCCGCTTAACCCACGCGCACGAACTTGTCCACGCTGCGGTCCACGGTCAACCCGGCGTAGATGTCGCCGCGCGAGTCGACGCCCACGCCGTGCGCGTGCCGAGTACGAGCAAGGACCTGCCATCCGGCGTGAACGACACCGCGACCGAATCGGGGCGATCCGTGGTATAGGCGACATCGTCCACGATCTTCATGCCGTGCGCTTCCTTGACCGCGCCGATGCCCCAGCAACCGAGGTAATTCCCCTCGCGGTCGAGCACCACCACCGGCGGATCCTTGCGTTGGAAAACGTAGACGCGGTCCTGGGAATCGGTCGCCACTCGACTGACTACGCCGAGGGATTCTCCCTTGGGCATCCTGGGCCAATCGCGTATCAGTTCGTAGGTATGTTTGCCGGTGCCGACTTGTGTCATGGTTGTCTTCCCCTCTGTCATTCATGCTCTAGAACGGCAGTTCGCCGCGCACCAGTACGCGGTAAAGCAGACGATATTCGTTCGGGTCGTAATCGAAATGAGCGCGGTGCATCGCTGCCCGATTGTCCCAGATCAGCATGTCGCCCTTGCGCCACTTGTGGCGGTAGGTGAACTCGGGACGGACGGACCGTTCCAGCAGATCGTCGAGCAAAGCCTGCGATTCCGCGGCGCCCATGCCGGTGATGTTCTCGGTCTTCACTGGATGGAAATAGAGCGCCTTCGTCCCGTTGTCGGGATTGGTGCGCACCAGCGGCTGCAGCACCGGCTCCGGCTTGCGCTCGGCCTGCGCGTCGGCCGACGGCCCGGAATATTGCGCCGACGCACTGCCCTGGAAGACATTCACCGTCTTCATTCCCTCAATCTTCTGCCTCATCGCCTC
>JACQGN010000294.1 GCA_016199545.1 Betaproteobacteria bacterium | reverse complement strand
GTCGTAGAAATGCGCCGAGGGGCAGGTCGCCGTGCAGATGCCGCAATTGAGGCATCCGTTCAACTCATGCTCGTAGCGCAGATCGGACTTGATGTCCTCGAAGATCTCCTGCATTTCTGCGTACGTCGCCATGTCATCCTTGTGTTGCGCGCGCCAGGCGGTATGTCACGTCCGTTCCGGGGCGCAGCAGCTAGCAGGCCGGCCCGGCTGTCGGCGATAACGTTACTTCTTCTTCATGAAAAAGATGAACTCCTTGTCGGCGGTATCGGAAGCGAGCAGCGCGTTGCCGGTCTGCTTGGAAAACGCCTGGAAATCTTTCACCGATCCCGGGTCGGTCGCGAGAATCTTGAGCACCTGGCCCGAAATCATGTCGGTCAGCGCCTTCTTGGTGCGCAGGATAGGCAGCGGGCAATTGAGGCCTCTTGCGTCAAGCTCCTTGTCGAACTGCATGAAACTCCTCTTTGGCTTAAATTAGTGTTCTCTAAAACTCTAATATACTTCGAAGAAAAAATGGCCGCAACACATTCTGTTGCCTGGATCGACCTCCGCCGGGCGCATCTGCGTCCAAGATCATGCGCGGCGTCGCATGATAGCTTTCCGCTAAGTAGCTACGTTGAAAGAATAATCCCCACAAGCAGCCGCATCGCAGGTCTATCATTGGCGCATGCGCGGGAGGTAGCCGGGCTCGCGGCGGCAAACGAGGTGAATCCTGGACAAACACGATTTCAAGCCCGACACGCGCTATACCCTGAGTTGGCGGAACGCCGCAGGCCGCGTGCAGCCGGCAAACGTCTACGTTTTCAGGGTTTGCGAGCGCTTCCTCATCGGCCGCCTGGCAGGCGACGACGGGTTGCTGCGCAGAATCGACTACACCGATGTGGTGAAAGTCGTCGCCGTCACCGAAGTTCCCCCGCTCGAGCGCTATGCGGTGCCTGCGGCGCTGCTCGACGAGAAATTCTGGCGTGATCGGCTGTTGATGCAGCACTACGCGACATCGCCGCGGCGCGGCAAATAGCGCTCCGAATCCCGGGCGCCCACCATTCCAGCGAGTCGAACGGACTCGCTGTCGCGCCTAACGCTTTCCCGCGTCGCGGCGAAGTTCGTCGTGCAGCCGCCGCAGTTCCCTCAATCTCGCTTCGGTGCTCGACATCAGGAAAAAATCCCCGTCGCCGCTTTTCAACGCGATCTGCATCTGTTCGACGGCGCCCGCGATATTGCCCATGCGCGCGTAGGCCTCGCCCTGCGCCCGGTGCTGCGCGAGCCGCCTGTTCAACATGGCGTAGGCCCGAGCCTGGAGCAGGTACAGCTTGTAATCTTCGCTTTGCACCTGCAGCCGGCTTTCGACCACCTTAAGCGCCTCCTGCGCCTGCCCCGTCGCAAGCAGCGCGTTGGCGAACTCATGCACCAGCGCGCGATGGCCGGGAAAGAGCCGCAGCGCGTCCTGAAAGCAGACGGACGCCGCCTTTAAGTCGCCCGCGGCAAACTGCACCCGGCACCCGAGCGTCTCCACGATCGCATTCGCCGGCAGGACCTTGCGCAACGCGGCAAACTCCTTGCGTGCGCCGGCATAGTCTTCCGTCCGCAGTAGGCTCAGGGTGAGTCCGTAGCGGCTTGCCGCCTCGCTCAGGTAGCGCCGTTCCGCGAGGCCTTCCCGGAAAAATGCGAGCGCATCCCGGGGGGAATCGAGTTCCGCCCTGAGTTTCGCCCGGATCAGCTGAAATTCCACGCTGTCGGCAATCTGGCGGTAGGGTAGCGACTCGACCCGGTTCTGCACGTCGGCGATGCGCTCGAAGTTGAGGGGATGGGTGCGCAGGTAGGAAGGTGCGCCGCCCTCGTAGATGCGGGTCACCCGCTGCAGCCGGTCGAAGAACGCAGTCATCGCGTGGGGATCGAAACCCGCCCGCTCCAGTATCTGCAATCCCACGCGATCCGCCTCGCGCTCGTTGTCGCGCGTGAAGTTGAGCTGGCTCTGGATCGCTCCCGCCTGCCCGAACGCGAGCGCCGCCTGGGCCGCCTGCGAACTCGCGCGTGCGGCGAGTATCGCCACCGCCATCGCGGCAAGCGATGCGATTTGGCTCTGCTTCTGCTGCACCACCATGCGCGCGATATGCCGTTGCGTGACGTGCGCGATCTCGTGTGCCAGCACGCTTGCCACCTCGGATTCGCTCTGCGCGTTGAGGATCAGTCCGGTGTTGACGCCCACGAACCCGCCAGGCAACGCGAACGCGTTGATCTGGCTGTCGCGCAAGAGGAAAAAGTCGAAATTCTGCCGCGCTTCGTTGCTGTGCGAGGCCAGGCGGTCGCCCAGGTTGTTAACGTAATCGGTCGCCTCGATCTCATCGTAGAAGCTGCGGTCGGCGCGCACTTCCCGCATGATGCTCTCGCCCAGGCGGCGCTCGTGCGCCGGCGAAAAATCGCTTTGCGCGACCTCCCCGAGTTCGGGCAACCCCTCGGCCACCGCACGCGGAATCGCAACCAGCAGTAGAATCAACAGATAACGCAGAGTCATGATGCTATGATAAACGGAGGCGCGGAGAGTTCCTAACCACATGGCACGCAGGCGGTTGACGCACTTCGACTCACGGGGGCAGGCGCGCATGGTCGACGTGGGCGGCAAGGCCGAAACGCGGCGTGTCGCGCGGGCGGGCGGGCGCATCGCCATGTCGTCGGACACGCTGGAGCAGATCGCCGCCGGAACCGGCAGCAAAGGTGACGTTCTCGGCGTCGCGCGCATCGCGGGGATACAGGCGGCAAAGCGCACGTCCGAGCTCATCCCGCTCTGCCATCCACTGGCCCTCACGCGGATCGACATCGACTTCGTTCTTGATCGACCGCACACGGCGGTCGAATGCATTGCCACCGCCGAAACCACTGATCGCACAGGCGTCGAGATGGAGGCGCTTACGGCCGTCGCAGCTGCGCTGCTGACGGTCTATGACATGTGCAAAGCCGTCGATCGCGGCATGCGCCTGGAGCGGATGCAACTGCTGGAAAAAAAAGGCGGCAAATCCGGTCACTGGGTCGCGGGCAAGCTGCGGCGCTGATCGTGAATCGGGGACGGACACGCCTGCGCAGTCCGTGTTACTCTCGCGTCAAAGTACCGTTTATGGGGCAATAAAAGCATCTTGGTTGGACGCTTTATCTGGAGTTGGTTAGGATTCCCGGTGCGCCTGGAGACTGGCGTGCGCGTGGTACGCACCAAGTTTTCAAGAGCGGCGATGTCAAGCCGCCGCCGTTTGGAATTCACATTGCAGGAGGGTAAATGAACAAGCTGCGCAGGAACGTTCTCCGGCTGGCAGGGAGCGCGGGAGCACTGTCTGCTGCCGCGATCTCGGGACTCATTGCGGGTCGCCACGCGTGGGCCGCGAATCGCAACGAGGCCGCCTTCCAGGCGAAGGCCGTTGCCGATGCATTGAAGAATCTCGGGGCGGGCAATCTCGTCGAGAGCCGGGATATCGTCATCACCGCGCCGGATATCGCCGAGAATGGCGCCGTCGTACCGGTCGCCGTGACGAGCAGGATCGCCAACACGGAAAGCATCGCGATCCTGGCGGAGAAGAATCCCTTTCCGCTCGCCGCGAGCTTCGACATCACGCCCGGCGCGGACGCGTACGTCTCGACCCGCATCAAGATGGGCCAGACCTCCGATGTGCGGGCGATCGTGAAGGCCGGCGGAAAGTACTTCACCGCCGTCAAGGAAGTCAAGGTCACGATTGGAGGCTGCGGCTGACCGTCTGCCGGCACGTCCGCGAAAACAACAGGAGGACTGGAGAACATGTCTGAACCGATGAGGATCCGCGCGACCCTGAAGGGCGACGTCGCCGACGTACGCATACTGATGATGCACCCGATGGAAACCGGGCAACGGAAGAACGCCAAGGGCGAGCTGATCCCGATGCATTTCATCAGGAATGTCGTGGTAAGCCACAACGGCAAGACCGTACTCGACGCCGAGTGGACCCAGGCGATTTCGCGCAACCCGTTCCTGGGGCTGCGCGTCAAGGGCGCCAAAGCCGGCGACAGGATCAGCGTCACCTGGACCGACAACAAGGGTGACAAGCGCACGGACGAAACAACGGTAGCTGCGGGCTCGTAGCTGCGGCGCCGGTTCTGCCAAGAACACAGGAGGAGGAGATCATGCGGAATTTGCGGGGCGGCCTTGCCGCAAGCGCTTTCCTATTTCTTGCGGTTTCGGTGCCGGCGCAGACCACCGACCCGCTTGCGGTCGGGCGCCAGATGCTCGCTGAGGACAACCCCGGCGAACTGTGGATCGAGAAGGGCAAGACCCTGTTTTACGAGAAGCGGGGTCCTAGGGGCGTGTCACTGGAGCAATGCGACTTCGGCAGGGGCCCGGGCAAGCTTGAGGGCGCCAGCACTCAGTTGCCGCGCTACTTCCCGGATACCGACAAGGTGCAGGACCTCGAGTCGAGACTTGTCAGCTGTATGGTTCAACTGCAGGGGTTCAAACGCGAGGACGTCATCAGACGGGCGATCAGTCCCGGCGGCAGCAGCGGCTCCGACATGGAGGCCCTGGCGCTTTACATCACCTCCCGCTCGAACGGGATGAAAATTAACGTTTCTCTCAACCACCAGAAGGAACGAGAGATGTACAAGGCCGGAGAATATCTCTTCTTCCGGCGCAGCGGACAGACGGATTTCGCGTGCGTGCAGTGCCACGGCGATGCCAACAAGCGCATCCGCCTGCAGGACCTCATCCATATGACCACCAAGCAAGGCGTGCAGGAGGTGGTCTCGACCTGGCCCGCGTATCGCGGCGCGCATTACGTGGTGCGGACCATGCAGTGGCGGCTCTATGACTGCTTCTGGCAGATGCGGCTGCCGGAGCTCGCGTACGCGTCCGATGTGTCGATCGCATTGACCACGTATCTCCAGTACCAGGGAAACGGGGCCGTAACCAGGGTGCCCGGGTTCAAGCGCTAGGGAGGCGAGGAGATCCACATGAAAAAAACATGGTTCAAATGGGCGGCGCTCGGCGCCCCGGCGCTCGTCATCGCGGGTTGCGCGACCTATCCCGATCCTGCCACCACGCGCCGGGTGGCGGAAAAAATGGTGAACGAGAGTTTCACTGCGCCGGCGCCGGCCTTGCTGAAGCGCCTGGCGCAGGACAAATCACAGCAGATTTGCAGCAAGATCGGCGGCGCCCAGCTCACGCAGGAGGAAGCCGCCGAGGTGACCAGGCTGGCGCGCGCCTCCATCAAGTATCCGCCTTCCGGGAAGCTCGTGGGCGACTGGAAGCGCGGCGACAAGCTCGCACACGATGGCGCCGGCGACCGCATCCAGCGCGGGCGGCTCGAGAAGCGCAAGGAAAACGGCGGTCTCTGCCAGAACTGCCATGCCCTTGCTCCGGGAGAGATCAACGTGGGCAATGTCGGGCCGAGCCTGACCGGCTACGGCCTGCAGCGCGGAACCTCGGATGCGATCGCGAAACTCACCTACGAGCGCATCTACAACGCGTGGGCGTACTCCCCCTGCTCCAACATGCCGCGCCTTGGCGCCACCGGCCACCTTACGCCGGAGCAGATCATCCACATGGTGGCGTACCTGATTGACCCGCAGTCGCCGATTAACTCGAGATAAAGCCGACACTGAACGCGCGGCTTTATCTGCGCGCGTTCGAACGGACGGAACCGCCGCCGCTCAACGCGCGCTGACCGGCAAGCCGGTGGGAAATGGGCGAATCCCCAGAACGCTCTTTGTTTGTTCCTGAGTAGCCGTTCGCGAGGAATTCCAGGATGTCTCTCACACGACGTGAGTTCCTGCAGTTGCTGGCCGTCGCATCAGCCTATGGGCTCGACGCCGGCGCGGACGAGGCCCTGGCCGCGGGCGAAGCGGAGCGCTTCTACGATCTGTCGAAGGCAGCCGGAAACGTGACGCTGATGCATTTCACGGACTGCCATGCGCAACTGCTCCCGATCCATTTCCGCGAACCCGACGTCAACATCGGCATCGGCGACGCCTACGGCAAGCCCCCGCATCTGGTCGGAGAAGCACTGCTCAGGCACTTCAGGGTCAGCCCGAAGTCGCGGCTTGCGCACGCTTACACGCATATAGACTTCGAGCGCGCCGCGGGCACCTTCGGCAAAGTCGGGGGGTTTGCGCATCTTGCCGCGCTGGTAAAGCGCGTGCGGGCGCAACGTCCCGGCGCGCTGCTGCTGGACGGCGGCGATACCTGGCAGGGTTCGGGCACCGCTCTCTGGACCCGGGCGCAGGACATGATCGATGCGAGCAATTTGCTCGGCGTCGAGGTGATGACGGGACACTGGGAGTTTACGTACGGCGCGGCGCGAGTGCAGGAGGTGGTCAATAAAGACCTCGCCGGCAGGATCGAGTTCGTCGCGCAGAACGTGAAGACGGCGGATTTCGGCGACCCGGTGTTCAAGGCGTACGTCATGCGCGAAATGAACGGGGTGCCGGTGGCGATCGTCGGACAGGCATTCCCGTACACCCCCATCGCCAATCCGCGCCACTTCGTCGCCGAATGGACGTTCGGCATCCAGGAGGAGAACCTGCAGAAAACCGTGAACGAGGCACGAGCCAGGGGCGCGCACGCGGTGGTGCTGCTGTCCCACAACGGCATGGACGTCGACATCAAGCTTGCCTCGCGCGTGACCGGCATCGATGCCATCCTCGGCGGCCATACGCACGATGCGGTGCCGGAGCCGTTGCTCATCCGGAATGCCGCCGGCAATACACTGGTCACCAACGCCGGCTCGAACGGCAAATTCCTGGCAGTGCTGGAACTCGCGGTGCGCTCAGGCGCGGTCCGCGGGTTTCGCTACCGGCTGCTCCCTATCTTCGCCAACCTGATCGAACCCGACCCCGATATGGCCGCGTTGATCCGGAAGGTGCGCGAGCCATTCGAGGCGAAACTCGCCGAGCGGCTCGCAATCAGCGAGACGCTGCTCTACCGCAGGGGAAATTTCAACGGCACGTTCGACCAGGTGATCCTGGACGCGCTGATGACGCTCAAGGGCGCGGAGATTGCGTTTTCACCGGGCTTTCGATGGGGAACGACCGTGCTGCCCGGGCAGGCCATCACCCTCGAGCACGTAATGGACCAGACGGCGATTACCTATCCCTACGTCACGGTCAATGAACTCACCGGCGCAACCATCAAGAGCGTCCTCGAGGACATCTGCGACAACCTTTTCAATCCCGATCCCTACTACCAGCAGGGCGGCGACATGGTGCGCGTGGGTGGCATGCAGTTCACCTGCGATCCGACGCAGAAAATCGGCGCGCGCATCAGCGGCATGACGCTCAAGGGCAAACTGGTCGAAGCCGGTAAAACCTACAAGGTCGCAAGCTGGGCGCCGGTTGCGGAGGGCGCCAGCGGCGAACCCGTATGGGACGTGGTGATTCGTTACTTGAAGGAACGCAAGGTCATCCGCCCGCCCAGCGTGAACCGGCCACGGCTAATCGGGGTTCAAGGCAATCCCGGCGCGGTCTAGTTGCGGCGTTCTGGCGCATGCCCGAGCATCGCCAAGTGGGCGTAATTAGCCTGCCCTGATCTCGTGTATCTTACGGTTCCTTCCGACTTGATAGTTGTTCTTGTGAGTAGTTGGCCATAGTCGTGAGTCTAATTGCCCACTTTTTCAAGGAGACCCTGCACGCGTTGAGACGCCGGGGGCGGGCCACTTCCACGAGGGGCAAGCCTCGTGTGGCGACCAACGTCCCTGACCTGGCCGAACTCGAACATCTTGCTTCCGACAGCAGGACCCTGATCGAGCCTGTATACAGGACTTACGTCGAGCGCGTCTCGTCCCCGGCGTGGGCGGTCTCACTCGAGACCGCGTGCGTGCTATACGCGCTTTGCATGATCGCCCGCCCGCGCGCGATTCTGGATCTTGGCAGTGGGTTTAGTTCCGTTACTTTCCGGCTTTATGCGCGAGCGTGCACAACCGGTTGCGTGATTCGTTCCGTTGATGATAATCCGCAATGGCTCAATTGCACGCGCGTTTTTCTGGCGTCACTGGATCTGTCTACAGAAGGCCTCATGGAATGGTCGGAATTTCGCCGGAAAAAAAGCTACTACGAACTCATATTCCACGATCTCGGCGACATGCCTCTTCGCGCGGAGAGCCTTGAATTCATTCTGGGCCTGCGAGCCGATACGGGATGGGTCATCCTGGACGATATGCACAAGGGAAACTACGCACCCTTCGCTGAGACCGTTTGTGCGGCGGCCGGCCTGCAATTGTATTCATTGCGAGACCTGACTCTGGACAGATATGGGCGCTTTGTGTGCCTGTTCGGATAGACCACCGCCAGGACCTCGGCCATGCCCTTGAGGCCGCCGGTGACCGCGATCAGGATGTCGCGCACCCCGCTGGTCTTGAGATCGTTGAACACCTTCATCCAGAATTTCGCCCCCTCGGTGTTCTCGATCCACAGCACGAGGATGTGGCGGGTGCCGTCGGGCCGCGCACCCAAGGCCAGATAGACCGCCTTGTTGCGCACCACGTTGTCCTCCCGGATCTTCACCCGCAGGGCGTCGAAAAAGATCATCGGGTACATCGGCTCCAGCGGCCGGGACTGCCGGGCGGTAATCTCCGCGAACACCGCGTCGGTGACGGCGCTGATGAAGTCCGGCGTCACGTCGGTGGCATACATCTCGGCCAGAAAGCCCTGAATTGTTCGCACCGTCATCCTGCCGGCATACATGGCGATGAAGCTGGTCAAGCAACTCCGGCGGTATCTTCGGCAACACCGCCGCTTGCGCAGCAACGTTGGCCTCCTGCATCTTCCCAGCTGGCTTCGGCATACCTTTCAGTTGACATGATATGACTCATACACAAGAATCCTTAACAGGCTTCGTCTCCTTGTTGCCAACCGCGGGCCCGGCACGATTCCAATCATGACTGACGTAAGTGTTGTCGCGATCCATGCGGTAACATAAGCGATAAAGTAAACGCGGCGTCCGCCATGCTCGTCCGCTTAATCAAAGAGCTCCTCAACAAAGTTCTGCCTTCATCCGCCACGTTCAGTTTGGACCAGGTACATGACGCGATGAAGTCCGGCAATCTGGATAAAGCGCGGGCGTTATGCGATATCGTTCTCCATTCCCGCCCCGACGACATCGACGCCTTGCATCTTGCCGGTGTGATCGCTCGTCAACAAGGCGACACAGCGCGAGCGATTGCGCTGCTTACTCGGGCTGCAGAATCGCCTACCGATCCACAACCCGCCTTGGGGCTTGGTCAAATGCTGCAGGACGCCGGACGGCGCGATGAAGCGATCATGTATTTCAGGCGGGCGGTTGAGATCGATCCGGAACTATACGCATCCCGGATCGCCCTGGGGAATGCTCTTCACAAGCGCGGCGACATCGCTAACTCCGAAGATGAAGTTAACCTGCGCTGCGCGATCGCGTTACGGCCGGACTCCCTCGATGCACATGAACTGCTTGCTTCCGTGCTCTATCAGCAGGCCCGGACCCTCGAGGTTGCAGAAACCGTGCACAATATGCAGCGCTTCAAGCATGCGGACGGAAAGAGCATCTTGCTCGCGCTGCTGCTGCCGGCACTCTATCAATCGACGCAGGAGATAATCCAAGTCCGGGAGGGTCTGGTACGGAAAATCGACGAATTGCTGGAAGGTCCACCCCTCTCTGTCTCCGATCCGGTGACAGAGATCGGCATCACGCCATTCTATCTTGCTTATCACGGCCTGAATGATTGCGAGATTCAGAAGCGCATCGTGCAGCTATGTCGAAAAGCTTACCGTCCGGCGTGCAATTCTCCGCTTCCGCTGCGACCTCGCAGTCGCAGAATACGCATCGGTTTCGTTTCCATGCACTTTCGCCTCCACTCTATCGGAAGGATCAATCATGGATTTATATCCGCGCTGCGCCGCGACAAATTTGAAGTAACGGTGTTTTCGTTGACGCGTCATGATGACGCGCTCGCACGCAAGATACGCGCCGACAGCGACCATTACGTTGAATTTGACGGCGAGCCGCTTGCCCGCATCGAGCAAGTCATTGCCGGGCACGAAATGGACGTGCTGTTTTACTGCGACGTCGGTATGGATGCGCTGAGCTATTTTCTTGCATACTCCCGTCTCGCTCCGCTCCAGTGCGTGAGCTGGGGACATCCGGATACCACTGGCATTGACACTCTGGATGTCTTCGTTTCGGCTCACGCACTCGAGTTGCCGGAAGCGGGCGCCCACTACAGCGAAGAGCTGGTGCGCCTGCCCGCCTGGATCATGCCGGGATATCAATGTCCGCCGCAGCCGACATCACTTAAGCCCCGCAGCGCATTCGGGCTCGGCAATGGCTCGCACATCTACGCTTGCCCGCAGTCTCTGTTCAAGATCCACCCCGACTTCGACCGGGCCATCGCCGAAATACTGCGTGAGGATCCTCGAGGTGAAGTCGTATTCCTGGAGGGGCGGCATGCGCATCTCGGCGAGATGCTAAGACAGCGCCTCGACCGCACCATCCCTGATGTGAAGGGGCGGATTCGTTTCCTCCCTGGCCTGTCATGGCAGGACTATCTCAATCTGATCTCCATATCCGATGTCATGCTCGACCCATTTCACTTCGGCGGCGGCAACACTACATACGAAAGCCTGGCCATGGGCATTCCGGTGGTAACGCTGCCTTCCCGGTTTCTGCGTGGCCGCTTCTCTCTCGGCTGCTATCTGAAAATGGGAATGACCGAATGCGTCGCCGGCACAACGGCGCAATATGCAGAAACAGCACTGCGGCTGGGAACCGATGCCGACTACCGGCATTTCGTGGTCAACAAAATCGCCGAAACCCGCAGCGTGCTATTTGATAATTACGAAATGGTGAAGGCACTGGAGACTTTTCTTGAGCACGCCTGTTCTTCAACGCGTGCGTAAATCAACAAGGAGTGGATCGAGTACAACATTCGCAAGTGCGACACGGTGATACCGCTGGTCGCGATCGCAACTCGCGCGACTTATGTGAAGGAGGCGCTCCGGGTCTTTGAGCTCAACTTCGAAGTGAGTCTCCCCATCGTCCGCTCATGCATGAATTACGGAAATTAGCCGCGTCGCTGCATAAAAAAAACCCCTCCGAAGAGGGGTTTAACAGAGCGATGTTTTTTATCCGTTTGGACTTACTTACGGCACTCAGCCGGGGAATACTTGAATGCGGTCGTGGGGAGGGTAGTGCAGCTCCACAACACCTTGCCGTCCGTCTGAAGGGCCGGGACCAGCGTGATTTGAACGTTTGTGCCGACCGAACCTGTCGCGTTGTTACCGGAAACGGTGATTACGCCGTCATTGGTCACGCTACCGGCCTTGACCTTGCCCGTAAGGGAAACCGTCAGGCCAAACCCGGAGCTTGTTATTGTGGCATCCGTCTGGGCTTTCTCAGCGATGGAGGTTTTGAAACCACTCGCCGCCAGCACCAGTTCCGACACCTTGGCGCGGATCGTGTAGTCCTGGTACGCCGGCAGCGCAACCGCCGCCAGAATACCGATGATCGCGACCACGATCAT